>NZ_LBJX01000099.1:0-350154 GCF_028128895.1 Bradyrhizobium sp. CCBAU 11434
CCTTTGCGCATCCAACTCCCCCGCACCGAATCAATTCGGTGCGAGGGAATCAAAGTTCGCTAATTAGGTACAGACCCTAATGTATTTCGCTTCGTCGGTGCATCGTTCCTTGTTCCTGGCGTTGCGGGATCGCTGCCCCGATCCTTCGCAGTGGCCAGTGCGTTCGGTGACCTTTTTGCAGTCATACTCGCTTGGGTGGCCTTAATGCTCTTGCGTAAGCGCGCGGGATACGCCGCGCTTTGGATCTTTAACCTGTGGGGGGCCGCAGACCTTCTGTTCGCCTTCTACAAAGGCCTCTTTGATGCGAACTTTTTTCCCTCGGCACTCGGCGCCACGTTTTACATTCCGACTGTTTACGTGCCCTTCTTACTGTGCGTACATCTCATGCTTTTTGTGCTTCTCCTGAGAGCCAGTCGGCGCCGCCGCCTAAGTTTATATCCAATATGGCGAGATCAAAGTCCGCGTGAGTTGCAAGGGGCAGCGCCCTTCTTGACGTCGCCTGCTTCCGTAACGACCGAATGCCCAGCCTCTTTGATCATCTCGACCAACATCATTCGGATAAGGGCTTCATCTTTTATGAGGAGAACCGAAGCGGGCACGGATCGCTGAGCCTCACGCGGATCGCGTCTGCCGCGAGCCCGCGTTCAAGAGTTGAACGTCCAGCGGGTTCAAGCGGACTTTTCCGCGGCGAGGCGATCCAGACGCAACCGATGTCTATGGTCAGTGAGCAGGCGTGCGCCGCCCAGGACAGCAGCCAACGTTCCGAGTCCAGTCCCACCGGCGATCAGGAACATAATCAGCAATTGATATTTGACCGCATCCACAGGCTCGACGCCGGCAAGGATCTGGCCGGTCATCATCCCTGGCAAGGAAACGAGGCCGATCGCCGCCATACTGTTCATGATCGGCATGAAGCCGCTTCTCAAGGCGTCCCGTATGACCGGCAGCAGGGCTTGGTGTCGGGTGCCACCCAGCGCAAGACAAGCTTCCACGCCGGCTCGTTCGCGCACCAGGCTGTTCGTCAGCACGTCCAGGCCCAGGCTTGTTCCGGTCATGGTGTTGCCCAGCATCATGCCCAGCAATGGCAGCGCATAGCGCGGATGATACCAGGGATCGGGTCGTAGCTCGGTCAGGAGTGCGAACATCGTGACCGTCCCCGCGGCGAGCAGCGTGCATCCCGCGCCCAGGCCGTACTTCCAAACGCCCTGAAGGCGCCGCTTCTGCCGCGCGACGATCTCCCACGAGGCGAACAGGACCATGATCAGGGCGGCGAGAGCGGTCCAGAGCGGGGACACCGCAGCAAACAGGAACGTCAGCACGTATCCGACGAGGACGAGCTGGACCACCATGCGCACGGTCGCAACAGCCAATTGCTTCTCAAGCTTGAGGCGGAGAACAAGCGAGAAGACGCCGTCCATGACGACAAGGAGCGCGGGTAGGAGCAGGTCGCCGTACGAAAGCTGGATGTAGGTCACGGCCGGTTTTCCTCGATCCCGCCGTCGGCTCTCATCACAAAAATCCTGGCCCCGACCCGGCGGGCTTGGGCGCCGTCGTGAGTCGTCCAGAGGACACTCGTTCCATCCGAGATGCGTTCGGCAATCACACCTTCCACGGCCGCAGCGGCTGCCGGGTCGAGGGCCGAGGTCGGCTCGTCCAGCAGAAGCACCCGTGATCGCAGCATGAGCGCCCGCGCAAGTCCCAACCGCAATCTCTCGCCGGTCGAAAGTCTTTGGATCGACCACGCTCCGCAGTCGTCCGGCAAGCCCAGTCGCGCGACCAGCGGAAGGGCATCCTCCCAGGCGGCGAAGTGATCCTGCACGGTGTCGGACCACCAGCCCGGCTCGGCGGCGAGGTAGGTCACCCGCCTTCGCCATGCCGGGGCGGGCATCGCCTCTCTGAGCATGCCGTCCAGCTTGACCGTTCCTTCGTTGGGATCGAGATCCGCGATGGAGCGGAGCAGCAAGGTCTTCCCGACTCCGGACGGCCCCTGCAGGGCGACGCATTCGCCGTCCGGCAGGTCAAATGATACGGAGAGGTGCAGGCGCTTGAGCCCTCTGACCGTCAACATGCGTCAGAGCTTGAGCTGCAGCCGGTCGGCAACCCGCCGGGCGATCTCCATCGGGGCCTCGCTCGGATAGGGATGCACCGAGCTGACATTGATCTCGCCAAGCACGTAGCTGTCCGTCCCATCGGCCTGGACCGGCCCGAGCATGAAGTCGGCGTCCCAGATCGCGGGCAGGTCACCGCCTGCGATCTCCAGCAGCGAAATTAGCTGCGGCGTCCACTCGTCTTCCATCAGCCGCCGCAGCCGCTGAAAGCGCGGGTCCGCGTTCGAGCAGTAGAGCCGCGGTCCGGCCTCTGAACGCGCGGCAGGCGAGTCGACAAGGGCTTTAACCTTGTGATGGCCGAAGCCGGCGCAGCGGTCACCAGCCATGTAGCAGCGCACCACACCCTCGCTCAGGCGAGGCTGGAACGCCTGGTCGATCACGCTGCCGCTTTCGAAATACTCCGCGCAGCGACGAAGGAAATCATCGAGCGTGAGGTCCTCGGGCGTGTCCTTGGTGGCGTCCAGGACCTTGATCATGGAGGAGGCCGGCAGCTTCTCGACCTTCCAGACGCCTTGGCCGCCGTTGCCCCGGTTGCGTTTGATCACGCGCGGACCGGCGGCGAGCCGTGCAGGCAGCTCGGCGCGCATCGCGGCGGCGGTCTGATAGAGCGCCGTGTCCGATCCCCAGCCCATCGAGCGAGTGCGATAGAGGACCTCCTTGGTGCCCATCTTGAGGATGACGTCCGGATGAGCGCTCACCCACACGCCCTGCGCGGCGACGTCGCGCAACAGGGCGTCGAGGCCGGCGCGGTTCCGGCCGTCTTGAATCGGGTTGACCCAGACCAGCACGCCGTCCACCGCGAGCAGTTGCTCGCGGACTGCATCGGCGAAGCTTTCGTCGTAGATCGCAGGACGCCCTTCGACGCCAACGGTTGCGAGGGCGTCGAAGACGTCCACGAAGCGGCCGTTCTTCGAGGTGGCATCTCGGCGCGCGGCGGCATCTCCTCGCGAGAGGATGGCGACGGTACGACGAGGAGAGGGGTGTCTTTCGATATCCATGCGCAAGCTCCACGTGTTGCGTGCTGCGCAGAACTTGGACCGAAGTCTCGCCGGGAGTCTGCTTGGTCCCGGACCGACAGTCTACGTGAGACCGCGTGGATACTTCAAGCTGCGGTTTTCCGATGGGGAGGTTGCCTCAGAGGCGATATCGGATCCGTTCCAATCGGACGATGAAATCTTCGTGACGGTCCATCGATGGTTTCGGGGAGCACCGAGCGGACGCGGGTTGACAGCTCGAGGATCAGGGGTTCTATTTGCGTGACGGGGATTTGCGATCTCCCCGCGAGGCGTCATGCCCAAGAATCGCGTCCTGATCACCAAGGGCGCAGCATGTCAGCATCGTACTCCTCCATTTCACCCGATAAGGTGTCCCGATTGGTAGGTCCGTCGGCCGCGCGGACGCTCGTCGATGTGCCCATCGACCAGGATTTTTCAGCCGACCCGCGCCTGATTCCGGACGCCGGGCGGCGCTCGCATCTCGACGTCCAGGAGTGGGCCTCTCGCGTGACGGGCCAATCCGCCGTCGTGGTCTGTCAAAAAGAGCAAGAAGCTCAGCGAAAGCACCGCGGCCAAGCTCTGTTGCAAGTTGAACGCGGATCTCCAGTTCGACGACGCGTTCCACCGATGGTGCCGCGACGCGACCAAGCAATTGCAAAACTAGCCGACCAACAAGGGCAGGTAAGGCCGAAGGCCTGATGACTTCTGGGGCAGGGACAAACCAGGAGATCAGTTATGCGAACATCGATGATCTATCGGGCAGTGCTTTTCGTGGCGCTTGCGGCGGCCCTCTCGCCCGCTCATGCCCTGACCCAAGAGGAGCTGATCGCCAAGATCCAGGCGGCCGGCTACTCGCAGGTGAAAGACGTCAAATCGACGGCCGAAGGCACCACCGCCAAGGCGGTGAAAGACGGCAAGCCGGTAACGCTTGTCGTCGACAGCCGCGGCCAGATCAAAGAGCGAAACTGAGTTCGAGGAGCAGTACGATGAAACGAACAATTCACGCTTTGATCGCGCTCGGCGCATGCATCCTCGCATCTGGTCCCGGCTCCTTTGTTTCGGCGGCACGTGCGCAGAGCGTCGACTGGCAGAAGGTCGACGAGACGCTGGGGCGCAAACCCGCCGTCTCGGACGATGTCCACCGCTATGGCTTCCCTCGTACCGATCTTTCCGTGACGCTGGATGGCGTGTCGATAAAACCGGCGCTGGCGCTCGGCGGCTGGGTCGCGTTCAAACCAGGCCACGGCGGCGCGATGGTCATGGGCGACCTTGTGTTGCTTGAGACCGAGATCAACCCCGTAATGGCGAAGATGATTGCCAGCGGTCTCGAGATCACGGCCGTGCACAATCATCTGCTGCGGGCGAGCCCTGCAACCTTCTACATGCACGTCGCCGGCCATGGCGACCCCGTCAAGCTGGCCTCGGCCATCCACGACGCGCTGGCCGAGAGCAAAACGCCGCTGACGGTCGCTGCGCCGGCGAGCCCGCCGCCCGCCGTCGATCTCGACACCGCGAAGCTCGACCAGATCATCGGCGTAAAGGGTCAGGCCAACGGCGGCGTCTATCAGTTCAACGTCAAGCGGCGAGACCCGATCACGCAGGACGGCATGCCGTTGACCCCCGTCGGCCCGATGGGTGTCGCGATTGGCATCAACTTCCAGCCGACGGGCGGCGGGAAGGCCGCCATCACGGGCGACTTCGTGTTGACCGGCGAGGAGGTCAATCCGGTCATCCTGGCGCTGCGGACCCACGGCATCGAGGTGACCGCGCTGCACAGCCACATGCTGGATGAGCAGCCGCGGCTGTTCTTCATGCACTTCTGGGCGAACGACGACGCCTTGAAGCTCGCCGAGGGCCTGCGCGCCGCGCTCGACAAGACCGCTAGTACGAAGAGTTGAGCCACAGATTGAGCGAAGGAGTTGCCTATAATGCCCTACGAAATTAAGCCGCTGCCGTTCGATCCGAAATCGATCGGCGGCATCTCTGAAAAGGTGCTCGTCAGCCACTATGAGAACAACTACGGCGGCGCGGTGAAGCGGCTAAACGCGATCGGCGCCCAACTCGCCGAGTTGGACTTCGCCAAGGCGCCGAACTTCGTCATCAACGGCCTGAAACGCGAAGAGCTGATCGCGGCCAATTCGATGATCTTGCATGAGATCTACTTTGACGGTCTCGGTGGCGCGAGCAAGCCGGGCGGCGCTCTCGCCGATGCGATTGCACGCGACTTCGGCAGTATCGAGCGATGGCGCACGGAGTTCGCGGCGATGGGCAAGGCGGAGGGTGGTGGTTCGGGTTGGGTCATCCTTTCCTATTCCCCCCGGAACAAGCGGCTCGTCAACCAGTGGGCGGCCGATCATACGACGACGCTCGCCGGCGGCCGTCCCGTGCTGGTTCTCGACATGTACGAGCATGCCTATCACATGGACTTCGGTGCGGCGGCTGCCCGCTACGTCGACATCTACATGGAGGCTATTCGCTGGGACAACGCTGCCGCGCTCTATGATCAATACGCTAGGGAAGGCTGAGGAGAGTCGAGGTGAGCGAGATGAGAAACTTTGCTGTCGCCGTTTTCGCGCTGGCCGGTCTGCTTGCTGCCTCAGAGGCGGCTCGCGCGCAATCCTGCAAGGTCTGCGCCGAACAGCGCGCGGCTTGTATGAAGAACTACGCCGGCCCGGCCTGCAAGACCGAGTACCAGATGTGTTTGAAGGCCTGCAAGAAGTGAGGATGCCGGCTTCGAAAGGCCAACTTGCGAGGTGTCTCATCGCGGCACTCGCTACCGGCATCGGGGGACTGGCACCCTCGATGCCGGCTTTGTCGCCGCCGAAGGCGCTCGGAAGCTGACCGGTACACAGATTCGAGCCGGCTTTTCCGGGGAAGCAACTCACGGACGAGGTCACTATCGTTTTGTTTATGAGCCGGACGGTACGCTTCGGAGCTTCTCGATGGGCGTGAAGAAGGTCGGCAAATGGATCGTCGAGAAGGACGAACTTTGTCTTTACCTCGGAGAAATGGACGATGGTTGCTTCCAAGTGACGAGGGTCGGTGACCGGATCGAATTGACGCCGATGGGGCTCGGCGGCTCGCTCGATGGAATTTTGCAGCCCGCATATCACGGGGACGGGGAGAAGTGATGACGACGACAACGACAAGCACCGAGCGCAGAAGGATGGGTGAGATGGTGCGCTATTTCCTGCGACTGGGCTTTCTTGGTTTCGGTGGACCGGTGGCGTTGGTCGGCCAGATGGAGCGCGAGCTCGTCGACGACAAGAAGTGGCTCACCAAGGAGCAGATGCGCGAGACCATCGCCATTTGCCAATCGCTTCCTGGGCCGCTCGCCATTCAGGTCGGCATCTTTATCGCCTATTTGCGCTGCGGCTTTTGGGGGGCGTGGGCCGGGGGCTGGGCGTTCATCCTGCCGAATTTCGTCATCGTTGCGGCCCTCGGCGCGCTCTTCGTCCACCTTGGAGATCTCAGGGCTGTCACGGGTATCTTCTATGGCGTCAGCCCTGCCGTGATCGCCCTGATCCTGCATTCCTGCTACCGCCTCGCGAAGCTCGGCATGGAAGACTGGCTGCAGTGGGTAATCGCCGCGGTCTGTCTGGCCGTCACAGTCATTCTGAAGGCGGAGGTCGCCCTGCTGTTCATAGGGGCCGGCATCGTGGGTATCGTCTACTACGGCCACATCAGGCGTCCGGCCGTCGCAATGCAGCTTGCACTGATCCCCGCAGCGGCACCCGCGGCCGTGCCAGCCGCGACCGGCTCCACGTTGGGCAAGCTGCTGCTGTTCTTCCTCAAGGCGGGTTCGCTCACCTTCGGCAGTGGCCTGGTCATCGTTCCCTTCCTCGAGCAGGGGCTGGTGCAGCAATATGGCTGGCTCAACGAGCGCGAATTCCTGGTGGCCGTCGCGATCGGCATGATGAGCCCTGGGCCGGTCGTGATCACGGCGACCTTCGTCGGCTATCTGGTGGCGGGCTTCTGGGGATCGCTGATCTCGACGGTCGGCATCTTCCTTCCGTCTTTCCTGCTTGTCCTGATCGTGGCGCCATTGCTGGCGCGCCATCGCAAGAATCCGAACGTGCAGGGGTTTGTGAAGGGCGCCTATGCGGCAGCAATAGGGACCATTCTGGGTGCGAGCTTCCTGCTCGGCAAGATCGCGATCGGCGACTGGTTGACCGCGCTCATCGGGATCGTGTCGCTGGCCGTGCTGTTCCGCTGGAAGGTCAGCAATCCCATGATGATTGCGGTCACGGCCGTGGTCGGGCTGATCGCCTATCCGATCCTTCAGCCGGATTGGGTGCTCACCGGGCTTAAGTGAGGAGTGACCATGCGTGTGGCGCTTGAGAATGGTCAGGCGGTGGAGCGACGTGCGGCGATCGTTTCTTCGGCCGCACGCTCGACATCGCAAGTCTGGCCAGGTCGCCTATTGCCGATCCTTGTCGTCCGGACGAGCGCGCCAATCGCGGCCGACCGTCTGATGGTCCTCGTTCGGCGCGACTTGGCCGGTGTGATCGGCTTCGCCGCCCTGAGCCTTCCAGTCGCGTCCGATCGTGACGTCTTCCGCGTGGCTGCGATCCTGCTCGCGGGATTGTTCCGACTGCTGGGGCGACTGAGGTTGCTGGACAGGGGTGGACTGCGCTTGTGCCGCGCCTTCACTGAATGCGAACGCCAGTACGACAGAGGACAACAGGGCTGCCGCTGCTGAATTTCTCATGATGGTCTCCCTTCCTCACTGGAGGTCTGCATCAACTCGCCGGGATGGGCTTGGTTCGTAAAGAATGGGCTTAAAGACAGGATGTAATGATGCGCAAATCGATGATCTGCCCATATGTCCCTCCGCGCAGATTCTTTGCGCGGGCGAAGTTTGCCTTGACGGCCATGCTGGTTTTCTTGCTGGGAGGTAACGCCGTGGCCAACACCCTGAACTTTGACAGCACTCCTGTCGGAATGCCGCTGGAAGGATGGACTTTGACAAAGACCGGCCGGGGGCAACCGAAATGGACGGTTGAGGCCGACGCCACGGCGCCGAGCAAGCCGAACGTGCTCAAGCAATCCGGGCGGGCGACCTTCCCGGTAGCCATCAAGAATGATTCCAGTTTCCGTGACGGCTTCGTGGAGGTCAAATTCAAGGCCATCGCCGGCTCAGAGGATCGCGCAGCGGGAATCATCTGGCGCGCGAAAGATGCCGACAACTACTATGTCGTGCGAGCCAACGCGCTGGAGGACAACGTGGTGCTCTATAAGACCATCAAAGGCGTTCGTACCTCGCTGGATATTGTCGGGCGCAAGGGCGGCTATGGCGTCAGTACGCCGGTGGCGTCCGGGCAATGGCACGTGCTGCGTTGCGACTTCACGGGAAGTCGGTTCAAGGTAACCTATGACGGAAAGCCGATCTTCGAGGTGGAGGACACTACGATCGCTGACGCTGGCATGATTGGCTTGTGGACCAAGGCGGACAGCGTGACTCTGTTCGATGATCTGGCCTATGGCGAGGTCAGATAGTTTTCTGCACTACCTGCAGTTCCGAAGGGCCGTCCGGCCTCCGTCGAGCCGAGCCAATTCGCGCTGTGCGTGTGAACCGGCTCATATAACCGGCCGCCAGCTTCTCATATTCTTGTTCTTGGCCGCGCTTGCGGGCCAGGTCTTTGCGGCTATCCAGGCCATGCGCCTCATGGCTGCTTCAACAACGCCTCGAAAGGAGCTCTCCGATGCTGACCTTTCTGCGAAATGACCCCTCGACTCCAGTCGATATCCAGGACACAGAATTCACGCGTGATCTGCTCGGCAGGTATGTGTGCAGCACGTACGACGAAGCCGTGAACAATGGCGGCCGGCCATTTGATGTCGTCGTCATCGGCGCCGGAATGTTCGGCGCTTACGCTGCCAGCAAAATCTACCGCGCCGGCGCGGACCAGAATTTGCGGGTGCTGCTCCTGGACGCGGGCGGCTATCTTGCGCCGACGCACGTGCAGAACATGCCGCATCTCGGCCTGAATCCGCCTGATAGCGCGCTGGTCACGGCCAACAATCAGGATCCAGGCGCGCGCAATGGCGTATGGGGCATTCCTTGGCATAGCAACGAGCCGTTCACCGGACTGGCTTACTGCCCGGGTGGCCGCTCACTATTCTGGGGAGGTTGGTCGCCGCGGCTGATGCCGGCCGACCTCAATGCGTGGCCGAAAGGCGCGCGCGATTTTCTGAACGCGAACTACCCGGATGTGGAGCGAGAGATCGGCGTACAGGACAAGGCAGATTACCTATCCGGTCCCCTCAACACGGCGGTCAATGCCCAGTTGGGAGCCGTTGCTGCAGGTACGAACGTGATTCTGCCTGACCTGAGCTTGGATCTAGTCGAAGAAGCTCCGATCGCGGTGCAGGCGAACGCGCCGGGCCCCGGGCTCTTTTCGTTCGACAAGTTCAGCAGCGGACCCATGCTGCTCGAAAGCATCCGCGACGACATCGCCAAGCGCTGGACGCTGAATGACAATTCGCGGCGCCGCTTCTTCCTCGTTCCCCGGTGTCACGTCATACGCTTGCAGACCGCCGGAGGCAGGGTCAGCGGGATCGATCTGACCTATAATGGTCAATTCCGGTCGCTTTCCGCTCCGAACAATCTCAGTACCGATTGTCAGGTGGTCCTAGCGGTGGGCACCATCGAGTCGACGCGGTTGGCCCTTGAGTCGTTTCCGGTCACTCGCGGCCCGTTCAGCATGGGCGCCAATTTCATGGCCCATCTGCGCACCAATCTCACGGTGCGCGTCAAGCGTAGCGCCCTCGGGCTCGGCGCGCTCACAACGCTCGAACAGGCCGGCGCGATCGTTCGTGGCGAGATCACAAACCCTGACGGAAGCAAGCGCCGCTATCATTTTCAGGTGCTCGCATCGGCGGAGAGGGGACAGAACCCGGAAGCGACGATGTGGACGATGGTGCCCGACATCGACCTCTTGCGGAACCTGCTTTCGAACGAGGACCCCGATTGGGTGGCAATCGTCTTCCGAGGCCTCGGAGAAATGGACGGGGACAAGCGCAGCGGACCAGGCAGCACGACCAGCTTCGTGAACCTAACGAACGGAGCCGATCCGCTTCAGAGCGATGGTTTGAGCGCCCGCGCTTGGGTCAATTTCACGCCCACGCCGAACGACTACGCCGCTTGGAGAAAGCTCGCCGCAGCGGCTGTCGAGTTGGCTGGTCGCCTCGGCAAGAGCGCCGGCGACGTCCAGTATTTGTACAACGGCGGCTGGCAAGGCGTTCCGCCCCCCGATCCGTTTGCCGTCACGAAGGATCAGTTGGGCAACACCCATCATGAAGGGGGCACGCTGTGGATGGGCGATGATCCGGCGATGTCGATTACGGACCCCGTCGGACGCTTCCATCACATCTCGAACACCTACGTTGCCGGTCCTGCCTTGTTCCCCACCCTCGGCTCGGCCAACCCGTCCCTGACGGGCCTGGCGCTCGCGCGTGAGACCAGCGCGGCCGTCGTTGCCGCACTGACGCCGGCCCCGTCGGTGCAGTTCAAATCGCTCTACACCGGAAGTTTGGCCGATTGGCAGATGTCGGGCGTCGGAAGCTTCCTTCAGGTGTTCGACATTCTCGAGTCCGTCGGCGGATCCGGGCTGCTGTGGTACACGCGTGAAAGCTTCTCGGACTTCGTGCTCGAGCTCGAATGGCAGAACGCGAGCCGCACCGACAACTCCGGTGTTTTCATCCGCGTGCCGAACCTGAACAGTTCGAATCCGAACGATTGGATGGCGGCCATCGACCAGAGCTACGAAATCCAGATCGATCCGCGCGGATTTAATTCCGAGGCGCAGAAGGAGAATGATCCCTTACGGAGCACCGGCGCAATCTACAACATCAGCGCCCCGACCCGCACAGATGTTGCGAAGGGCCCGTGGCAGTGGAACACGTTCGTGATCGAAGCCATCGGCAACCGCATCAAAGTGACGCTGAATGATGTGCTTGTGAACGACTACACGGACCCGAACCCGCGCTCGCTTCGCGGCCATATCGCACTGCAAAACCATCATGATGGTTCGAAGGTGCAATTCCGCAATATTCGCATCAAGGAAGTGGTGCCGGGCGTCGCCCAACTGCCTCTGCCGAGGGTCGCGTAGCGTTCACCTCCGCTTGGTGCTGGTCGCGTTTAGCATGGCGGGACCAGCGCCGCCGTACTCGGGGCTTTCTGGCCGGCCTCCATAGCCGGCGACGGCTCTGGTTGACGAAGCGGCTTCTATCGTTAGCGCCGCGCGCCAGCCGAAATGGTCAGTATTTCGGCCGGTGCGAAGTGGCCCATTCGCGTGCGTGTTCGATCGGCAAGCGTTGCACGGACGCGCGCAGCCTTTGTGTCTCCGGCAAATGGTCCATGCGCTCCCGCCAGCGGCAGAAGGCCGGGAACTTGGGATACATCGACTGCCCCTCGGCCGTGAGGCTGAAGGCAAACGTGCTCGGCAGCAGGTAGAAATCCGCGATCGAGAGCTCGTCGCCGAGCAAGAAGTCCTTGCCGTGCGCAAGCTGGCGCTCGGCGACCGAAAGCGCCGTCTCGACTTTTGGCAGCGCATGCGCGACGACTTTCTCGTCAGAGGCAATTCCCAGCTCCGGGAAAACCAGACGCTCATGCGTCACGTGGTAGATCATATAGGGGTAGTAGTAGTTATTGACCGCGCTGATCCACTGGTTCATACGCGCCCGCGCTTTGATGTCTTTCGGCGTCAGTGACACGCCGCCAAAGGCCTCGTCGACATAGGCGGCGATTGCACTCGTTTCATAGACGGTGAGATCGTCATGCCTGAGGATCGGTACGCGATTGAACGGGTGTAGCGCCAGGTGATCGGGCTTCCCCATCACCGGCTCGAGGTCATGGAATTGGTAGGCTACGCCCTTGTGAGTCAGGATTAGGCGAACGATGTTCACAAAAGTGCTGCGTGGAAAACCGTAGACGATCGGGTCAGACATCCGTTTTTCTCCTCTGGGTTAGAGCATGAACCAGAGCCAGAACGGCTTGGTAGCCTCACACAGCGCCTGTTCGCGAGTTAGTCCCAGATCCTTGAGCAGATGCGGGTTATCGGCAATCTCGCGCAGGCCTCTGCGTTCGTGCTGCCGGTCGAGCCAGCTCCACCATCCCTGCCGCCGAACGGCTGGCTTGATTCCTGAGCTGAATTGATGAAGCGGGGTGGCCGGGTTCGTCGCCGGCACGGGAGGGATCGACCGGGGGACGGTCAGCAGGATGGACATAGATAGCTCCAAATGGCTTGAAACGCTGCGCTGGAGCTGTTCAATAATGCTGCGGGATGCTTCCCCGCAAAGCATCGTTTCTCCTGCCTGCCTTAGTTTTTCTCATGAAGTCGGTTCGATGCGCCCACGCCTGCCGCCGCTCAATGCCCTGAAGGCTTTCGAGGCCGCTGCGCGCCACGAGAGTTTTACGCGCGCGGCCGAAGAGCTTTGTGTGACCCAAGGCGCGGTAAGCCATCAAGTGAAAGCGCTGGAGACGGAGCTTGCGCTCAAGCTGTTCAACCGCGAGCGGCAGCGGTTGATCATCACCGAGGCCGGTCGCGATTATCTCACGGTGGTGCGCGACGCGCTCGACCGCATCGCCATCGGCACCGAGCGGCTCTTGCAGCGGCAGAATGCAGGCGTGCTCACCGTCTCGACCTCACCAGACTTCGCCGCCAAATGGCTGGTGCACCGGCTCGGCCATTTTGCGGAGGCGCACAGCGGCATCGACCTGCGGGTTTCCGCCACGCTGCATCACGTGGACTTCGCGCGGGAGGAGGTCGACCTTGCGGTCCGCCATGGCGACGGCAACTGGCCAGGGCTGGACGCGGTGCGGCTGAGCCCTGAACAGCTTTTTGCCGTCTGCAGCCCGAAGCTGCTGTCCGGCAAACGACGCTTGAGCAAACCCGCCGACATCCTGAAGTTTCCACTGATCCACATGGACAGTCGCGCCGACTGGAAGAATTGGCTTCAGGAAGCCGGACTTGATGATGCCGCCGCGACTCACGGCCCAGTCCTCAACCGCGCTAGCATGGTGATCGACGCCGCAATCAACGGACAAGGCATCGCGCTGGCGCGTACCGCTCTGGCGGCATGGGACCTCGTCAACCGCCATCTGGTGCGGCCGTTTCCGTTGTCGCTTCCGCTGTCGAAGACCTACTGGATTCTCTGCCCCAAGGCGACCGCGAACCTGCCGAAGATCGTGACGTTCCGCGAGTGGCTGCTCTCGGAGGCCGCAAGCGACTTGCGTCGGCTCAAAAAGCTCGGCGCGCCCAAGTGAGGTTATCAACTCGGTCCGGGTCGGCAAAGGGAGAGGCTTGCCGCCTATCTGTCGACAACTGATATCGCTGAAACAGACGATGCGGTGACGACCCTCTTGCGCGCGACATATCGCTCAACCAGATCCCAGATAGGGGGTCCCTCGACCGCGTCGCCCGTGCAGCCCCAGCTTGCAACCATGTAGTCGCGGGAGGATTCGATCGGCTTACCGGTCTTCAAGATCACCATGTCCGAGATCCGCTGTCCGATCGGCTTGCGCCGATCAATGGAATACCCGACGCCGCCACAGCGGATCATGTCGCCGCCCTGCTGGTAGTAGGGATCAGGATGGAACAGGTTGTCGGCAACGTCCTCCATGATATTCTTCAAGCGTTCGCCAGTCAGCGGCGCGCGGCAGACTTCGGGATAGGCGATCGAAGTCATGTTGTGGATGTCCTCAACAGTGATCGGCGCGCCGGGCAAGAGGCTCGTCCCCCACCAGAAGCCTGGCGAAAAGCGCGATCTCGGCGTCGCGCTCCTCGAGCAGTGCGGCACAGATCATGTCGTCGGCGCTGCAGTCGAAGCGACCACGCCGGTAGAGAAGGCTATCCGAGCGGCCTACCACGCGGGCAAGCTCCGCCGCGAACGGCGCGCGAACCTTCGCAATCTGCGCTTGCACCTCGAGGTCGGGACGGATCACGTCCGAGAACAGCGGGATCAGCTTGAACAGATAACCCTCTACGCGGCCGCCGCGCACATCGAGATCGAGGCGGGCGAGGAATTTGCCGTGGCTGCCGCCAGCCACTAGCAGCGTTTTGCCGACCCGGACGACCTGCGGCCACGGATCATGCGTATGGGCAGTCAGGATCACGTCGATACCCTCGACCCGTCTAGCGAGCTTACGGTCGATGCCAAACCCGTTATGCGAGAGCAGGACGACCAGCGCGGCCCCTTGCTGCCTGGTCTTGAGGACGGTGGCCTGCAGGTCTTCCTCGCGAATGCCGAAACTCCAGTTGGGAATCAGCCTGCGCGGAATGCCGAGCCCGGTGAACGGAAACGCCTGACCGATGACGGCAATTCTGATGCCGCCACGTTCGATCACGGAATAGGCCTCGAACACCGGATCCTGCCACTCATTGTCGCGCATATTCTGGGCAAGGAACGGACAGCCCAGCGCTTCGACCAATTCCTTGACTCGGGCCTCGCCATGCGTGAATTCCCAGTGGCCGGTCATGGCGTCGGGCTTGAGCAGCTTGAGGTATTCGACCATGTCCTGCCCGCGCGTCCTGTAGGAGGTCAGCGAGCCCTGCCAAGTGTCGCCGCCGTCAAGCAGCAGAACCCGCTCGGCGCCGCGCTCGGCACGAGCGGACTTGACCACGGTCGCCGTGCGGTCGAGGCCGCCGATCCGGCCGTAGGCATTTGCCAGTTGCTCAAAATCTTCCGAAGTCAACGCGTGGGCGGCACCTGAGCCGGCCGGGATGCCGAAATGAGACAGAAGGTCCTTTGCTTTCGCCCCTTCCGGCAAGCCCATGACGCTGCCTGCGCCGACGTTGATCGAAGGCTCGCGCAAGTAAGCTGGCATCAACTGACCATGCAGATCGGCGATGTGCAGTAGGGTAATGTTGCCCATCGGTTCGAACCTGAGGAGTTCGGCTTCAGTCAGCCGTTGCTGGGCAGTAACGCGGCCCAGTTGTCCGAGGCCGTTCGCAGCGGCCAGCGTTGCGGCTGCTACGCCGACCTGAAGGATTTCGCGTCGCGTTGCCAAATTGAACTCCTCGGAAACCAAGCTTGTACAAGCGATTCTGTGCGGCTAGTGGCGGATGCCGGGAACGCTAAGTTTTTGTCCCGCGTTCTGGCTCGCGAGATAGAGCTCGAGGTCGCCATATTCGGGAGCGTCGGGGGGCAGATCGTCAGCCCAGATGGCGACTTGGCACCACTGGAAGCGCTTGCGGATATCCCACACCGACTGCTGGCTGGTGCGCCAGGTCGGGAAGTGATCGAACTGTCCGCGGAGTTCGCCGAGCCATTGGCTCAAGGAAGGCATGCGCGAGCACGGTTTGGTCGAGGGCGAAAACGTCGTATTCCATGAACGGATCGCATACGGGGACTCGACGAAACTCGCCGGATACGCGCAGGACATGGTGCGGCTCCGCGTCGATCTGATTGCAGCGGTCGGCGCAGTGACCGCGCGCGCAGAGAGAGCTGCCACGGCCGCGATTCCGATCGTCTTTGCGGTGGTCGTACAGCCGGCCGGGGACGAGCTCGCGCGTCCTTCGGGCGACCCTTTGGCAAACATGACAGGCGTTACGACCTTTGACGACGGCCATGCGGCGGCCCAGATCGCGCTGCTCCGCGCGATCAAGCCTGACCTGACAAGGATCGCCTATCTGTCCGACGCAGCCGTCTCCGATTGCCTTCGCAATGCCGGCACGCGCGCCGCGCGGGAAGCCGGTCTGCACGCAATCGACCTGCGTGTCGTCGGGCCTGAACCCGATCTGCAGACGGCCTTCGCCAGGATGGGCCAAGATGGCACGCAAGCTCTCGTGGCGCTGGAAAACCCGATCATCGGCGTTCATGCCGTCCAGATCGCGGAGCGTGCTCTGGCGCAGAACCTGCCGGCCTTGGTTGCGCTGGAACAGGCCGGCGCCGGAGGCCTTCTGAGCTACGGAACATCGCTTGGGCAAGCTGCCCACCGCATGGCGGGGCAAGCCTGCCGTCTCCTCGAGGGCCGTTCCGCAAACGAGTTGCCGATCGAGTCCCTGTGTTGCCCGAGCCTTGTCGTGGACATGCGCGCTGCGCGCCGCCTGGGCCTAACGGTTCCGCCGGAGGTGCAGCAGCGTGCGGCTCGGACTTCAGTAGCTCGAGGGTTCGCGCGGGGTCGGGTCGATAGCCGCCGGCCAGCCGAACGGGGAAACCATTTCCCGCGGTCGCGACACACTGCTGAAACCGAACGGGAGCACCCTGTTCGCATTAGATCGGATGGGGATTTGGTCATGTGGACATTCATCGAAGTTCTTTATCGCGACTATTGCCTCGCCCGCCTGCAAGAGATGCGGAAGCTCGAAGCGTCGCACTAGCCGTGGACAACACGAAATATCCCATCGCGTCGACCGTCCTGTCCGCGTTCGTGATCGGCGTCGCGATCCGGGCCGTGATGGGTCGCTGACTGACCATCCGAAAAAGCCCGTCTCTCGTCTTGTATCGAATCCCTGAGACGCTTCCCTCCGAACGCAGTAGGCAATGCAGGACCAAACCAATCTATTTCAGGATCTCGACCGCATTATCCACGACGCGCAGCATCGCCGGACCGCCGACCTTCTCGGGTGGCTGACGCGGTTTCTTTCGGAACGCCGACGGGCGAGAGATGCGGGCCGAGCACGCCCTGCCGACCTCGCGCCGACAAGCCGATCCGCCGCAGGTCCCGTGCCCGGTTGATCGCCGCTCAAGCCGCGCGATCACAACACAGTGCGGCGACGCGCTACCGTCGGCCCGGATTTGCGGGCAGCATTTCCGAGGCAGAAACGGAGAACGCGATATGAAACACCGTTGGATCCTTAGCTTTTGCGTCATCGCGGCGCTGGGATTGTCTCTTCCAGCGGACGGAGCCTGGGGGCAGCAATCAACCCTGAAGGACGAACTCGTCGGAACATGGATGGCGGTCTCTTGGGAGCAGAAGAAGAACGATGGCACCACATTGCAGCAGTTCGGAGCGAGCCCGGCGGGCATGGCCGTCTTCGACGCTGGCGGGCGGTACGTCATCACGGTCATGCGGTCGGATCGCGCGAAAAACGCCAGCAGCGCGCTTTGGCAGGGCACTGCCGAAGAGAACACGGTTACGGCGAACGGGACCCAGACCTACTTCGGAACATACTCGGTGAACGAGGCGGACCACAGCATCGCGATTCATGTCGCAGGGAGCTCGTTCCCGAATTGGAACGGCACGGACCAGAAGCGCTTTGTGGCGATCACAGGAGATCGGCTCACGCTCACCATCCGTCCGCTGAGCGGAGAGGTCGTCGACGTTGTTTGGACACGCGCGAAATGAATGCGACGAAGTGTCGGTGTCTGAGCGTCGCCGAACTTGAGATTGCTGACTCGAATCCGCCTCTCCCAAAAAAGCCGCTCCCGCTCCGGTAGCCTTATTCCAAGCGAGCTGCTTGAAAATCGTCTTAACGCCGTCGTCCCGGGGACGGAGTCAATAGCAACAAGGTGTCTCCATCGATAGAGACATCGCGCTTCAGGAGCGGTAGCCGTTTCGTAGGGAAGTAGAGATCCGCCCACGACGCTCAAACCGATCGCTACAGCTTCGAGGATTTGCGCCTGTATCTGATGCGACGCAATTGGGCTCCTCCACCTTTGCGCCGAACACCAATGCCTATGTCCAGGGTCTCCCGCTCGATCAGCCCGGCCTCCCACAGCCGATCGAGTGTCTTCGCGACTTCAAGCGTTTCTCCGCCGGAAATTCTTTGAATCTCGGCCGCCGTCTGCCAGTCGGGGCCAACCAGATTCCCCAGTCTTCTATCGAGCGGGACGCGTCCACCCTTTTCCATAGTTCAGAAGCTTTCTAGGCTTTAGTCGCCCTCCAGATCCCCCCGCACTTGGCGGTGCCCGAGTATCCGCTCCACGTGCCCGATCCGCTTGTCGCGTCTAGTCTCCCGGTGCCCTCGGCATGCTTGTCCTGAACTGTCACGGAGGCCCGCACCGCGCCGCTCCTCGATACGCGGCCCCGAAACCTGACAAGGTTCGGATGAGAAATGTTGCCATTCGAGACGTTGACGTCGAAACTATAGCTTGGGTCGCAAGATCCGGATCGCGTCTCGAAGATTAGATGCCACGAGCCGTCGAAGGCGTCGCTCCGATAGGAACGTGCCTCGGCGGAACCGAAATTGCCGAGAACCAGGCAGACCTCCGTCAAGCTGGCAACCAAGCGCATCGTCGTCATCACCTTAAAAATAGGCCTAATGGGTCTCGTCAACCCCTGTCCGGCAGAGAAGCGCCTTGCGGGTCCAGCAGCTTGAGAGCGGTTTCGATCTTGGCGAGCAGCGCCTGGATTTCGGCGCGCTCATTCGGGGCCGGATCGGCTCCGAGCCGCGCCAGCAATTGTTTTTTCTGTGCCGTCAGCCTTGCGAGAGTGGACATACGGTTCATCCCAGATTGTCAACGAAAGGGCCGCTCGGAAAGCGGCCCTTGTCTTGCTTGCCAGTTTTAGCGCCGAAGCCAAACCGTTGCTTGGGCTGCCGCTGCAATGGCCCCCAATCCTGGTAGCAACGACCGGGGGCCATCGAAGTCAGCGTAGCGACATCAGTCGATCTCTTCGATGACGCGGCGTTCGCGCGGCTCGACGATGTAGGTGTGGCTGTCGCGGTTGATGTACCGATACTCGCGCAGCGTCGGCGCGTCGCGATAGACCTCCTCCGGGAAAGTCTCGACCTCGACGCCCTCGGGCACGCGCTCGCCGGTCCGGATCTCGGTGCGGACGGTACTACCGGTGGTTACGTGCTTCTCACGCTCGACCGGCCGTGCCCTCGCGTGCTTCCGGATCACCTCGCGGTCGCGATCGCTGAAGGTGGTCTTGCGCTCCTCGCTGCGGGCCGGCGCGGAAGCCGTCGACCTGCCGGAATACGGCAGCGTGGCGACGATCTTGTAGCTGGACGGCTCCACGATGACGATCTCGTCCTTTACGATCACGAAGTCGTAGCCGCGGTACTGCGGAACGATCTCGACCACGTCGGCCGGCAGCTGCTGCAGGCGCACGTCGCGCGGAACGACCGTGCCGACGGACACCGAGAAGTTCACGCTGGTGAGCGGCCTCACGTCGAGACGCGCAATCGACTGGCTGACGCGGGTGCGCTGCTGATCGTTGATGTTGATCGACGCGTTCACGTTGATCGAAGACCGGTCGGCATTGTTCTGCCTATCGTTGGTCCGCTGCGCGGCGTTTGTGGAGTTCGAACCGGTCTGATTCTGCTGCGCCTGGTTGCTGCTCGACGCCGGCGGGTTGGCCGACTGGGTCGAGTTGCCGGAAGGCTGGCTAGTCTGGGCCTGGTTCGACTGCGGAGTGGTCGTGTTCGTCTGCGCCTGGCTCGGCGAATTCGAGGATGCCGGGGCCTGCGAGGTGCTGGTGTTGTTGCCAGAGTTGGGCGCCTGGCCAGCTGCGCTCTGGCTCGGGGACGAAGGCGGCTGCGTCTGGGCCGAATTTGTCGACGAAGGATTCGAGGTCTGCGCGGAGTTGCTGGGCGCGGCGCTCGACGTCGACGGGCTGGTGGTCGAAGCCGCCGGCGAGCTCGTTGTCGAAGGTGTCGAAGTCGACGTGGAATCCTGCTGACGCTGCGCCGACGGCGCGGTCGTCGAGGTGCTCGGCGAAGACTGGGCGAAGGCCGAAGTCGCAATCGCGACGAAGGCGGTGGTTGCCAACAAAAGACGTTTGTTCATCTGAACCTCCTGAAACATGGTGCCGATCAACATGCAACGTCACCTTCAGTTCCAATCGGGAATTAACGGCAATTTTTTTTCGCTCTCTTTCTCGAAAGCCGTTACGATGAGGCCTTTCCACTGCTGCATCGGAATTGGGAAAAAGAGGAACTTTAGGTCCGCGCTCTCGTTTGCGTGATACTTGAAACGCTACTGGAGGAGAGGACATCATGAAGAAACTGATCTTGTGCAGCGCTCTCGCCGCTTTCGCCCTTGGCACCCAGGCCGCGAGCGCCGCGGAGTTCTACATCGTGCGCGACGCGACCACGAAGAAGTGCACGGTCGTCGACAGCAAGCCGACCACGACCACCACCACGGTCGTTGGCGACGGCGTGTACAAGACCAAGGTCGAGGCGGAATCCGCCGTGAAGACCACGAAGGTCTGCACCGAGTAACTGAAGGGCCGCCAGGTCCTTCCGATAGAATCGGAATGGAGGAGAACGTCATGCCCGTCATCTTGTTGTGGGCTGTCCCCGCAGTGATCTTCGTCGGCGGTGCCGGATACTTCCTGATTCACATGCACTGAACCGGTTGACGACGGAGCGGCCCGTCCGGGAAAAACCCGGCGGGCCGTTTTCTTTTGATGGACGCGTCTGCTTTTCAGCCCTCGACCACAAAGCGCAGCGCCATGACGATCGCGGCGGAGGCGAGACAGGAGATCGCGAGCAAAGTCCAGTAGGGCCTGGTGCTTCCGCGAGCCGCCCGCGCAACGAATGCTCTTAGCCGTCCTAGCATTCCTCTCTAGGGAGCCGGTCGAGATAAGCTATTCCGAAGCTCGCGAGTCCTTCGGTATCGCTTCGTCGTTCTTCCCATCTCCTCCGCAGATGACGCTGCAGCAGGCAACGCCGGTCATCTCGAGCGTCGATGCCGGGGTGCCGCGACCGGTACACCGTCCATGCCGTCTCCGCGGCAGTCTTCAACACTACATCGTCGAACATCGTCGCGCTCCGGCCGCCGGCATTTGCATCCGACGCAAACTCAACGCGCGCATAAAAGTTTCCAGTTTTTCCCGATCTGTACGCGGAGGCGTCTACGCCTTGGCACTTGCTTTCTCGCGTGCCGCCCGGCGGCGTTGCAGGCGCCTGCTTCGGGCGCTCCTTGTCCGGGCGAGGAGCCTTGGAGTGGCCTTCTCGGAGGCGGGGATTGCAGCGGAAGCGCCTGGCTTCGCTTGCGCCTCGACAGGCCTTCCTTCCATGAAGTCGAGCACCGCGCGCCCCTTATCGGTGATCCGCCATCCGCCGTTCAGGCGCTCGACCAGTCCCTGCGAGAAAAGGTCGAGATCGGGGACGCGGGCGGCAAGGCGACGAGTTCTGTCCGCCCACTCCCGGCCGCTGGTGGCCAGGATAGCCATGTCCCGCTTGAGATCCGCCATGACGGCGAACCCGTCGGGATAGCTGACGAGGATCTTGAGCACCGTGACCTGGAAGTTCACGCCGTATCCTGCTTTGCCGAATGCCGCCGCAGTAGCAACCATTGCCTATTTTTCCCGTTAACGGCCGGGGCACGCAATGAGAAAGGAATTCCGATGAAGAAGATTGCAATGTCGGCGCTCATGGTCGGCGCCCTCGGTTTGGCTTCGGTGGCCACGACATCTCCCGCCGAAGCTCGCTGGCGGGGTGGTGGCTGGGGCCCGGGCATCGCCGGCGGCCTCGTCGCAGGTGCCGTGATCGGCGGGCTTGCGTCCTCGGCGTACGGTTGGGGCCCCGGCTACGGATATTACGGCGGCCCCGGTTACTACGGCGCCGGCTACTATGGCGGCCCGTACGCCTACGACTACGGGTACGACGAACCCTATGGCTGGGGCGGCGGCTACACGAGCACCTACTACAGCGCCCCTGTCTCCTACGGCTACCGCTATCGGCGCGTCGTGCGACCCGCCTACGCCTACTATGGCGGATCCTATCCGGTGGTTCGACATCGATGGCATCGTCACCACTGGTAAACCTGTCGGTCCGACGCAGAAGAGGCCGCGCTCCGCAAGGCGCTGCCTCTTCCTTTTCTCTACCTCCATTCAGCTGAAAACCGGTCGTGTCGGTCGAAGGCAAGCTGCGGCTCGGGTACTCTTTTCGATGGCTTGGCAACGCGCTTGGGACGCGGACGAGGCGCTGTGGAGAAGCGCATCGGCTGATCGTTCTTGGACTCCGGAAGAGGCGCTGCGGGCGCGGCGGCCATGGCTTCGCGTCCAAGCTGCTGCGGCCGTTCAGCCACCGAATCGGCCTGCGCGATGGCTGGAAGGTCGGACCGCGGACGCGTATCGAAGACGATCCGGTCGGGAAGTCTTCTCGCCGAGGTGATCCGGATGATGGTTCTGTCCGGCTCGGCCGCCGCTGCGCGTTCGACGGGAGCCGGCAGGTATCGGCTGGCCGCGAAGAGCAACGCCAGCAGCAGCGCGCCGACGAAAACGAAGTACCGGATGATGGGCATGGACGGCCGCTCGCGGGGAAGGAATCAACACTCGGCGGGCGCCGGATTGATGTCGGGGCGGGCCACTGTTCGGCGACCCACCCCGAAGGACTTAGTCGATCTCCTGAACGACCGTGCGGGTCGACGGGTCGACCAGCATCACGCGTTCCCCGGAGTAGACGTAGCGATACCTGGTGAGAGATGGACCCCAGTCGGCGGGCACGGCCTCGAGCTCCACCTCGCGCGGCACCGGCTGACCGACGACGATCCTCTCGCGGGTCTCCACCGGGCGGATTTTGTGTTCGGTCACGAAGGTGCGGATCTTCGTGCGGTATTCCGGCTCGATCTGGACCGCGGCGGTGTGACCCGTGCCGGTGGTGGTGACGACCGTGGACTGTGCCATCGCGCCCGTCGAGATCAGCGCGGCAACCGCGCACGTCAGCATCAGCTTCTTCATGAATATCTCCCTCTCCGCAACATGCGGCCTGCGAGAACACGCGGATGGTGGCAAGGTTCCGGTTTTGTGAGAGGCCGATTGCCTGTTTTTCCCGGCTAGTGCATTTGCTTGCAGCCTCGGCGTGCTGCGGCCGCCGAGGAAGAAGCGATCTGGATGCTTCGGCAACTTGCGCTCTTCGAGCGCTTCGCTCGTTTTCCGTTGGGATGATATCGAACCAATGGCGCGTGCCCGGCGTTCCTGTCGCGTGAATCGAGGATCGTTGGTGCAGGATAAGACAAAATCGGTGGTGCGGGTGCTGGTCGTCGACGACCATCCTGTCGTCGTGACGGGATGCCGCGCGCTGTTCGCATCGGACCATTCCGTCGAAATCGAGGAAGCCTTCGACGCGAAGACGGGCCATCAGGCGTACTTGCAGCAGCATCCGGACGTAACCGTCGTGGACCTGAGACTTCCAGACCTGACGGGTTTCGAACTGACGCGCCGGATCCGTAAGGACGATCCCGCCGCGCGGATCGTCATGCTCAGCGTGAGCGATGATCCGGCCTTCGTGGTGCGCGCCGTCGACATGGGCATCCAAGGATACGTCTCAAAGAGCGACGATCCAAAGATCCTGGCCGAGGCCATACGGAAAGTTGCAGCGGGTGGGCGCTTCGTATCGCCTCGCTTGGCCGAAGCGACGACCTTCGCCGGCGCCGAGATCAAAGCCAGCCCGTTGACACAGATGAGCGCACGCGAACTCGAAATACTCAGGCTGCTGGGAAGGGGAGACCGGATAGCGGAAGTGGCATCCGAACTCGGCATCTCCTACAAAACCGTCGCGAACGTCACTTCGGCGCTCAAGACGAAGCTGGGCGCCAAGAGCCACTCGGACCTCGTCAGGGTGGCGGTTGAGATCGACCTGCACTGAGGGTGAGGCCGACAGCGCTCGCTTCGCGCAAACCCCACGCCCTGCTGCACGGCGCTCAGCCCGTTCCAGCATCGGAACATTTGCCATTTTATCCCGTTGGATGGGTCCATTACGAAACGAGGAGTTCGGATATGAAGAAGAATCTTGCGATCGGATGTCTGCTGGCCGCGACGACGGCGACCGGGGCCTTCGCTGCCACCACCGTGCTGACCGCGGCCCCGACGGAAAGCTGGACTGTGACGAACTACTACAAGCAGGCTGTGTACGATCCGAAGGAGAGCAAGATCGGCGACATCGATGATGTCCTCGTCGACAAATCGGGCAAGATCACGGGACTCGTCATCGGGGTGGGCGGGTTCCTCGGCGCGGGCGAGAAGGACGTCATCGTGCCGTTCAGCGCGGTCAAGACCGCCAAGAAGAACGACAAGTGGTGGCTGACCCTCGACGAAACCAAGGACGACCTGAAGGGCGCCCCGGGCTTCAAGTACGATCGAGCCAGCACCACCTGGGTGCCGGAAAAGAAGTAACTGGACCATCGCGGAGAGCGAATGCGATCGAAGCGCTCGCTCTCCGATCCAGGCGTGGGATCTCGGTTGTGACCCGTCCGCCCAATCCATGAGAGGCAGCTTCTCGATATAACCGATGCAATGAGGGAAGCTCGGCAGGAAAATAAAAGCGGCGCGTGAACCGATCCCTGAGCCACTCGTTTGGTGGCGGAGGCTCTGCCGATGACCCCGTCTGACCCCGGCCAGATCGCGCACAATGGACGCCAACGAAGGCTGCTGGTGGTGCTGGCGCTGGGATTCATCGTCTTCGCTGCTGCCGCCGCCGCTCTCTACTATATCCTGCAGCCCGAGACCCTCCGGATCGCGGTCGGCCCCGCCGGCAGCGACGACCATCAAGTGGTTGAGGCGATGGCCGAGGCCTTCGCCGATGAGAGCAGGTCGGTCAGGCTATCTCCGATCACAACCGAAGGCGCGGCCGAGTCGCTCGCACTGCTGGGCGCCGGTAAGGCCGACCTCGCGGTCGGTCGCGGCGACCTGAGCATGCCGTCGGACGCGCAGACGTTGGCCGTGCTGCGGAAGAACTACATCGTCCTGTGGACGCCATCCGGACGGCCGGGCAAGGAATCCCGGAAGAAGCCGAAGGGGACGATCGGAGAGATCGCCGATCTCGCCGGCCACAAGGTCGGCATCATCGGAAGGACCGGCGCCAATCTGGCGCTCCTGCGCACCGTTCTGGTCGGCTCCGGCGTAGAGCCGGACAAGGTGACGACGGTTCAATTCGGGACCGATCAGATCGAAAAGCTTGCGCAAGATACCTCCCTCGACGCCTATCTCGCGGTCGGTCCGCTCGACAGCAGGATCACGGCCGACGCGATCACCGCGACCTCGCGATCGCGCGGTGCTCCGAAGTTTCTTCCGGTCGATGCATCCGAGGCCATCGCATTGAGGCAACCGCGCTACGAAGCCGATGAAATCCCGGGCAGCGTCTTCAACGCGAATCCGGCCTGGCCGGAGGACAAAGTCGACACCATCAGCGTCAGCCATCTCATTGTAGCCAGACGGGCGCTATCGGAGACCAAAGCGGCGGCCTTCTATCGCCAGCTGTTTGCGGTCCGCGACGCGATCACGCGACGCGTCGCCGGCGCCGCTCACATCACCAAACCCGACACGGAGAAGGAAACCGAGCCCTCCGTGCACCGCGGCGCCGCAGCCGTCATCAACGGGACGGAGCGTACCTTCCTGGATAAGTACAGCGACTACTTCTGGTTCGCCCTGCTTCTTCTCTCCGGCATCGGGTCGGCCGCCGCCTGGCTGCGCCGCTATTTGAACAGGGACGACCGGGACGACGACACCAGCCGCCGCAACCGCATCTTGGCGTTGGCGTCGGAGCTTCGTGAAGCGGGGTCCGAACAGGATCTGTTGGCATCGCGACGAGAAGTCGATGCGATCATCGCCGAAACGTTGAAGTGCTACGACGACGGAACGATCGAACAGGAGGACATGGTAGCGTTCAGCCTCGTCCTCGAACTGTTCGATCATGCCCTTGCAGACAGACGTGCGGCGCTGGAGAGCGGTCCGGACCCGGCGAGATCTCCGAGCCCGACGCTGGCATCGCGCCGGTAGGCCTCAAGCGCGGTGGCTCCGCCGCGGTCGACCGGTTTCTGCGCCGCGCGTGGGGTGAGTGAAGAAGGCGCTAGCGAAGTTTTCCCACGATCTCACGAAGATCTGCGGCATATTACTCTGCGATCCGACGCGCCTGCTCCAAACGCGAGGGCTTGGATTCCGACGGCGCGCTCAGCTGGTTCTGGTCGTCTGGCTGGTTCATGCGGATCAAGTTCGCTGAGTCCGGCGGCCGACCCTTGCGCTAGCTCAAAGCCGCCACGGAGCCATGTCGACGGCGTCCTAACGACTAGGTGAAAGAAATCGAACGGCCGGACCAGCGCGCTCCCGCTCTTTGACGGTATTTGAACCTTCGCCGAAGAAGCGCGGTAATTGCGGCCCTGCCTAGGCAGGCAGCGCCGATCAGTCGATTGACTCCAATAGGTAGCGAAATGATGAGGATCGCGAGGAGCTCGAATTTTTCTGTGAATTCAAGACCAAAGAATTGGAACGGCCGTACCGCCGGCATTTGTCCGTCAGCTCCTAGGATTTGTGTTTGGAAATCAACGCGAAAGTACCTTCCCGAATAATCGAGTGGGAGTAGTAGGGAAGGCGGCTGTCACGTAATTTGGCGTGGTTTGGTGGGGATGTTCTCACTTCCTCTCATATTCGAGCGTTGACCCCATTGAACCCCGATCGGTGCGTGAATTCCACGTGCTTCCGCGGGCAGAGTATTGTAGCGCATCATAGCGTGCAGAACAGCCAGAGCCACGAGAAGCAAGGCCTCGGAGTCACATCGGCTCGATGCCAATCTTCTTGATGATCCTCGCCCATTTCGCGGCTTCCGAGGTCATAAAGTCCTTCAGGCCTTGCGGGTCCATCACCAGCGGCTCGGCGCCCTGTTCGACGAAGAGGGCGCGCACTTTCGGATCGTTCACCGCTGCGACCATCGCCTTATATAGCTTTTCGACCACAGCTTTCTCGGTGTTCGCCGGCGCAAGCAGCGCGAGCCAGGCCGCGCTCTCGTAATTTTTAAGGCCGGCCTCGGCCGCGGTCGGCACATCCGGCAGTGCCGTCATGCGCTTGTCGTTGGCAACCGCGAGCGGACGTGCATCACCGCTTTTGATCAGACCGAGGACATTCGGCAGGAGTTGGAAGCCGAGCGGGACCTGTCCGGCGATGAAGTCCGGCGTGTAGGCGGCGATGTTGCGGTAGGGCACGTGGGTCAGTTCGGCGCCGGTGAGTTGCTCGAAGTAGGCGGCTGCCAGGTGCTGCGAGGAGCCCACGCCGACCGTCCCGTAGTTCAGCTCGCGCGGATGCGCCTTGGCGTAGTCGATCAGCTCGGCCAGCGATTTCGGCGGCAATTTTGAGTTGATCACGATGACATTCGGCAGCGTCGCGAACAGGCCGATTGGGGCTAGATCCTTCAGCGGATCGTAGGGGAGGTCCTTGTAGAGCGACTTGTTAGCGGCCAGCGGCCCGGAGGTGCTCATCAGCAGCGTGTAACCGTCGGAGGCTGCGTGTGCTGCGGCGGCAGTGCCGATATTGCCGCCGGCGCCGGGGCGGTTGTCGACCACGAAGGCCTGCCCGAGAGATGTGGACATACGGTTGAGCAGGATGCGCGTGACGACGTCGCTGGCGCTCCCGCCGGCAAAGGGAACGAGCACTTGCACCGGCCGGGCGGGATAGTCCTGTGCTCGTGCAGGACTAAGTCCTGTGGCGGCGAGCACAGCGCCCGCGCCGAACGACAGCAAGGACCTGCGGTTGAGGTGAAAGCCGTTGGCGCACGGCGCCGTGCTGTCCGTGATCTTGCCGCGACCGAATGGTGTCATCTCGGACTGGACCTCCCGACTGTGTCTTGTTCTGCAAGACCTGGAATCGTCCGGGACAGGAGTCGTCGGTGATGAGCGCCAGGTTCGCGAGTTTCTGCGCCTGGACCGTATTTAGCAGGCCATTGCGGCCGTGATGCCGGCTGGTCTCAAAACTTACCAACGCGTCTCATTTTGCAGCGGGCGCGACATCTTGTCCGTGCGGAATTCTGCATTCAGGAGATCGGTTTCCTGCGCGCGTTGCGCGAAGGCGAAGTTGCGTTGCGCGAGGCGGGCTCCACGAACCCGCTCGCCATGGCGGCGGCCTGCGCAAGATCCTGGCTGATGACGTCGAGCACGGCCTTGGCCGCGACCGACACGGCGCGCCTGGGGTGATGCACCCAGGCAATCGAGCGCACGATCCTCTGCTCGTCGAAGCGATGCGCCCGGATGCTGCCGCTGGCGAGCGATTGCCGGAGCGCAATGGTCGGCAGCACCGTCGCGAAATCGGTTGTCGCGATCACGTCGCAGAGCGCGGGCAGGGTGTCGAGCTCAAGGCGTGGCCGCAGGTCGATTCCGATTGCGGCGGCATGCTCGTCGAGGATCAGGCGCAGGCCGTGGCGCTTCGACGGCAGCACGAGATCGACCTTGGCGATGTGGTCGAAGCGTAGTTTTGCAGGCGGCCTGATCGGCCCGTCCTTCCGGCAGGCGAACACCATCTCTTCGTCCATGACATGTTGCGCGGCTAACGGCGTCTTGCGGCGCGGCACGTTGATCAGCGCGAAATCGAGCTGGCCGGTGCTGACCCAGTCGATCAGCGTTTCGGTATAGCCCTCGCAGACCGACAGCATGATCTCTGGATAGCGGCTGGCGACGGTCGCCGACGACCTCGCCATCGTGCTCTGCGCCACCGAGGTGATGAGGCCGACCGAGACGCGGCCCGAGATGCGCCCGCCGAGTTGGGCCATCTCCTGTCGGGCATATTCGGCGTCGCGCAGGATCGGCGCCGTCAGCCGCACCAGCGCTTCGCCGGCGCTGGTCAGCGTCATGCCCTGGACGCTACGGTCGAACAGCTTTTGACCAAGCTCGGCCTCGAGTTTGGCGATCTGCATGCTTAGTGCCGGCTGCACGATGTTGAGCTGGCGCGCGGCCCTTGTGACGTTCTTTTCCTCGGCTAGGCACAGGAAATATTGCATCTGCCTGAGTTCCACTGGCCTGTCCTTCGGTCGCTGATCTCCTGTTATCATCACAAATGATCGTCTGCATAATCAATCATTATTTGTGATGATGGATGCAACCACCTAGTCTGGCCACAGACCGGGTAACCTCGGGTGAAGTTCCAGGGAGCGAAACCAGACCTATGCAGGACGCCAGCCCCAAGCGGATGATTATCGGCATTTCCGGCGCCTCGGGCGTCACCTATGGCGTGCGCCTGCTGCAGCTTCTGCGCAATGCCGGCGTCGAGACGCATCTCGTGATGTCGAAGACCGCCGAGCAGACCTTTGCCTACGAGACCGACCTGAAGATCGCGGAGGTGAGGGCGCTCGCCAACGTCAACCATGCTATCGACGACATGGCCTCAGCCATCGCGAGCGGCTCGTTCCGCACCGCCGGCATGATCGTGGCACCGTGCTCGATGCGCTCGATGTCCGAGATCGCCTCGGGCGTGACAACGACGCTGCTGACCCGTGCTGCCGACGTCGTGCTTAAGGAGCGCCGCCGTCTAGTGCTGATGGTGCGCGAGACTCCGCTGCACACCGGGCACCTCAGGACCATGACGGCGCTATCGGAGATGGGCGCGATCGTCGCGCCGCCCGTGCCGGCCTTCTACGTCAAGCCGGAAAATCTTGAAGACATGGTCGAGCACACCGTCGGCCGCGTGCTCGACTTGTTCGATATCGACATCGGCGTGGTGCGCCGCTGGGGCGAGGACGAGGCCCTAAAGCGCCGCTCGCCGACGCTGCGCAAGATCGCGCCCTGATTTGAGACCTTGAGGATAGACCCGTATGGCAATGGACAATGTTGCGAGGAACGCGCCCGCCGATCTGCGCGCCTGGCTCGCTTATCTTGCCGAGCGCGGCAAGCTCGCGATCGCGCGCGAGGGCGTTGCGCTGGTGGACGAGCTCGCCGCCATCGCCAAGCGGCTGGAGCGCGACAGCGCGGTGCTGTTTCCGCGCCCTGACGGGCACGCGATCCCCGTGGTCGCGAACCTCTTTGCCGGCCGCGACTGGGTCGCCGATTCCATCGGTGTGACCGAGGACCAGTTGCTGCCGCGGTTCCTGGCGGCTGCCAGCCATCCGTTGCCGACGCACGAGGTCGCGAGCGGTCCAGTGCAGGAGGTCGTCCATGACGACGTCGACCTGCTGCGCCAGCTTCCGGTCCCCAAGCACAATGAGCGCGACAGCGGCCCCTATATCACAGCCGGCCTGCTGATCGCTCGCAACCCGAAGACCGGCGTCCAGAACGTCTCGATCCATCGTTGCCAGATCTCCGGCAAGAACCGCATCGGTGTACTGCTGCTGCCGCGGCACACTTTCTCCTATTATCGCCTCGCCGAGCAGCTGGGCCAGGCGCTGGAGATTGCGATCGTTATCGGCGCGCATCCGGCCTTGATGCTGGCCTCGCAGGCGATCGCGGCACTGGACGAGGACGAGATGGCAATTGCCGGTGCGCTGTTAGGCGCGCCCGTCGACGTCGTGAAGTGCCGGACCAATTCGGTCCGGGTTCCCGCCCATGCGGAGATCGTGATCGAGGGGCGCATTCTGCAAGACGTGCGCGAGCCGGAGGGGCCGTTCGGCGAATTCCCCCAATATTACGGCCCGCGCGCCAATCGCGAGGTGATCGAGGTCGACGCAATCACGCATCGCAAGAAGCCGATCTTCCACACCATCGTCGGCGGCGGCTTCGAGCACCTGGTCCTCGGCGGCGTGCCGCGCGAGGCGACGCTGCTCCAGCATCTGCGACGCAGCTTCCCCAACGTGCTCGACGTTCGACTGACGCGCGGCGGTACCTGCCGCTATCATCTCGCGATCAAGATCGACAAGGCCAATGACGGCGAGCCCAAGAACATAATGATGTGCTCCTTCGGCGCGCATTACGACATCAAGCAGGTGGTCGTCGTGGACAAGGACGTCGACATCTCCTCGTCGGACGAGATCGAATGGGCGGTGGCGACGCGCTTCCAGGCTGATCGCGATCTCATGGTCGTCTCAGGCGCGCTCGGCTCTAAGCTTGATCCGACCACCGACAACGGCATCAGCGCCAAGATGGGCCTAGATGCGACCGCACCGGTCAGCGCGCCCGAGCTCGCCTTCAAGCGCATCCGCGTCAAGGGCGAGGAGGATGTCGATCTCGTCACCGCGTTGCAGGCCGACCCCAGCGCCGCCATCGTGCGGCTTCTTGCGGAGGCACGAACGTGATCCGATCAACGCGTGCGAGAAACTTGCGTCGGTTTGCGCGGTTGGAATATGAAGCGGGTGCCGCTTATAGTGCCGCGCGAATGAGCCAACCGTGTTGCAGCGCAATGCTGTCGGGAGGAAGGAACTGATGTCGACGGCCCTGCGCATCGCTCACGGCGCTTTCGGCAGGGTCGCGCTGCTCGACATGGACCGTTCGCTGGTCCGTCACGCTCATCATCACTGTCACGTCCTGCTCAAGGTTGAGGGCGCCGACACGCAGTTCCTGGTCGGCGACCAAGTCACGCCGCTTACCGATGCCGCGGCCGTGCTCGTCGACGGCTGGAAGTCGCATGCTTACGTGCACGACGTCAATCGTCCGCGCACGCTGATCATGGCCCTCTATATCGAGCCGGAATGGCTGAAGGAGTTTCGCCCCGGTTGGGCCGCCAGCGGCGCGCCGGGTTTTTTCGAGCGTCCTTCGGGCGAGGTATCGCCGCGCATCCGCCAACTCACGCTGCATCTGGCCGCTGAAATGATGGCGAATCCGGATGCGGTGCGCACCCATGAGCAGACCCTGTCTGATCTGATGATCGCGGTGATCGAGCGTTTCACGCCCTGGCGCAGCTTTCCGACCTCGATCCGCGGCATGAGCGCGGTGGGCTGCGACTGGCGCATCCGCCGCGCCATGGACGCGATGCGCGTCCACGATTCCTTTTCCAATGTCGATCAGTTCGTGAAGGGCGCGGGCCTCTCGCGCGCGCAGTTCTTCCGCCTGTTCGACGCTTCGCTCGGCGTCTCGCCGAAGATCTATCTCAACGTCGTGCGCATGGAGCGCGCGCTGGAGGCGGTGATGCGCGAGGAGACGCCGCTCGGCGAGCTCAGCGAGCGTTTTGGTTTTCCAGAGCCGGCGCATTTCACGCGTTTTTTCCGCGATCATGCCGGCGTCAGCCCGCGCGAATTCCGCAACGTCTCGCGTCTCGCGGGGCGATGCTCGCGGATCGATGCTGCGCTGCACTCTCTCGAATGAGACGATTTGGTAAGTCGTGAGAGTGCGCGGTATGGCTCCCGCACGCCCTGTCCTGACAACTGTCACCGTCGCGTCAAAGAGCGCGTCGGGAGGTATGCCGGGACATGTTGCAGGCGGTCACATCCGCAAATCCGGGGAGTGGCGACGAACCGTGGGTCGGGCGTTCGATCGAGCGCGTCGAGGACGCTGCGCTGCTGTCCGGCCGCGGCCGCTTCATCGACGATCTCGGCGTCCAGCCCGGCTCGCTGCATGCGACCATCCTGCGCTCGCCGCACGCCCATGCCGACATTCTCTCCATCGACGTTGAAGCGGCAAAGCGCTGGCCGGGCGTTGCCGCGGTTCTGACCGGCAGCGACGTCAAGGCCGTCACCACCAGTCTCGTCGTCGGCGTGAAGGCGCCGGTCGAGTGCTGGCCGATTGCGATGGATCGCGTGCGCTATGTCGGCGAGCCTGTCGCTGTGGTCGTGGCGACAGATCGCGCGTGCGCGGAAGACGCGGCTGAGCTGATCAATGTCGACTATCGTCCGCGTGGGGCCGTCGTCGATCCGCTGGGCGCGATCTCGACGGGCGCGCCGGTGCTGCATGACGGCTTTCCCGGCAATCTCGCCAGCGACCGTGCGTTCCGCTATGGCGACCCCGACACAGCCTTTGCGGACGCGCCGCATCGGTTCTGCATCGATATCCGCTACCCCCGCAATTCCTGTACGCCGATCGAGACCTACGGCGTCATCGCCTCGCACGATGCCGGCGAAGATGCCTATGAAGTTCTCGCCAATTTCCAGGGACCGTTCAGCATCCACACCGTGATTGCGCGTGCGCTGAAGGTGCCGGGCAATCGCTTGCGGCTGCGCACGCCGCCGGATTCCGGTGGCAGCTTTGGCGTCAAGCAGGGGGTGTTTCCCTACATCGTGCTGATCGCCGCCGCTGCGCGCATCACCGGGCGGCCTGTCAAATGGATCGAGGACCGGCTCGAGCATCTCACCGCATCGGTGTCGGCGACCAACCGTGCGACGACCTTGGCGGCGGCGGTAGCCGCCGATGGCAAGATCCTCGCGCTCGACTGGGATCAGGTCGAGGATTGCGGCGCGCATCTGCGCGCGCCCGAGCCAGCGACGCTCTACCGCATGCACGGCAATCTGACCGGCGCCTATGACATCCACAACGTCAAAATCCGCAACCGCGTCGTCGTCACCAACAAAACGCCGACCGGTCTCAACCGCGGCTTTGGCGGACCGCAGGTCTATTTCGCGCTGGAACGACTGGTGCAGCGCATCGCGATCGGCCTCGGCCTCGATCCGCTCGATGTCATCAAGCGCAATCTGATCGATGCCGGCGCGTTTCCCTATCGGACCGCGACGGGTGCGTTGCTCGATTCCGGCAATTACCAGGAAGCCGTTGCGCTCGCAGTCGAGCAGGGCAGGCTCGCTGCACTCAGGGCGAAGCGCGATGAGGCGCGCGCACAGGGGCGTCTCTACGGCATCGGCTTCACCGCGGTGGTCGAGCCCAGCGTCTCCAACATGGGCTACATCACTACCGTGCTGACCGCCGCCGAGCGCCGCAAGGCAGGTCCCAAGAACGGAGCGCAGGCGACCGCGACCGTCGGGCTCGATCCGGTCGGCAGCGTCACGGTTCACGTCGCCTCGGTGCCGCAGGGGCAGGGGCATCGCACCGTACTGGCGCAGGTTGTTGCGGACGTCTTTGGCCTTCATCTGAAGGATATCCGCGTCAACACCGAGATCGACACCGCCAAGGATGCCTGGTCGATCGCATCGGGTAACTACGCCAGCCGTTTTGCCGCGGCGGTCGCGGGCACCGCCAAGATCGCTGCCGAGCGCGTCGCCGGCCGCCTTGCGCGCATCGCCGCCAGTCAGCTCAACGTCGAAGCGACCGACATCGTGTTCGCAAGGGGCTTCGTCGCCTCCAGGCACAATCCGGAGAACCGGATCGCGTTCTCGCGCGTCGCTGCGCTCAGCCATTGGTCGCCGGGCTCGCTGCCCGACGATGCCGGCCAGACCATCCGCGAGACCGTGTTCTGGACGCCGCCGGAGCTGACGCCGCCCGACGAGGATGACCGCATCAACTCCTCGCTCTGCCACGGCTTCATCTTCGACTTCTGCGGCGTGGAGATCGATCCGACCACGCTGGAGACGCGGATCGACCGCTACGTCACCATGCACGATTGCGGCACCATTTTGCATCCCGGCATGGTCAACGGCCAGATCCGCGGCGGCTTTACCCAGGCGCTCGGGGCCGCACTTCTTGAGGAATATGCCTATGCCGAGGATGGTAGTTTTCTGACGGGAACGCTTGCCGACTACCTGCTGCCGACCACCACAGAGGTACCGGAGCCCGAGATCTTCCACATGGAGACGCCGTCGCCGTTCACGCCGCTCGGGGCGAAAGGCGTTGGCGAAGGCAATTGCATGTCGACGCCGGTGTGCCTTGCCAATGCGGTCGCGGATGCGCTCGGCGTCGCCGACGTCACGCTGCCGCTGGTGCCGGCGCGGCTGGCAGGATTGGTGCGCGGCGCTGAGCCGCCGCCACCTGCGGGCGGCGCGACTGCCGCGCCCGCGCGCGGAGGCGATCGGCGGCTGCGCGGCGAGGGGCAGGCTTCGGTGAAGGGTGCGCCCGAGCAGGTCTGGGCCATGCTGCTCGATCCCGCCACACTGCAATCGGTCATTCCCGGCTGCCAGCGCGTCGACAAGATCACCGACACGCATTTTCGCGCCGACGTCACGCTCGGCGTCGGTCCCGTCAGCGGGCGCTATCGCGCCGACGTCGAGCTGTTCGATCTCGATCCGCCGCGCGCGGTGAGGCTGCGCGGGGGCGCCACCGGCGCGCTCGGGTTTGGTAACGCCGAGGGACGGATCACGCTCGCACCTGACGGCAACGGCGGCACGAAGCTGACCTACAGCTATGACGCCGCGGTCGGCGGCAAGGTCGCCAGCATCGGCGGCCGCCTGCTCGACGGCGCGACGCGCGTCATCATCGGCCAGTTTTTCACCGCGCTCGCCCGCAAGGCCGGCGGCGGCAGTGCAGAGAGCGGCTTCTCGCTGTTTGCCGTGCTGGCGAAGCTGGCCAGCTTGTTCGGGGGGCGCCGATGAAGCCGCCCGCATTCGACTATCTCCGCGCTGAAACCACAGGCGACGTCCTCGACGGCCTCGCGCAGCAAGGCGGCGATGCCCGCGTGCTCGCGGGCGGGCAATCGCTGATGGCGATGCTCAACATGCGCCTCGCCAAGCCCAAACTGCTGATCGACATCATGCGGCTGAAGGAGCTCCGCCAGATCGAACGCAAGGGTGATGCAATCGTCATCGGCGCCGGCGTGCGCCAGGCCGATCTCTTGGCCTGGCCTCAGCTTGCCGAAACGCTGCCGCTGGTCGCGCAGGCGTTGCCCTGGGTCGGGCACATGCAGACGCGGAGCCGCGGGACCATTTGCGGCTCGCTCGCCCATGCCGATCCCAGCGCCGAGATGCCGCTGACGCTGGTTGCGCTCGGCGGCGAAGTGCTTTTGCGCAGCGCCAAGCGCCGCCGCCGCGTTAGCGCCAAGGACTTCTTCGCCGGCATGATGCTGACCGCGCGCGCCGATGACGAGTTGATCGAAGGCATCTCGTTGCCTCTCGTCAAGGGATCACGCGTCGCCTTTCGCGAGGTCGCGCGCCGTCACGGCGATTTCGCCATCGTCGCCTGCGCCGCGATGAGGACGCCGACCGGCGTGCGTCTCGCCGTCGGGGGCGTCGCCGACGTCCCGACCGCGCGCGATTGGCCTGTTCTCGACGGCAGCGCGCTCGACGACGCCCTCAATGCCTTCGCCTACGAGCTCGGTGCGCGTGACGACGTCCACGCCACCGCGCGCTACCGCCGCGACCTGGTCCGCCTGATCGGCCGCGATCTGATCGGCGAGGTGCTGCGATGACCCGTCTCAAGGCCGATCAGCGCCACTCCGTGCGCTTCACGCTCAACGGCAGGCCCGTCGAGGGAGAAGCCGAGCCGCGCATGCTGCTGTCTGATTTTCTACGGCATCAGTTGGGCGCGACCGGGACCCATGTCGGCTGCGAGCACGGCGTCTGTGGCGCCTGCACCATCGTCGTCGACGGCATGCTGACGCGGTCGTGCCTGACGCTCGCCGCGCAGGTCGACGGCTGCGAGCTCAAAACGGTCGAAGGGCTCGCGCCCTCAGCTGACCGGCTCGGCGTGCTGCAGCAGGCGTTCCGCCGCAACCACGCGCTCCAATGCGGCTTCTGCACCGCCGGCATCTTGATGTCGCTCGACCATTATCTCGCGACGCATCCGGCGCCGACCGAAGCTGACATCCGTGACCTCCTCAGCGGCCATATCTGCCGCTGCACCGGTTACACCCCGATCATCCAGGCGGCGCTGGAAGCCGCCGCCCAGCTCGCTTCATCCACAAAAGAGACGTCAGATGCTTGATCTCGCCAGCAGCTTCACGGCCAGCGCCGCGCGCGATCCGAACGCGATTGCCCTGGTCGACGGCGACCTTCGCCTGACCTACCGGCAATGGTACGACAAGATCTCCGCGCTGGTGGCCTCGTTCGATCGCCTCGGTCTCAAGCCCGGCGACCACGTCGTCACGCTGCTGCAGAACCGCTGGGAGGCAGCGACGCTGCATTGGGCCTGCCAGTTTGCCGGCCTCGTCATCACGCCGATCAACTGGCGCGCCAAGGCGGACGAGCTCGATTATTGCATCGAGAACGCCGAAGCCTGCGCGGTGTTCTATCAGGATATTTCCGCCGAAGCGGTGCAGGGCTCGGCGCTATCAGGCAGGCGGCTGCGGGTATCGGTCGATCCCGGGATCGGCGATGCAACGAGCTTTGACGATCTGATCAAGGATGGCGCGCCGGATGCCGAGCCGCGCGTCGGCGCCGATGCTTGGTCGATCATGCTCTACACGTCGGGGACGACCTCACGTCCGAAAGGCGTGCCGCGCCGGCATCGTGCCGAGCGGGCCGCGGCGATCGCCCATGTCGCGCAGAATCTCTACGGCCGCGGCGAGCGCACGCTCGGCGTGATGCCGCTCTATCACACCATGGGGGTCCGCTCGCTGCTGGCGATGTCGCTGATCGGCGGCAGCTTCGTCTGTCTGCCGCGCTATGACAGCCGCCAGGCGCTGGCGCTGATCGTGAAGGAGGCGATCACCAACCTCTACCTGGTGCCGACCCTCTATCACGACCTCGTTCATCACGAGGCCTTTGCCAGGACCGACGTTTCCAGCGTGCGCAAGCTCGGCTTTGCCGGCGCGTCGATGACCGATGGCCTGCTGAAGAAGCTGAACGAGGCGTTCGAGCCCGACCTGTTCGTCAACCATTACGGCAGCTCCGAGATCTACACCTTTACGATCGACCAGAACGCGACGGCAAAGCCCGGCTCGGCCGGCAAGGCCGGTCTGAACCAGCACGTCAAGGTGGTGCGCATCGGCGCGAAGTCGATCGCAGAGCTTGCCGCGGTCGGCGAGGAGGGCGAGATCATCGCGACGCTGAGAGGCGACGAGGCCTTTGAGGGCTATTGGCGCCGTCCCGAGGCCGACGCCAAGTCGCTGCGCGAAGGCTGGTATTTTACGGGCGACACCGGCTTCGTTGATCCCGACGGCGATCTGTTCGTCACCGGCCGCGTCGACGACATGATCATCACCGGCGGTGAGAACGTCTCGCCGGTCGAGATCGAAAGCTGCCTGTCGCTGCATCCCGCCGTGGACGAGGTTGCGGTGGTCGGCGTTGCCGACGAGAAATGGGGCAAGATCGTCGCCGCCTTCGTCAAGCGCAATCGCGCCGTCTCCGACGTCGAGCTGGAGCAGTTCTGCCGCACCTCGGGCCTTGCCAATTTCAAGCGGCCGCGCCGCTACGTCTTCGTCGACGCGATCCCGAAATCGCCGGTCGGCAAGCTGCTGCGGCGACTGCTCGTCGCCGGAGAATACGAGGCCGAGCGCCTGCCGCCGTCGGACGCGGCCTGATCATCACCCATCAACGATCAACAGAAGGAAGCCAAAATGCCGTCATCCTATACGTTCGCCGATCCTCGGCTTGCAAAAGTCGACGGGTTCAAGGTCGAGATCGACGAGGCGCATGAGCGCGCCGACATCATCCTGGGACGTCCGCCCTACAACGTCGTGGCGATGCCGCAGCGCGACCAGCTGCGTCTGACCTTCGAGACGCTGGACGAGGATCCGCGCGTTCGCGTCATCGTGGTGCGCGGCGAGGGCGAGCACTTCTCCAGCGGCGGCAATATCGGCGGCTTCATGGAGGCGAGCCCCGAGCACGTCTCCAAGCTTGCCTGGAACATCGCGGCGCCCGCGCGCTGTGCCAAGCCGGTGATCGTCGCCAACCGCGGCTATTGCTTCGGCGTCGGCTTCGAGCTGTCGCTCGCCTGCGACTTCCGCATTGCCTCGGAGACCACGCAATACGCGCTGCCGGAGCAGAAGCTCGGCCAGATCCCGGGTTCCGGCGGATCGGCCCGCCTGCAGAAGATGGTCGGCATCACCCGCACCAAGGACATCGTGATGCGCTCCAAGCGCATCTCGGCCAAGCAGGCCTATGACTGGGGCATCGCCACCGAATGCGTGCCCGATGCCGAACTGGAGAAGGCGACCGACAAGCTCGTCGACGAGCTCCGCACCTTCTCGCCGCTGGCGCAGCGAACCGCCAAGAAGCTGCTCAACGACACCGAGGATTCCACGCTCGCGATTGCCATCGAGCTCGAAGGCCATTGCTACAGCCGCCTGCGGCAGTCGGACGACTTTAGGGAAGGCGTCGAGGCCTTCAACGCCAAGCGCCCGCCGAAATTCGCCGGCCGCTGACGCACGCACTTGAAACGGCCGCGGTTCGCAATGACGCGAACCGCGGCGCCATTCAAACGGGGGAGGAATAACAAAATGGCTGAGATGGATATGCCGGTCGCGGGTGCAGAGGCATCAGCGGACAACAAACAGATGGTCAACGCGATCATCGCATCGGTGCTCGGATGGGCACTCGATCTGTTCGATCTGTTCATTCTGCTCTACGTGGCGCCGGTCGTCGGCGCGCTGTTCTTCCCGGCCAGCAATGCGGCGCTGTCGCTGGCCGCGGTGTACGGCTCGTTCGCCGTGACGCTTCTGATGCGGCCGATCGGCTCGGCGGTGTTCGGTCACTTCGCCGACGTGCACGGCCGCAAGCAGGCAATGCTGGTCGCCATCATCGGGGTGGGCATCAGCACGGCGGCGTTCGGCCTGTTGCCGACCATTGCTCAGGTCGGTGTGATCGCGCCTGTCATCTTCCTGGCGCTGCGTCTGGTGCAGGGCGTGTTCGTCGGCGGTGTCGTGGCCTCCACCCACACGATCGGCACGGAATCGGTGCCGCCGCAATGGCGCGGTGCGATGTCCGGTCTGGTCGGCGGCGGCGGCGCCGGCATCGGCGCGCTGCTGGCATCGTTCATCTTCCTGATCACGTCTTCGGTCTTCCCCGGCGATGCGTTCGCGGTGTGGGGCTGGCGCTTCATGTTCTTCTCGGGTCTGCTGAGCTCGCTGCTCGGCTGGTTCATCTTCCGGAACCTCGAGGAGTCCCCGTACTTCAAGGAACTCAAGCGCCAGCAGAGCAACAAGCAGGCAAAAGTCTCGAAGGCGCCGGTCAAGGACGTGTTCTCCGGCGAATATCGCGGCGTGCTGCTGATCAATTTGCTGATCACCTTCGGTGGTGGCGCGGGCTATTACCTGACATCGGGCTATCTGCCGAGCTTCCTGAAGGTCATCAACGCGGTCCCGAACCAGACCTCCTCGCTGATCCTGATGGGCGCGAGCGTCTCGGCGTTCTTTTCGGCCGTGCTGGTCGGCGCGCTGAGCGACCGCATCGGGCGCAAGAAGACGTTCCTGATGATCGGCGTCCTCGCAGCCGTGCTCTTGCCGCTGTGCTATCTCAACCTCGCGGCGACCAAGGACACAACGCAGATCACGCTCTATGCCCTCGCCATCGCCTTCATCGGCAATGCCGGCTACGCGCCGGTGCTGATCTTCCTGAACGAGCGTTTTCCGACCGCGCTGCGCGCGAGCGGCACCGGTCTGTCCTGGAACATCGGCTTCGCGCTGGGCGGCATGATGCCGACCTTCGTCTCGCTGGTGAGCGGCAGCCCGGCGGAAATCCCGATGTCGCTGGCCTACTTCGCGGTCGGCGTGTTCGTGATCTACCTGATCGGCGCGATCGTGATCCCAGAGACCAAGGGCAACTTCCGCTGAGCTCTACCGGCGCGGCTGCAACTGCGGCCGCGCCGGTCCATCGAATTGCGCAATGAGACGGGAATGGATGAGCTGCATTTCGACGATGTGATAGTCGGCGGCGGGTCGGCAGGCTGCGTGCTCGCCAATCGGCTTTCTGCGGATGGGAGCCGCCGCGTGCTTCTGATCGAAGCTGGCATGGACACCCCGCCGGACGCGACGCCGCCGGAAATCCTCGACAGCTATCCGATGACGCTGTTCTTCGGCGACAAGTACATCTGGCCGGGTCTGTCGGCGGCAGCCGGCCGCAATGCCGGGGGCAGGCCGGTCGTCCGCGCCTACGAGCAGGCGCGGGTGATGGGCGGCGGCTCAAGCATCAATGTGCAATCGGCCAATCGCGGCCTGCCGCGCGACTATGACGAATGGCGCGATCTCGGCGCGCGGGGCTGGGGGTGGGCGGACGTGCTGCCGTATTTCCTCAAGCTCGAGACCGATCTCGATTTCGACGGGCCGCTGCACGGCAAGCACGGCCCGATCCCGATCCGCCGCATCGCCCGCGAGGAGATGCCCGAGTTCGGCCGCGCCGTGGGCGAGGCGTTATCGGCAACCGGGCTGCCGTTCCGTAAGGATCAGAACGCGGAGTTCGAGAACGGCATCTTTCCGCCGGCGTTCTCCAACAGCAACGATCGGCGCGTGCCCACGGCCGCTGGCTATCTCGATGCAGCGACGCGCTCGCGGCCGAACCTCACCATTTGGGCTGACAGTGTGGTCGAGCAGCTTCAGCTCAACCGCCGCCGCGCGACGGGTGTGGTGGTCTCGCTTAGCGGGCAGAAGCTCACGGTCGGCGCCGGCCGCGTGGTCCTCAGCGCGGGCGCGTTGCAATCGCCGGCGATCCTGATGCGGGCGGGTATCGGTCCGGGTGCGGCGCTTCAGGCGCTCGGCATTCCCACGGTCATCGATCTCCCCGGCGTCGGCAACAATCTGCGCGATCATCCCGCGCTGACCTTCTGTCAATATCTGCCACGCGGCCTTCGGCTCCCGCTGGCCCGGCGGCGTCCTAATTTTGCGGCGATGCGCTACTCGTCGGACAATCCGGGCTGTGACGCCTCGGACATGTACATCACGGCCTCGGCCCGTGGCGGCTGGCACGCGCTGGGCACGCGGCTCGGTCTCTATTTCCTCTGGTGCAACCGGCCGTATTCGAGCGGCTCGCTCACCTTGGCGGCGCCTGATCCCAAAACCTATCCGGTGGCCGATCTCAACCTGCTGTCCGACCCGCGCGATGTCGAGCGCATGATCGCGTCCGTTCGGCTGCTCGCGAAGCTCGTCGTCCATCCCTCGCTCAACCCGGAGGGGGGTGATTTCTTCCCGGCCTCCTATTCCCCGCGGATCAAGCGTTTGAGCCGGTACAGCACGGCCAACCGCATCGTCGCCTCGATCCTCGGCCCGATGCTCGACGTGCCCGCGGGCCTCAGGCAGCTCCTGATCCGGCTCGTGCTGCTCAACGGCACTGCCTTCCAGACGACGCTTGCGGACGAGCGCGCCCTGGAGGCCTTCGTGCGGCAGAGCGTGTTCGGAGTCTGGCACCCCGTAGGCACCTGCCGCATGGGCGATCCGGCTGACCCCATGGTCGTGGTCGATCCCGAGGGCAGAGTGATCGGCAGCGACAATATCTTCGTGGCGGACGCCTCGATCATGCCGCGGCTGCCGACCGCGAATACCAACATCCCCGTGATCATGGCGGCCGAGAAGATCAGCGATGCGCTTTTGCGACAAAGTTAGACTTTGCGATGCGCCGACCGCGGTGCGCGCAAGATCGCCGAGATCGCCCGCCGCGTCACCGAACTTCCGGATCAGCTAGACTGGACATCGACAAATGGCAAACCGGACTATCAATGGGTTGCGGGCCATCGCTGACGGTATTGGCTGACAGTCGGCCAAAGCCAAAGAGGAGACCGCTTCGACCCGAATGTGGAGAAGGCGCAAGTGTTCGTCAGGCGTGTCGTCACCGACGCGCGAAAGGGCGGCTGAAATCGTCGACCGGATCCGCGCTATGGCAACTCGCGGTACGGTCAGGCAATCGGAGTTCGAGCTCGCCGACATCGTCAAAGAGTCCATGGCCTTCCTGCAGCACGAGTTCGATGTGCAGGATGTGAACGTATCGTTGGACCTGGACAACGGTCTTCCAATGGTTGCCGGCGATCGCACTCAGCTGCAGCAAGTGCTGGTGAATCTTTTGACGAACGCTTTGCAGGAGCTTACGAGCAGCGGAATAATTCAGAAGAGGATTGGCATTCGTATCGAGTTAGTCGACGACAAAGTGGTAAGCTGCATTATTGAAGATAGCGGACCGGGTATCGACCCGGAGCACTTGCCACATCTGTTCGACAGCTTTTTCACGACCAAGGAGTCCGGCATGGGCCTTGATCTGCCTATCGCCCAGTCGATCATTGAGTCACTTGGCGGACGGATCTGGGCCGACAATCAATCGACGCTGGGCGGTGCCAGGTTTGCTTTCGAGCTGCCGATCAGTTTGCCGGAAACAAACCACTGATGCGACGCTCGTCGCAGGTCTCCGTACCGTAGGAGATATCGCTGTTCTGGTGGGCATCAAAAGATCAGCAGCTCGCGCGTACCGGCGCTCTCCAGAACGAAAGACTAGGCGATTTCCACCTCGATCCATGTAGGGATCGAGCGATCGCTGATGGTATCAACTTAAGACCTTCGCAGCCACAATACAGCGGCTCGATCCCAGCCGATCACTCGATTGACCTCGATAGTTGCTGAAGAAGCGACTTCGCCGAGAAAGTTTCCTGGGAATTCGAGACCCAAATAATTGCGGCGGGTATAGTCGGGATCTCTTCGGTCGAGGTCTCGGCGACTTGCTTGGTGAGTTCCAAGACGAAGCCGACCAATACTCCGTTTTGCCTGAGCGCTACCGTAGGGAGACGAGGTCGTGCTCCCCCAAGGCTCCAGGCTAGCCCGCGAGAAATCCGCCGTCGACGGTAACGACAGTGCCGGTCGCATATCGCGACGCCGGCATGCAGAGGAACGCAACCGCGCCCGCGATATCCTCCGGCTGTCCCCAGCGTTTGAAGGCGGTGCGGTCAGCGATGCGCTGATAATGCGCGAGATCAGTCCGGCCGGCGGCGTTGATCGCCGTTTCGATATAGCCGGGCACAACCGCGTTGACGCGGATGTCTTCCAAGACCCATTTCAGGGCCAGAGCCTTGGTCAGAATCACGGCCGCCGGGCGGCGGCGGTTGCCGTCGCTACCGCCGTGGCCTTCGGCATCCGAGCGCGAAACCGTCTGAATTCCGGGTCGTCGGCTCGGAGTTATTTCCGCGACCAACTCTTTTCGCGAACGACTTCCTTGGCTTTTTTGTCGGACCGCAGGCCTAGATAGACCGGCTGACGCAGCTCGCCCTTGCTGGTCCACTCCGCAAATCTCACTTCTGCAACCAGCGAAGGGCGTACCCAAGTCGTGACCCGCTCATCCTTTACCTTGGCAGGAAAGGGCGACCTCGCCGTCTTAAGGCTCATGAGCTTTCCGTGGAGCTCTTCGAGAACCTGGTGACTGAAGCCGGTGCCGACGTGGCCGATGTACCGCCATCCATCATCTTCGCGCACTGCCAGGACGAGCGCGCCGAAAAAGGGCCGGGTTCGCCTAGGCGCCGTGAAGCCGGCGATCACGACCTCCTGCCGCTGGGCGGTCTTCACCTTCAGCCAGTCAGCGGTCCGGCGTCCGGACGCGTACGGGCTGTCGGCGCGCTTGGCCATGATGCCTTCGAGATGCCTTCGCTCGGCTTCCGCGAAGAACTTCGTTCCCTTGCCTTTGCGGTGGTTGCTGAACGCGATCAGCTTGTGGCGCGGCAGGATGGTCTTGAGCCGCTTCTTGCGCTGCAAGAGCGGCAGTGCGCGCAGATCCTCGTCGTCCGCGAACATGAGATCGAACGCGCAGTACAAGAGCTTGGCCTCATGGCGCAGGGCGTTCTGAAGCAACTGGAAATGGGATGCGCCGTCTTTGCCGATCGCTACGAGCTCGCCATCGATCACAGCGTCCGCCTTCACGCCCTCCAGCGCTTTCGCGACCTCGACATACGAGTGGCTGATGATTTTACCGTTGCGGCTGTAGAGCGCGACCCGACCACCCCGGATCTCCGCAACCATGCGGAAACCATCGAATTTGTCCTCGAAGACCCAGTTGGAATCGTCGAACGGTGCATCCGTCAGCGTGGCCAGCATGGGCCGCAGGCGAAGAGGCAGGGTCGATTTTCGGGCCATGGCAGGGGCTCCCTATAGCGCCGGCAAAGGCCGAAACGAGAAGGATGGAAGGCGAACCCGCGCGCTGTCGCCGGCCACGACCGTCCCGCCGGCCCGGACCACGCCCAGCACCCCGGACTTGAACGGAGGGCCCGTTTCCGCCGACGAGAGCACCTGCCGCTTGAGACCGGCTCGAAAGCGGTCGATCAGGACGCAGGGCGTCCGGAGGCCCGTCAGCTCGACGACCGCGGACGGCCCGAGCTCGATTAGGGTCCCGAGCGGCATTCGTTCGAGCCCCAATCCGGCGGTGGTGACGTTCTCGCCGAGGTCGCCAGCGCCAACCTCGAAGCCAGCTTCGAGGAGAGACGGGAAGAGTTCGGATGGGATAAGATGGACCTGCCGGAGATTGGGCAGACGGGGCCGGCGGCGTGCCAAATAGCGGTGCCGGACGAACGGGCCGGCGTGAGCGTCGCCTTCGACGCCGTGGCCTTCCACCAGGATTATGCGCTCCCGAGTTGGTTTGCTGAAGTGATGGCCGCGATCGGCGGCGACCGCCACGACCCTGCCCTCGAGCGCCAGATCGTGCCCCTGCGACATCAGGCGGCGCGGGCGAGCGGGCGCCGCTTCTGGCGAAGGTAGCGCGTGATCTCCGGGAGCGTCATCGCATTCAGCACCCGGTCGGCAGGGACGCCGCCCTTGCGGGCTATCTGGACGCCCCAGTGCATGTGGTCGAGTTCGGAGATCGAGTGGGCGTCCGGATTGATGCTCAGCATGCAACCGAAGTCGAGGGCTGCCTGGTGCCAGCGCCAGTCCAGGTCGAGCCGCCATGAGTAGATTTGAGCGCCGAGATAGGCGTAAACTCCTGTAAAGCGCCGCCTGCAACTCGTTGTGAATGCTACAAGAGCAGCTGACCGCGCGATCGAGTTTTACTTGAATGTATAACTTGGAAAGCAGCAAGGCGGCCACGGATGGACGCAAGGCTGATGAGCTTTTGGTCGCGAATGGCGATCTGTGCGCGGGCTACTACTAAATCGAAACGCTGGTAATGATAGTCGTTTGTCCATTGGGTTGGATAGGTCGAGATTTCTACGAAGGCGATTTTCGTTCACGTCTTCTGTCCAGGAACTGCGACAGTTGGTCTAACCCGCACATCCAGCCACGTCTTTCGTTCTGCGTGGGCTGCTTCTAAGTGAACTCGGTCACGGCTGTCCATCAAATCCACGGTCAATGTGCTGCCCCCTGTGACCCAGGTAAGGCACGTGGAACATCGCCGACATCGTCAAGGTCAGGCGCCTGGCCGTATCCCATGCGTTTCATCTGCTCGTGTACCTGCGCCATGTCAGCGTCGCTGAGGCGCGGCGGCTCACCGATCGCCAACGCATGGACATACATCTTCGCTAGCGTCTCCACCTCCACGGCGAGCCAAAGGGCCTTTTCAAAAGTCTGGGCCGTCACGATCAAGCCGTGATGGCCAAGCAGACAAGCGTTGCGATCTTCGAGTGCCTTGAGGACGTAGTTTGATAGTGCCTGCGTGCCGAAACAAGCATAGGGCGCACAACGGACATCGTTGCCGCCCGCAACTGCGACCATATAGTGAAAACAGGGAATACTACGCTCGTGAACGGCGAGAGTTGTGCTGAAGGTAGAATGCGTATGGAGCACGACGTTGACGTCCTCGCGTGCTCGCAGAATATCGCGGTGAAAGCGCCATTCGGATGAAGGCCGATGGTTGCCTCGGTAGTTCGCGGCAAAATCCATCGCAACAATGTCCTCTGGCTGCATTCGATCATAGGGCAGACTCGTAGGCGTGATCAGCATGCCGTTTGGAATCCGGTGCGAAAGATTGCCGGATGTGCCCTGATTGAGGCCGTTTCGATTCATCTGCCTGCAGGTATCGACAATGCCTTGGCGAAGATCGGCATGATTGTGGTCTGTCATAAGGCGGGCTCCGAGAAAGCGATCCAGGACTGGTAGGCAGCGGAAAGGTCGCGCAGTTCGAACCCATCGTTGCCGAGTGATGTGACGGCTTCAAGTGCCACACTTGAAACCGGAAGCGTACGCGAGAATCGCCGCCACAGCAGCGCAGCGCCAAGCGCCGTTCCGTCCGGAGATTGACTGACCCAGACGCTCTGCGAGGGTCGCAGGCTCGCAAGACAGCGCGCGAAGGGCAAGTTTGCGGCGAAGCCACCATCGATGATGATGCGTTTTGAGCTCTCAAGCGCATCAAGGCAGCGGTTTGCGCTGAACGCTGCATAGAGCACGGCCAATGCCTGCATTTCGGCAGGCGTTTCGGGGGGCGGCCCGATCACCCGACCGCGGCGAGCGGCGCCCGGAAATAGTCCATCATCGTCGACGAACGAGGGGAGCGCCAGGGTCCGCCTCGATAGCAGGGTGGGCAATGCGGCGAGGACGGCTGCATCAGTCGCACAATTCCGCCCGCGGATCAGGTCGTATTCGCGGCCGGTCGCGATCAATGTCGAAGGTGCATTCTCACCATCGACATCGATATTGAGAACCATCGCGCGCGCACAATTGAGTTTGTCCAGGGGGAGGCCGCGCTGAAAGCCAATCATCCAGGTGCCGGTCGATAGGATCGAGGCATCGGCCATGCCGGCGGCCTTGTAGCGAAACAGGTTGGCGTTTGAATCGTGTACGCCGCAGAGGATTTCGGTCGAACGCGCCAGGCCGGTACGCCGGGCTACGGACTCCGAAACCGTCCCTAGCACTGCACCGGCTGGTACGCGGTCGGGCAGTAGATGGCTCCAGCCGCGGTGACACATGAGAGAAGAGGGCCGATGATGGATGAGGTCCCAGATGTGGCTCTGAGCCGCGAGTTGCGAAATTTCGCTGGCCGCACGTCCGCCAAGCCGCAAGGCAAAAAACTGAGCGGTCGTCAGATAGGTTTTTGCGCGGGCGAACTCGACGGGATATGCGTGTTCCTGCCACAGCAGCTGCTTTCCGAGCCGCATCGCGCCTGCAATTCCACAGAATGCCTCATCGTAGCCGGGCGCGATCTGGGCATAGGCTTCATCGATTGCCGGCGGAGGGATGGCATCATAGTCCATCATCGGCAGAACCGGCTCTTCACCATCGACAAGAACAGCGCCACACCCATGCGCGGTCGTGATCACCGCGCCGATGGTATGGCGTTGCGTCACCACGGCCAAGGTGTCGAGGAACCACTCTTCCAGGCCAGCAAGGTCATATGCAAGGTATGGTCCTGCCGTGTTCGGCACATTCGGGATCGAATGCGTCTCGAGCGGCCAGCCATCCTCGCTCGCCACCAGCAATTTGAGATTGGTCTTGCCAATATCGAGAACCGCGATAAGTGGCGAGCGTATCATCGCTGGCTACCGTGGCGCTTTGCCGGCGAAATGAGGAACCGCCGCGACGGCAATCAAGATTCCACCCCAGATCGCCAGCGTGAGGAATTGGCTGAGGTTCAGAAGGTTGAATGCCGAGGAGATCACCTGAAGGATGATCAGCGCAAGCAATAGCCCGCCGACTTTGCCGAAGCCGCCAAACGGATCGATGCCGCCGAGGACGGCCGCGAGAATGGTGACCAGCAAGTAGCTTTCGCCGTAGGCCGCGTTGGCCGAATTGAAGCGGGCCAGCATGACTACCGCTGCCACACCGGCGAGCAGACTCGAGAGAACATAGAGCTTGAGCAGGACGGCGCGGGTATCGACGCCGGAGTAGCGGGTTGCCTTCTCGTTAGAGCCGATCATGTAAACCCTCGCTCCGAAGGGCGTTGCATTTAGCATGAGCGCGACGGGCAAGGCGCAGAGCGCTAGCACGATCAGCGCAAAAGGTACCCCGAAAACCGTTCCATTGCCGATGAAAACAATGGGCTCAGGAAATCCGGAGATGACGTTGCCGCGTGTCAGGCCGATCGCAAGCCCCTTGCAGAGTGTCATGGTGCCGAGGGTTGCCAGGATCGGCGAAACGCCGAGGTAGGCGATGACAAATCCGTTGACAAGGCCGACCAACGCGGCGACGGCAAATCCTGCCGCGATTGCCAGCACCTGAATGCCGACCCAGGCAAGGCCCTGACTCCCCGGGATGTAATGCGTCAGCAGGAAAGCGATGGTCAGTCCGGACAGATTGGCGGTCGCGATGATGGAAAGATTGAGTCCGCCGGATAGCAGCGCCAGCATCATCGCAAGTGAAAGGATGCCGAGCTCTGGCATCTGGAAGGCCATAGATTGTAGCGTGTTGACCGAGAAGAAACGGTCGCCGATCGTGATCGCGAACACCACCCAGAGCGCGAACAACAGCAGGGTGAGGGTGGCGACCGTGCCGCTACCGGCGAAGCCGACCATACGCCGGCGAAGTGAGAGCCCGGGCGCGTTGCTCATTGGCGCGCGCTCCGGGTTCGCCGCTCTCGCTGCGACCAGGCAGTCGCCGACACCGAAATGAGAATTACTAAACCGACGAAGAACGGCGACCAGTAGGACGAGACACCCAGCAGAACAATTCCATTTTGGAGCACCGCGAGCAGCGTCAGGCCCAAAAACGTGCCGAAAACCGTGCCGACGCCGCCCATCAAGCTGGCGCCGCCGAGCACGACGGCCGCGACCACGTCCAGTTCCTTGCCGACCAGCACTGTCGGGGCAACGGACTGGGCGAGTTGTGCCTGGATCAGCGAAGCGATTCCCGCCATGACGCCCATGTAGCAATAGACCAGTATGTTGAGGCCGAAAACGTGGAAGCCAAGTCGCTGCGCGGCATCTGCATTGCCTCCCATGGCATAGATTTGCCGGCCGATATTGGTTCGGTTAAGCAGGAGCCAAGTGACGAGAAATGCCAGCGCGAGTGCGAGGATCTGCAGGTTGACACCGTATGAGCTATCCTTGCCCCATTCGAATTCGAACCAGAATATTCCGGTCGCAAACCAGTCGGGTAACGAATAGATGTATTTGCCGCCGGTGAAGAAGATCAGAAGCCCATAGAAAATGTTCAGCGTTGCGACCGAAACAATGATCGATGGTATCCGAAGCTTCTGGATGAAGATCGCGTTGAGGGCGCCCAGCGCACCGCCAATCCCAATCGCGATGGCGAAGACGCTGATCCAGTTCGCTCCGTAAGCATTGGCAAGCGAGAGTGTAACATATTGTGCGACCGACGCCGTCGCGGTGAATGAGATGTCGATTCCCCCAGCGATCAGCACGACCAGTAGTCCGAGCGCCAAAATGCCGACGAAGGCGTAGGAGGTCAGCAGATCAAACAGATTCTGCATGGTCAGGAATTGCGCATTCGCGAAGCCCAGGCTGGCGCAGAGTCCGAGGATAACCATCAACAGCCAGAACTCATGGCTGCGACGAAACCTGTCGAATGATGCAACGCGCACTTCAGGCATTGACGGCCTGCCGCAGTGCATCTTCGGAAGTGGCTGCAGCAGCCACGTCGGTTGTCAAGCGCCCTTCGCGCATCACCAGCACGCGATGACTGTGATAAAGGACCTCGGGAATTTCGTCTGATATCATCAGCACCGCGACCCCGTCGCGGGCCAACCGTCGGATGATTTCATAAATTCCGTCTTTGGCGCTGATGTCGACGCCTACCGTGGGACTATCGAGAATAAGTACCCGCGGGCCGGTCGCCATCCATTTGGCGAGCACGACCCGCTGCTGATTGCCCCCGGAAAGGGTCTTCACCGCGTTGGCCGGGTTGGAGACCTTGATCCCGAGTTCAGCAACCCAGCGTGCTACATGGCTCTGTCGCGCGCGTGCGGCAATCAGCCCCAATGCGCCAACCAGATGTTCCAGCACCGTGAGCGTGATGTTTGCGGTGACGGACTGATTTAGGATGAGACCAAGCGTAAGCCTGTCTTCGGATACATAGGCGATCCCTCGATGGATCGCCTCTGCGTTCGTTCGGAGCTCGATCGGTTGCCCGTCAAGCAAAATGGTGCCGCGATCGGGCGGCTTCATGCCGAACAGCGATAACGCGAGTTCGGTTCGACCCGAGCCGAGCAGACCGGTGAGACCGACCACTTCCCCTGCGCGCAACTGCAAGCTTACGTCCTCATACTCACCCTGGCGGCCCAGGTCCTTTACTTCCAGCACGACCGGACCAGCGGCAAGCTCAGGCGCCTGTACCTGATACTCAAAGGACTTGCCGGTCATCAGGTGGCTAAGTTTGCGCCCGTCAATTGTGTCTGCAGCAAAAGTACCAACTTTGGCGCCATCCCGCAGAACCGTTACGCGCTCTGCGATTTCAAGTACCTCGTCGAGGCGGTGGCTGACGAAGACGACGCAGATGCCAGCGCGCTTCAGCTCGCTCACGAGCGCGATCAGGGCGTTCACCTCGTGGCGGGTCAACGATGCCGTCGGCTCATCCATGATCAGGAGTTTGGCATCCGCTGCCAAGGCCCGGCAGATCGCCACGAGCTGGCGTCCGGCAATGCTGAGTTCTGAGACTTTCGCGTCTGGGTCAAACTCGACGCCCACCCTTGCCATGGTGGCCTTCGCGGTGGCGCGCATTGAAGCCCAGTTCACCGAATGAAGGCCGCCAAGATGGTGCGCCATCGCGATATTCTCAGCGACGGTGAGGTTGGGGAATAGCGATAGGTCCTGGTAGATGACCTGAATGCCGCATTGCGTGGAGTAGACCGGGTTCAGTCTGGGATATTCCTTGCCGGAAATTGTGATCCGGCCGCCGGGCTCCGCTGCTTCTACGCCCGAGATGATCTTGATCAGGGTGGACTTGCCGGAGCCGTTTTCACCGACCAGGCAATGCACCTCGCCGACTTCCAGAGTGAGATCGACGTCGCGGAGCGCGTGCACGCCACCGAAGCGCTTCGATATGCCAGACATCTCCAGGAAAGTCGTCAAAGTTTCGCCTGCAATGGATCTCGCGATCGCTCTGGTGATACTGCATTCCCGACCGGAACAGCCGGGAATGCAGTGCCTTGAGGTGGCTAAACCGGTCTCGGCCTAGAGCCCCCCGGCGATCAGCCCATCGATCGTTTCCTTGTTGATGCGCATGATCTTGTCGACTTTGATCTGCTTTGCGGCAACATCGACCGCGGCCTTGCCAAGGCCGGGTACATCGACGCCATCCGTGATCGGCTTGCCATCGAGCACGAGTTTGGCCACCGCGACCATGGCGTAACCTGCATCGGTCGGATTCCACAGAAAGCCCTCGCGGATCGTATCATCAGCGATAAGAGACTTCGCTTGGCTCGGCAGAACGGTGCCGACCACGGCGATTTTCTTGCCAAGGCGTTGCTGACGCACGGCATTGCCGGCCCCAATTGGTCCGTTCGAACCGAAGCCGAGAATACCACGCAGATTCGGATAGGCCTTGATCACATCGAGGGTCGTACGTTGGCTGGTGTCGATCTCATCGGCGCCCGGGAAGCGGTCGGCGACAAGCTTCATTTTCGGAAAATTCTTCTGCTGGTAGGCAATCGCGGCGTCGGCCCATTTGTTGTGGAGCGGTGTCGTGAGAGTCCCAACATAGACGACATAGTCGCCTTCGCCGCCCATGTCCTTGGCGAGACGTTCCATCTGCACCTCGCCGAAGCGAACGGAGTCGATCAATTCCACATTCCAGTCGCGGCCTTCCTGTTCCGGACCCTCATGCGTGATGACCTTGATTCCGGCTGCCTGGGCGCGCTTCAGTACGGGCTCGCAGACTTTTACATCAAGCGGCACCAAGCCGATCACGTTGACCTTTTTGGCAATCAGATCTTCCAGGAGTTTTACTTGCTGCGCCGGATCGACGTTCGCCGGTCCAACCATAGTGGCATTGATGCTGAAATCCTTCGCACCCTTCTGGATTCCCTTTTCAAGTGCGTTGAACCACGGAATTCCCGCGATCTTCACGACCGTGACCATTTCCTTCTGGGCTTGCCCAAAGGCAAAGCCCGGAAAACCGGCACTGGCCAACGCGGCCGTGCCACCGATCAGCTTGAGCGTCTGGCGTCTGTCCATTGTTCCCTCCCAGGAAATTATCTTGGCTTCCGCACCCATGACCCGACAGTCGCCGAGTGGGCCGTCGATCCTGTTCTTGTTGGGTAGCAAAGTATTGCCTGTCCAACCGCAGGACCTTGAGGCAGATTAGAGACTGGCGCTCCAGAACGTGTCAAGCAAGTGGCACGTTCGCCAGCCGCCATCGCAGTGCGATACCCGATCGCGCTTTGGAGCTGCTGAGCGAGCAGCTGCAGGCGATAGCGACGTTTTCTACAGTCATCATGACGGCGAAGTCACCTTTAGCAAGCGGGGGTCGGTCAGCCTCGCACAGCGTTCACACTTTCCCCTGAGTGTCATTTTTTTCGTTACTCGCTTGGATGCGACCACGAAAGGCCAGCCATGGCCAGCTTCGCCGTTGCACAATCCCTTGCGAGGGCCGCCCATTCTTCGCGTTGACATGTGACGGCAGATTCATACCCTGCGCGTCGTTGCCAATGAGACCAGCGCGCGAGCGAGGCGCGGAGAAGGGGAGAGGAATCCACCATGGTTTCGCAATCAGCGTTGCCGCGTCGCAAACTTGGCCGGACCGGGCTTGAAGTTACCAGTCTCGGCTTCGGAACCGCGCCACTGGGCGATCTCTTTCTTGAGCTCGACGACCAGACTGCGATTGCTGCCGTAAGCCGCGCCTTCGAGCTCGGCATCAATTTGCTTGATACATCGCCCCACTATGGCAATGGCCTGTCGGAACATCGCTGCGGAACGGCGATCCGGCGCGTGCCACGCAAGGATGTGGTGCTTTGCACAAAGACCGGTCGCTGGATGGATCCTTTTCACCAGCCCGAGACCCGGTCCGGGTTCGTCGGTGGACAGCCGCACCGGGCCGTTGTCGACTATTCCTACGACGGCACCATGCGCTCGGTCGAGCAATCGCTGTTGCGGCTTGGCACCGACCGTATCGACCTGTTGCTGATCCATGATGTCGATGTGTGGACCCACGGCCAAAACGCGATCGAAGACCGCTTTCGGGAGGCGATGTCCGGAGCCTATGTAGCGCTCGACAAGCTTCGTTCCGAAGGCGTGGTCGCGGGCATCGGGATCGGCGTCAATGAGGCGGACATGTGCGTGCGTTTTGCGCGGGCCGGCTCCTTCGAGGTGATGCTACTCGCCGGACGCTATTCCCTGCTGGAGCAGCCGGCACTCGAGGAGTTCATGCCACTGGCACTGAAGCAGGGCATCGCGGTGCTCCTTGGTGGTGTGTTCAATTCGGGGATTCTGGCGACGGGCGCCACCAAGGGCGCCAAGTACAATTATCAGGATGCGCCGCCGCACATCCTTTCGAAGGTCGTCGAAATCCAGCGTATCTGCACAGCTCATGGAGTACCGTTGCCGACGGCCGCACTGCACTTCGCCCTTGGTCATCCGGCTGTTGCTAGCGTGGTGCTTGGGGCGCATGATGCACAGGAGGTCGAGCGTAATGTAGCTGCGCTGACCGCCTCAGTGCCAACCGCACTCTGGGGCGACCTCAAAGCGGCGCGCTTGCTGGACGCAGAAGCGCCCGTTCCGGGATAGAGCGGGCGATATACTCAAGAGTATCGACGCCGATAAATCGCCGCGCCGGAGATGAAGCAACCGTTCGCGGTTGATCCCGCCCTTCTACCCGGGTGGTGCCCCAACAGGCTGACCGCGGAGTAGGATAGGTCGGCTATCGCCACAACAAGGCGTTCAGGATCGCTCATTTCACAAATGACGGCGGCTTCATCCTGAGAGGAGTGGTTCTGGAACTCGCCTGCATATCCATTCGGGTCTAGTGCCTGGGATTCAGCGCACTATTGAGGCCGTCGCCGATTAGGTTGAAGCCGATGACGAGAGCGATGATTGCGAGACCTGGGAATAGCGCCATCCACGGCGCCTCGCCGAGAAATTGCCGAGCCACATCGAGCATAGCGCCCCAGGAGGGAGCCGGAGGCAATTGACCAAGACCAAGAAAGGCGAGGCTCGCCTCGGCGAGAACTGCAATCGCCATGGTGAGAGTCGCTTGGACGATGGTCGGTGCAAGCACGTTCGGTAGGACTTGGCCGGTCAGGATAGCAACATGACCGAGCCCTTGAGCGCGCGCTGCCGCAATGTAGTCCTCGGTACAGACAACCAGCGTCTCGGCACGCGCAACTCGTACGAATACCGGAATCGCGGAAATGCCGATTGCGATCATTGCATTCTGGAGGCTGGGACCCAGGAATGCTGCCAGTGCAATTGCCAGGACGAGAAATGGGCAGGCGAGAAGCGCATCCGCAACGCGCGAGATCACCATGTCGGTAACGCCGCCGAAATAGCCGGCTACCAGACCGAACGGCAGCCCGATCAGCACCGCAACGGTCACAGAAACCAGGCCGGCTGCAAGCGATGCCTGTGTTCCGAAGATGACGCGGGACAGCACGTCGCGGCCGAGATCATCCGTGCCGAACCAATGCGCGGCGTTGGGAGCGGCGCGGATCGCTATCCAGTCCGGTGCATTCGGATCGTAGGGCGCAATCCATGCTGCGAATACTGCTAAGATGACGAAGAACAAGATGATCGCGCCACCGATCAGAGCTGACGGCTCGCGTAGCAAGCGACGAATTTCAGAGCGCCCGGCTGCTCGCATCTGGGCAGGGACCGGTGCGGCCTCAATCGTGCTCATGACCTCAGCCTCGGATTGAGGAGCACATAGGCGACGTCGGCAACGAGGCTCATCAGCAGAAATACCGCCGCCGTGCAAAGCACGACCGCCTGAACCACGGCATAATCGCGGCTGAACACGCCATCGACAACCATCTTGCCGAAGCCGGGAATCGAAAAGACCTGCTCAGTCAAGACCGCGCCCGCCAGTAGCTCGCCAAATTGCAACGTGCCCAGCGTGACCACCGGGATCAGCGCATTCGGCAGAGCATGGCGCAGCACGATGGTATGTTCGCGGACGCCCTTCGCGCGGGCGGTACGGACATAGTCCTGCTTCATAGCCTCGATCATCGCGCCGCGAACATGGCGCATCATGATCGCAGCTGTGCCGGTCCCCAGGACCAAAGCAGGCATAAGCATCGAAATCAGATTCCGGCCGACACTTTCGGTTGGTGGCACGAAGCCTCCGGCTGGTAGCCAACCGAGGTTTACCGAGAAGAGAAGGATCAACATGATCCCTAGCCAGAAATGCGGAATGGAAAGTCCGGCGAGGCCAAAAAGACTGGCACCATAGTCGAGTGGTGTCCCACGCCCCAGTGCCGCGATGATTCCGATCGGCAACCCGACGAGCAGCGCGACCAGCATCGACAAGACCGCAAGTTCGATCGTCACCGGCAGCTTTTCTACGAGCATGGTGCCGATCGGCAGTCGCGTGCGAACCGAGGTGCCGAAATCGCCATGCACCAAGGCCTTTAGCCAGATGCCGTATTGCACCGGAATCGGCTCATTGAAGCGATATTTCTGCCGAAGAAATTCGATGACCTCGGGATTGCGCTCCTCCCCGGCGAGCGCCAGCGCCGGATCCCCAGGCAGTAGCTTCTGCAGACCGAACACCATCATCGACACCAGCAACAGGGTCGGCAGCAGGACGGCAAGACGGCGCAGAAGCAGGGTCTTCATTGGAACAGACGAGTCGTCATCTGGAGAAAGTGTCGTGCGTCAGTTCGTTGGCTTGACGCCCACAAGGCGTAGGAGCCCATCAGGCACCATGACGATGCCGCCGACCGATTTGCGGGCAGCAAAGAACCAGTTGGGATGATAGAGCGGGATCGACGAGAGTGCCGTTAAGTAAATATCGGTCGCTTTCGCGTAGAGCGCCTTGCGCTTGGCGTCATCGGCCTCGCCCCTCGCTTGGGTCAGGATCGCATCGAGATCCTTGTTGCAGTATTTGTTGACGTTCTGCGAGCCGCTGCAGCTGAAGAAGGCGACCAGCGTCGGGTCCGGGTCGGGACGGCCGCTCCAGTTGCCGATGTAGGCTTCGAAATTGCCGTTCAGGTAGCGCTCGATCGCGGTGGTCGTTTCCATAGGCAATAGTTTCACGTCGAAGCCGGCCTCGGCCGCCATCGACTGCATGATCTGTGCGACACGTGAGTCGCCAGCCGCATTCTCGTATGAGATCTCGACCGGAACGCGGGTCATTCCGGCTGCTGCGATCAAGGCCTTGGCTTTGGCAACGTCGCGAGCCGGCGCCTTGTGAGCAGAATCGTAGAACGGAGACGACGGCGGAATCATCTGATTGTCCGCCAGGAACTCGCCGTTGAAGGCAACGCGATTGATCACATTGCGATCGATCGCGAGCTCAAAGGCCTGTCGAAGCGTCGGGTTCTTGCCGAGTGGCGTGTCGGCCTTCGCGCCTGCGCCGACATTGAACATCAGATGTGAGACTGCGAGTCCCTGGCCGGCATGGAGTGTGAGGTTGGGATCGTCGCGCACGGTCTTGAGATCGGTTGGCGCTACGCGTTCCGCGAGCTCGAGATCGCCCGCTCGTACCCGCGACAAGCGTACGGTCGAGTCGGGTACGTAGTAATAGACGACCTCGTCGTAGCCGACGGCCCCGGCGTTCCAGTAGCCAGGATATTTCTTGAGGCGAATGAGGTCGCGCGACTTGCGCTCGACAAATTGATACGGGCCGGCACAAACCGGTGCAGCTGCAAATTCGCCCGCTCTCTCCGTAGCGGCCTTCGGCGATACCATCATGCCGGCACGATCGCTGAGATTGGCAAGCAACGGCACGAACGGTTCAGAGAGGTTGAACTTGACCTTGTCCGCTGCGAGGGCTTCGACGCTGACGATCGGCGCGAGTTCGGCCTTGCGCTTCGAATCCGGCATCGTCTTCATGCGTTCGATGTTGAACTTGACCGCCGCAGCATCAAACGCGGTGCCGTCGTGGAACGTGACGTTCTTGCGCAGAGTGAAGGTGACCGACTTGCCATCCGCAGCCCAATCCCAGGCCTCTGCCAGCTGAGGCACGATCTTGAGGTCGGGGGAAATATCGACGAGCTTGTCGCACAGCGCGGCAAACACGAATCGGCCGGAATAGGTGCCGCTGAGTGCGGGATCGAGCGCATCGGGATCGTCCTGAATACCGACCCGCAATGTCGCTGCACCGGCCGACACGAGGCCGGATCCGATCATCAGAATGGCCGCCAACGCTGTGCCGATCCGCTTCATGCGAATTCCTTTCATCCCAGGGCTTCTCTGCCGAGGCTCCACTGCCGAAGGGCAAGACAAGCACGCTCGGTCGAGTTTGTAAATGTCTAGAACAAATCGACTTGTGGCGTAGAAAATATACGTAATATAATACCTATATCTAGGAGAAAAATCCCGAGTTGTGGCTCTTGACGGCGGCCATGAGTCAGCATTAGTTCGCTGTCCTGACAAATTGGATTCGGCCTGTATGTCCGACGCCCCCTCGTTGCCCATTGCGCGGCAGCAATCCGTGCGCCTCGTCGTCGAGCGGCTGTTGCGAGATCGAGCGGTCTCGCGCGCGGAGCTCGCTCGCAGCACGGGTCTGTCCAAGCAGACGATTTCCGAAGTCATGCGCGACCTCGAACGTGACGGCTGGGTCCGCGAGGACGGACAAGTCCAGGGCAGCGTGGGCAGGAGTGCAGTCACCTACGCGTTGCGACCGGACGCCGCTTTCGTGCTCGGGGTCGATTTGGGTGGCACGAAACTGCACGTCGCGCTTGCCGACCTGCAGGGAGAGATCGTTGCCGAGAGCATCGAACCGACGTCCGGCGACGGTGGTGCTGCCGTGGTTGCGCAGATCGGACGCATGCAGGAGTCTTTGCTTCAGCAAGCGTCTGTACCGGCACAACGTTTGCGCGGCGGAGTGATGGGAAGTCCTGGTATCATCGATCCGGCGTCGGGCAGCATCGTCATCGCGCCGAATATTCCCGGATTGGACAGCCTGGATGTGCGGGCCGCACTGCGCGAGCGACTCGGGATCGACGTCGCGATCGAGAACGACGTCAATCTTGCTGCGATCGGCGAGCATTGGCGCGGCAACAGCCGCAAGGCCCGTAGCTTCGCCTTTATCGCTGTCGGCACCGGTATCGGCATGGGCATCTTTTCGGACGGTTATCTTGTGCGCGGCGCGCGTGGCGCAGCCGGCGAAATCGCCTACTTGCCGCTCGGAGGCGATCCCTACGATACGCGCGGTCTTCGCTTGGGTACCCTGGAAACCGCAGTCGGCAGCGTTGGCATTGTCGAGCGCTATCTCGGACTTGGTGGCGTTCCGGGCGGTACGGTGCGTGATGTCTTCGATAGGCTCGATAGCGATGAGGCGGCACGTGTTGCAATCGACGAAGTCAGCCGGATTCTCGCGAGTGCGATTCTGGCCGTGCACTGCATCCTCGATTCAGAGATCATCATCATGGGTGGCAGCATCGGTGTACGGCCCGAGCTGAAGCTGCGGATCGAAGAGTATCTCGGGCGATGTATGCGACAGCCGGTTCGCATCGAGCTCAGCGCGCTCGGCAATCGCGCCACGCTGATCGGCGCGGTCGGCAGCGCGATAGACCTCGTGCATCGCTCTCTGTTCGGCATCGGTAGGGACGCGGGTCCGCTGGCCCTTCCCGCCATGGCGACAGATGTTGCGGCATGAAAGTCCAGCGGCCTCACATCAACGATCGGAGAAGGGCATGAGCTGGGGACAGCGCGATTTCATGGTGCCAGGCCGCTCCTTGGCGGTCGGCGATCGGGGCATGGTCGCTGCCTCCCATCCCGCCGTCACGTTAGCTGCGGTCGACATCCTGCGCAGCGGCGGCAACGCCGTCGATGCCGCGATTGCCGCAATCGCTCTTCAAGGCGTTATTGATCCGCACATGACCGGCATCGGTGGCGACTGCTTTGCGATTTATGCTCCTGCCTCGGGCAAACCGGTCGCCATCAATGGCTCGGGTCGAGCGCCGGCGAAGGCAGAGCCAGGCTGGTTCCGGCAGCTGGGATTGATGTCGATCCCGGATGACTCGCCACATGCTGTTACGATTCCGGGGGCGGTCGATGCCTGGTGCCGGCTCTCTGCCGATCATGGATCGAAGGGTCTGGACGAGGTTTTTGCACCAGCGATCAAAGCGGCTGAGAGCGGCTTCGTAGTCACGCCGCGCGCTGCCCTCGACTGGGCACGCTATGCCAATCGCATCGAACGGCATCAGACTGGGGCTCCCGTATATCTTCCCGGCGGCACTGCGCCCGTCGTCGGCGGCAAGCTCAGCCATCCGGCGCTCGGCGCCACGCTGCGTCGGATCGCACGTGAGGGCCGAGCCGCGTTTTACGAAGGTGCCGTCGCCGATGAAATCGTCTCGATCTTGAAGGCGCTCGGCGGCCTGATGGAGGCCGACGATCTAGCGACCGCGCGGTCGGACTACGTGACGCCGATCAGCGCCGACTACCGTGATCATCAAATCTGGCAATGCCCGCCGAACGGGCAGGGCGTGGCAGCGCTGTTGATCGCGCGAATCCTGGCCGGCTACGACATGACCGACACCACGCTCGGCGAGGCGGACCGCATCCATCTGCTTGCCGAGGCGACCAAGGCCGCTTACCGGCAGCGCGACGCGCTCCTCGCGGATCCCTCGTTCCGCCCATTCGATATCGATGCACTGCTCTCCGAGAGATCAGTCGCGACTTTGCGCTCTCGCATCAGCCGCGAGCGTGCGAGCGCACCGACAGACTTCGACATGCCTGTTCATCGTGATACCGCCTACGTTGCGGTCGCGGATCGCGACGGCAACATGGTGTCTCTCATCAATTCGCTGTTCTTCGCCTTCGGAAGCGGCATCTACGCTCCTCGCTCGGGCGTGTTGCTGCAGAATCGGGGTTCGGGGTTCTCGCTCATTGACAGGCATCCCAACGTCATTGCGCCAGGAAAGCGTCCATTCCACACGATCATTCCGGGTTTGCTCGCCAAGCATGACAGGCCGGTCATGGCTTTTGGTGTGATGGGCGGACAATATCAGGCGACGGGGCATTTGCAGATCCTGAGTGGCATGCTCGACCGCGGGATGGACATTCAACAGTCCTCGGATGCGCCGCGCAGCTTTGCATTCGATGGCGCAGTGACGCTCGAACCTACGATTCCCGGCGCCGTAGCTGACGATTTGATCGGTCGCGGCCATCGCGTCGTCTGGGCCGACGAACCGTTAGGAGGCTACCAGGCCGTGCACGTCGATACGTCTCGGGGTGTCATGTTCGGCGCGTCGGATCATCGCAAGGATGGCATCGCGCTGGCGGCGTGATCGGGACGAGGGAGAAGCGCGATGTTGGATCGGGCAGAATGAACCACATCGTCGAACCGATCCTGTCGATTGAGCACCTGACGTTGGCGCTACCCGCCGGCGCCGATCGAGCCTTCGCGGTCGAAGACGTCTCGCTTGACTTGCGTGCGCGGGAGATTCTCTGTGTTGTCGGCGAATCCGGCTCCGGCAAATCGGTCTGCGCCTATGCGGCGATGGGACTGCTGCCGCAAGTCATTCGCCCCGTCGCAGGTACTATTCGGTTCGAAGGGCGCGACCTGTTGGGGTTGCCGCCCACAGAATGGCGGACATTGCGCGGGCGGCGCATCGCAATGGTCTTCCAGGAGCCGATGACGGCGCTCAATCCCGTTATCAGGATCGGCGATCAAATCCTGGAAGCGTTCGAGGCGCATGAGCAGCTCACGCCGCCTGAACGGCAGGTGCGCATGCGCGCGCTCCTAGATGAAGTGGGTTTGCGTGATCTGGAGCGGATCATTCGCAGTTATCCGCATCAATTGTCGGGCGGACAACGTCAGCGGGCCATGATCGCAATGGCACTGGCGCTCGAGCCGTCGGTTCTGGTGGCAGACGAGCCGACCACGGCGCTTGACGTCACCACGCAAGCGCAAATCCTTCGGCTCATCCGCGACATCCAGCAGCGACGTGGCATGGCGGTGCTTTTCATCACCCACGATTTCGGCGTCGTCGCCGACATCGCAGACCGCGTCGCGGTCATGGAGAAGGGGCGGCTGGTTGAACGGGGGCCGGTCGATGATGTTCTCGGGCGACCGCAACATCATTATACGCGCCGATTGCTCGCCGCCGTGCCCGGTGGAGTTCCGCCAGAGCGCCCGCACGTCGAGGATGAACCGATCGCTTGTGCCACGATCGGGCTCGCAAAGACTTATCGCGGGAACGGATGGTTTGGAGCGCAGACCGGAGTCGCAGCTGTCAAGGACGTGAGCTTCGAGATTCGGCGTGGCGAGACGCTCGGCCTGGTCGGAGAATCTGGCTCGGGCAAGAGCACGATTGGGCGATTGGTCATGCGCCTCACCGACGCCGATGCAGGTGTGGTCCGCATCGGCGAACTCGATTTTTCCGAGGCGCGCGGAGCGAGCCTGCGGACCGCCCGCAAGCACATCCAAATGGTCTTCCAGGATCCGTTCGCCTCGCTCAATCCACGCCGTCGCGTCGGACGGATTATTGCTGATGGCCCCATCGCACACGGGGTCCCTGCGGCACAGGCTTTCGCCCGCGCCGACGAGCTTTTGGCGCTCGTTGGTCTCGATCCGGCCGCTGCGCGACGCTTTCCGCATGAATTTTCCGGTGGGCAGCGCCAGCGGGTCGGCATTGCGCGCGCACTGGCGCTCGACCCCGAGGTCCTGGTCGCAGACGAGCCCGTGTCGGCGCTCGACGTCTCGGTTCAGGCGCAGGTGCTGGCTTTGCTCGAGACGCTGAAGGAGAAGCTGCGGCTGGCGGTGCTGTTCATTACCCACGATCTCAACGTTGCAGCCCAGGTCTGCGACCGGATCGCCGTGATGCGGCTTGGCGAAATCGTCGAGATCAGGCCGACAGCAGACCTGCTTAATCGGCCGGAGCATCCCTATACGCAGCAATTGCTGGCTGCGATTCCGGGGCGGCAACGCAAAGCGCCGAACTGATCCAAGCCCAGCCATCATTGAAGGAGGCCTGATATGCAGAAGCTCAACGAACTTCCGATACTGCGTGTCGGGCTCATCGGTAGTGGCTTTATCGCTGCATTCCATTTGCAGTCGATGCTCGGCGTACGCAACGTTAGCGTTGGCGGTGTGTACAGCCGTTCCGCGGAGCGTCGTGCGCGTATTGCGGACAAGGCGCGAAGTCTTAGACTTGGACAGACGCAGGTGTTCGATAGCATCGAGGCGATGGCCATGTCCGGCGAGGTGGATGCGCTCTGGCTGTTGACACCGAACGACACGCGCCTCGACATCATGCGCGAGATTCATCGTGTGACCAAGGCCGGAGCCCCTCTGCGCGCCGTCGCCTGCGAAAAGCCGTTGGCACGTACACTTGCTGAGGCACGCGAAATGCTCAGGCTGGCCGAAGATGCAGGCCTGCTCCACGGCTATCTGGAAAACCAGATCTTCTCGACTGCGGTGATGCGCGGCAAAGACATCATCTGGCGGCGCGCCGTACCCGGCAGCGGTCGACCTTATCTTGCTCGTGCGGCAGAGGAGCATTCCGGACCGCACGAGCCGTGGTTCTGGCAAGGCGACAAGCAGGGTGGCGGAGTGCTTTCCGACATGATGTGCCATTCGGTCGAGGTCGCACGCTTCATGCTGACCGCGCCGGGCGCGAAGCGCGAGTCCCTGCGGCTGGTCAGTGCCAGCGCCACGACGGCCAATCTCAAATGGACACGGCCCCGCTATGCCGCCGATCTCAAGGCGCGAATGGGTATCGATTTTGCAAAGCGCCCCGTCGAAGATTTCGCGCGCGGCATCGTCACGATGGAGGACGCCGACGGACATCAACTGATGATCGAGGCAACGACATCATGGGCCTATGTTGGCGCCGGGCTGCGTATTCAGCTCGAGTTGCTCGGTCCCGAATACTCGATGGAGTTTTCGTCGCTTTCGACCGGGCTCAAGGTCTTCCTGTCGCGGACGCTCACCGGGTCGGAAGGCGAGGATCTCGTCGAGAAACAGAATGCCGAACAGGGCCTGATGCCGGTGGTGGAGGACGAGGCTGGTGCCTATGGTTACACAGACGAAAACCGTCATATGGTCGAAGCGTTCAGGCTTGGTAGAAGCCCTGCCGAGACCTTCGATGACGGAGTTGGAGTCATGGAAATGCTCATGGGCCTGTATCGTTCGGCTGAACTCGGCCGCGCGGTACAGTTTCCAGATCCTGAGCTCGAAGACTACGTGCCGCTAGTGGCTCGATGAGGCCATCTCATTGTCAGAGATTCCGACATTGCAGCTGCGGTCGGCGATTTGGAGCAGAGCAGACCTTCGCCGCTGCGGTGGCTCCTCTCATAAGCTTCATGCGAAATGGTCAGTTGGCGGACCGATGAGGTAATAGCTGAGAGCTGATCGGTTCAGAATCTAGATCGAGGGCCCCGCGCGACTCCAATTGCTATGCCGTTCGCGTCGTCCGGTTCGGCATTCCGCCGGCTGCCACGATCTCCGCGCTCAAGACCTCGATGGTCGTGCGATGCCGCATTGACGTTTGCCGAATGAGCGCGAACGCGTCCTTTTCTGACAGGTCGTGACCGCGCATGATCTGCAGTACGGCGGCGAACACGACCCGCCGGGACCGGATGCGATCCTCCAGCTTTTCAATGTGCGCGGCTTGCTCCAATCTTTGTTGCGCTGAATCGAACGCGACCACAAGTGCGGTATAGAGCCCGGCAGAACGGAGCGGCTTGACGAGAAATGACGCGGGTTGCAGGTCCAGTAGCCACTTCAATCGACTGGGCGTTTCAGTTCCGATCAGCGCAATAATCGGGATGCTGCCTTTCCACAAGATGGCATGGTCGGACTTGATGGGAATGCTGTCTGCATCCAACAGGATGACGTCGGAAGACTGGTCACGCGGCGGCTCGGCCGGATCATGCTCGGAGATCGTCATGCCGAGGCGACTGAGCTGGCGGCGTACAATCGGGATTTCGCGCTCATCCCTCATCACCATGAGAGCGCGACGGCCACGGACGGAAAAAGGGGATGGTCTGGTCATTTCACGATACGCAAATGGTTCGAGCGCTTCGCCATCGTATCATTGCTCTTTTCCGCCCTCGTGCCAATCGCCGTCAGGTCGAGGTTCGAAAGATAGGGGTCGGGACGTTCTGGGGCATCCGCTTCCCAGAAGATGCTGAACTGACACCCAGGCATCGAGCGCGCGAGCCGCGGCGTAAGGAAGCAGTGATTGTTGTCGGGATCCACCCAAACCGGACCTTGCGGAGAATCGTAGCGATGATTTGCCGCAGCGCGCCGCACGGCGCCGACCTCCGCCGAACCCGCGCGGCGGATGGCGCGGGCAAGCAGCATCACGCAGACATAAGTAGACTGCCCGTCCACCGAGAGGCTGCTGTCTCTGCCATGACGCGCCTTCCATCGCGCCACAAAGCTGCGATTGTCGGCGCCCTCGATGCTCTCGAAATAGGCGGACGAGGTGATGCATCCAACCGAGGCCGCAGATCCGATCAGCTTGAGTTCGGGCTCGCACAGGCTGCAGCTCAGCATCGGGATCGAGAGACCGGCGCGCGTCGCCGCCGCATGGAGGGCACGCATGAACGCGTAGCTGGATTCACCGACCAGCGTATTAAACACGACCGGCGGCCGCCGATCGATGATCTCGGTGACGATGTGGTCCACCGCGGTCTCGCCGAGTTCGAGCAAGCGTTCGGCAAGAACACGGCCGCCGGCGCTGGTCACGATTTCGCGGATGACGCGGTTCATTTCCCAGGTCCAGATATAATTGGACCCGATACAGAATACGTCGGCGGAGATGTGGTCGAGCATATGACGCACCAGCGGCACGACATGCTGGTTTGGTGCGGCGCCGACATAGATGACGTTGTCGCTGCTTTCGAAACCTTCGTAGCGCGCCGGATGCCAGAGCAGTCGCTCGGTCCGTTCGACGATCGGAATGACCTGCTTGCGCGAGGCCGACGTGTAACAGCCGACGATGTGGCCGACATGCTCCTCGCGAATGAGATCGGCGCACGCGGTGTGATACTCGGCGACGACGCCGCCGGGATCGCGGAGATGAGGTGCGAACGAGAAATCGAACGCGTCGCTCTCGTTGATTTCGTCGACCGCCATTAATGCGCTCTTGCGCATTTCGCCGGCCATCATGGCGTAGGGTCCCGACTGCGAAAATACGAGGCCGAGAGGGATGGACGGCTTGCTCATGAAGAAACCCGGGCGCGCTGTTCGGCGATAGTCTCGTCGCTGAAAGCTAGGCCTTGCTTGCTTGCATCGTCAATCGGCACTGCATGTCATTGATGCGACCCGCATAAAAAAGGTGCGGACCTCGCATTGACAAGGCTGGCGGCGCTAAGACACAATAATGGCCACGTGAACGCGTGCATGGCGAAAGAGTTCTCGCACAGCCGATGACGTCTGAGCGACGACTTCCAAGTTTCGATCTGCACCGTAACCTACGCGACCACTGATAGCATCGGCATTGTTGCCATTCGGGGCCTTCTCGGGCCGCGGGTGGCTTTTTTCGTTTTGTCTCCCTGACATGAAGGGTGGAGCATGGCGGTTCGCCTTCCGACGCTGGAGCAGATCGAGGATCTCGGTGCGGACTTTGGTCTGGTCCTCACCAATGAGGAGATCGCTGCATTTCAGCAGGCCTTCAAGGGACCATTGACGTCCTACGGCCGTCTGGACGAGCTGGTGCCGCCGGCGCTGGCGCCGGTCGCGCCGCGCTCGCCGGGCTACCGGCCTGCGGCGTCCGAAAATCCTTACGGCGCCTGGTACTGGAAGACGAATATCCGCACCGGCGCAGAGGGGCTGTTGAGCGGCAAGAAGATCGCGATCAAGGACAATATCTGCGTCGCCGGCGTGCCGATGATGAACGGCTCGGCGCTGCTCGAAGGTTATGTCCCCGAGCTCGACGCTACCGTCGTGACGCGCATTCTCGACGCCGGTGGCACCATCGCCGGCAAAGCCGCGTGTGAGGATCTCTGCTTTTCAGGCGCAAGCCATACCTGCGCCGGCGGCGTGATCCGCAATCCGCACAATCCGGCCCACAGCGCCGGCGGCTCCTCCGGCGGCAGCGCTGCGCTGGTCGCATCGGGTGAAGTGCCGATGGCGCTCGGCGGCGACCAGGGCGGCTCGATCAGGACGCCGTCGAGCTGGTGCGGCGTTTACGGCTTGAAGCCGACCTGGGGCCTAGTGCCGACCACCGGCTCGATGCCGATCAGCTATTCGGTCGATCATTGCGGACCGATGTGCGCTTCGGTCGAAGACGTCGCACGCCTGCTGACGGTCATCGCCGGTCACGACGGCTGGGATACGAGGACAATTGCAGCGCGCACCGGCGACTATATGGCGGCGCTCGGCCAACCGGCGAGGGGATTGCGCGTCGGCGTCCTGCGCGAGGGGTTTGGTCATCCCGAGAGCGATCCGGCGGTCAACGAGAAGGTGCGGCAAACCATTGCGGCGCTGGGCAAAGCCGGCATCGCAAGCGAGGACGTCTCCGTGCCCTGGCATCTCGATGGACCGCACGTCTGGAGCGGCGTCATCCTGGAGGGCGCCGCCGAGATGATGCTGAAAGGCTACGGTGTCGGCAACAACGTCCAGGGCTATTATCCGGTCTCGATGCAGGAGGCGCTTGCGCGCGGCATGGGGACACGGATCAACGACGTGTCGCCTACGGTGAAGCTGGTGCTGATGCTCGGCGAGTACATGCACCGCCACTATCACGGGCGCTATCATTCAAAGGCGCAAAATCTCCGGCTCTTGCTGCGTCGGGCCTACGATGATGCGCTGCAGAAATTCGACGCGCTGGTGATGCCGACGATTCCATTCACGGCGACGCCGATCCCGCCGCCCGATGCGCCGCTCAACACCGTGATCGACGTCGCGCTCAATATGCAGGCCAACACCTGCTCGTTCGACGTTTCCGGGCATCCTGCCTTCACCGTGCCATGCGGCCGCGTCAATGGTTTGCCGGTCGGCCTGATGCTGGTCGGGCGCCACTTCGAGGAAACCACGCTGATGCGGCTGGCGCGGGCGATCGAGGCTGCCGGAGACTGGAAATCAAACTGACCAAGGTGCATCCGGCGTCGGCGTGCTTGCAGCGCCGATTGCCTCAGAGGATTTCGCAATGACCGACGATAGCTGGCTGAAGAGCTCGATCATGGCAAAGCGCGGCCTCGCCAAGGGCCACGCGGGACGACGCCATGAGCTCACGATCGAAAAGCAGGGTTCCTTCCATTACGTCTACGGTCCTTACGCAAAGCCGGCTCTCACCATCGATCCGGGCGACGTCGTCGTCGTCGAGACTGAAGATGCCTTTGGCGGCGTCATTACCAGCGAGAAGGACAGTCCGACCGCAAAGCTGAAGTTTCCCTTCCTCAACCCGCAATGCGGTCCGATTGCCGTCAACGGCATCGGGAAGGGCCATTGTCTGGCGGTGCATATTCTTGCCGTCGAGACCCGCGGCGCGCAACCGGCCGGAAAGACCTGCATCATTCCGGAATTTGGCGGCCTTGTCGGAACCGCGTCGACCGCATTGCTCAATCCGCCATTGCCGGAGCGGGTGAGGGTCATGCATGTCGACAAGGACGGCGTGCGCTGGAGCGACAAGATCACGCTGCCGTACCAGCCATTCATCGGCACGATCGGTGTCTCGCCCGAGATCGAGGCGATCTCGTCGCTGCAGCCGGATTATCACGGCGGCAATATGGACCTGCCCGACGTAGCGCCGGGCGCGATCCTGTACTTTCCCGTACATGTCAATGACGGCTTTCTCTATCTCGGCGACTGCCATGCCGCCCAGGGTGACGGCGAATTGTCGGGCGTCGCGATCGAGCAGCGCGCGACCGTGACGATGCAGATCGACGTCATCAAGGACTGGAGCTTTGCGTGGCCGCGGCTCGAGACCAGGGAATTTGTCATGACGATCGGCAGCGCCCGGCCGCTCGAGGATGCGGCGCGGATCGCGTATCGCGAGCTGGTTCGCTGGATGAGTGCGGATTACGGATTCGACGAGATCGATGCCTACATGCTGCTCAGCCAGGCCGGGCGGATGCGGCTCGGCAACATGGTCGACCCGAAATACACGATGGGCGCGTCAATTCTGAAGAAATACCTGACTTCATGAAACATCGGCAACCGCGAGGAGGAGTAGGGCTATGAGGGTCAATCGCAGAACGTTCATGCAGGGTACGGCGGCTACCGCTGCCGCCGGGATGTTTTCCTCCAGCGCCTGGGCGGAAGAGCCAATCAACGTCGCCAGCATTCACGATCTCTCCGGCGGCCTCGACATCTACGGCAAGCCGATGGTCGACGCGATGACCCTTGCCATCGAGGAGGCCAATGCGGCGGGTGGTCTCTTGGGCCGGCAGCTCAAGCTGATCAACTACGACACCCAGTCGAACATGCAGCTCTACACCCAGTTCGCGCAGCAGGCGGCCCTGAAGGACAAGGTCGCGGTGGTCCATGGCGGCATCACCTCGGCTTCGCGCGAGGTAATCCGTCCCGTGCTCGACAAATTCAAGACGCTCTATTTCTACAACACCCAGTATGAAGGCGGCGTCTGCGATCGCAATCAATTCGATACCGGCGTGACCCCCGCACAGACGGTGGAAAAGCTGGTGCCCTATGCCATGAAGAAATGGGGCAAGAAAGTTTACGTGATCGCGGCCGACTACAATTACGGCCAGATCACCTCGCAATGGGTGAAGAAATACGTCACCGAGAACGGTGGCGAGGTCCCCGCGATCGACTTCTTCCCGCTCGACGTCACCAATTTCGGCCCGACCATCTCCAAGATTCAGGCGGCCAAGCCGGATTTCGTTTGGTCGGCGCTGGTCGGCGGCGCGCATATCTCTTTCTATCGCCAATGGGCGGCTGCCGGCATGCGCAAGAGCATTCCAATGGCGTCGACCACGTTTGCGGTCGGCAATGAGCACATCGTGCTGTCGCCCGATGAGTGTAACGGCATGCTGATCTGCTACAATTACTTCCAGGACCTGAAGAATCCGGTCAACGAGAAGTTCGTCGCGAGCTTCCTCAAGCGCTTCGGCGCCGACTATCCCAACATCACCGAGCTCGCGATGGGAACCTATCAGGGGTTCCGGCTGTGGGCGGAAGCGGTGAAGAAAGCCGGGAGTGTCGACCGGATGAAGGTTATCGAAGCCCTCGAAACCGGCATCAGCATCGACGCGCCGTCCGGCAAGGTCACGATCGATCCGCCGACGCATCATTGCGTGCTCGACGTCCACATCGCCGAGGTCGCCGACAAGAAGCTCAAGGTGCTGGAGGATTTCGCCCAGCAGAAGCCGGCCGATACCGCCGCTGTCTGCGATCTCATCAAAAACCCGACCGACAACCAGCAATATGTGATCAAGATTTGAGAGCGGGCCGACCCTCAATTCTTGCTTGGGAAAGGTGAACGTGGATCTCGTCGCTCTCCTGGCCATCCAGGTCCTGTATGCGATTGCCAGCCTGGCGCTGATCAGCGTCGGGCTGGCGATCATCTTCGGCATGATGCGCGTCATCAACCTCGCGCATGGTGAGTTCCTGATGCTCGGGGGCTATGCGGCCATCGTCGCGACCAGCCACGGAATCAGCATCTGGATCGCGATGCTGGTGGTGGCACCCATCGTGGTCGGCCTCATCGGCGTCATCGTCGAGCGGACCATCATCCGCTTTCTCTATGGCCGCATGATCGACACGATGCTGGCGACCTGGGGTCTCAGCCTGTTCCTGGTTGGGCTGACCACGGCGATCTTCGGCAATACCACGGTCGGCATTTCGGCGCCGCTCGGCAGCTTCCAGATCGGCGCCTATCGCACCAGCGTCTACACGCTGTTCGTGATCGCGGTCGCGGCGGTCGTATTAGCCGTGATCTTCGCGGTGATGCGCTGGACGCGGCTTGGGCTGATCGCCCGCGGCACAATGCAGAATGCCAACATGGCCGCGGCGCTTGGCGTCAATCCGCCGCGCGTCTACGCCGTCACGTTCGGCGTCGGCGCAGCGTTGTCGGGCCTCGCCGGTGCGGTGCTGGCGCCGGTCTCCGGCGTGTTTCCCACCATCGGGGTCGCCTATGTCGCCAAGTCCTTCATCACGGTGATCGGGGGCGGCGCCGCGATCCTCAGCGGGACGGTGTCGGCCTCGGCGCTGTTCGGGACCATCAACCAGATCGCGACCTTCGTCACCACGCCGGTGTTCGGTGAAGTGGCGCTGCTCGCGGCCGCCATCATCCTGATCCGCCTGCTACCGCAAGGCATCACCGGCCGCTTCTTCCGGAGAGGCCTGTGAACGCCCGCCTGCTCAATCTTGTCGGCCTCGGCCTCGTCGGCGCGGTCGGCGTGGCGTTCCTGGTGCTGGTGCCGCGCCTCTTCGAGCTCGACGTCGTGCTCGAGCTCACGGTCTATATGATCATGGCGATCCTGGCGCTGAGCCTCGCTCTGATCTGGGGCTATGGCGGCATATTGTGTTTCGGCCAGTCGGCGTTCTTCGGGCTCGGCGCGTATACCTACGCAATCGCGATGTTCAACATCGGCGAAAGCACGGTCCCGCTTCTGCTCGCTGTCATCGTGCCGGCGGCCTTTGCGGCGCTGCTCGGCTATTTCATGTTCTACGGTCGCATCAGCGATGTGTATCTCGGCGTCATCACGCTGACGGTGACGCTGATCCTGTTCAATTCCATCAATTCGACGGCCGGACCGGAATTCCATATCGGCTCGGCACGGCTCGGCGGCTTCAACGGCATTCCCGGTATCCCGCCGTTGAATTTGCCGGGCAACAAGGCCGCGCCGATCGATCTCGAAGGCATGTTCTATCTGGCGACATCAGCGCTTCTCGCGACCTATTTCGGATTGCGCCTGCTGCTGGCGAGCCGGTTCGGCCGCATCATCGTCGGCATTCGGGAAAACGAACGGCGCGCCGAGCTGCTCGGCTATGATCCGCGCGCCTACAAGCTTGCGACGTTCACCATCGGCGGTGCGCTGGCCGGCTTTGCCGGTTGCCTGTTCGCCAATTGGGGCAACTTCGTCAGCCCTACGATTTTCGGTCTCGCCCAATCCGCGCAAATCATCATCTGGGTCATCGTCGGCGGGCGCGGCACGCTGATCGGGCCGATCGTCGGCTGCATCGGCATTCAATGGCTCACCACCGCGCTCGGCGCCAACCAACCGAGCGGCGGCTCGGACCTGTGGGCCAAGATCTTCGCCAATGCGCCGTTGATCTTCGGCATCATCCTTATTGCTTTCGTGCTTCTGGTGCCCAAGGGGCTGGTGCCGACGCTTGGCGATATCGGCCAGTCGCTGCTCGTCTCGCGTGGCAAGGGAGCCAAGCGGCTCCAGCCCAAACGGGCTGAGGAGGGCTGATGGCCGCACCGCTGCTTCAGACCCAGGATCTCAGCATGCATTTCGGCGGCGTTCGCGCCGTGCGCCATGTCAATTTCTCGCTGGCCGAAGGCGAGCTGCGTTGCCTGATCGGTCCCAACGGTGCAGGCAAGAGCACCTTCTTCAAGATGCTGACCGGGCAATTGGAGCCGACCCATGGCCAGGTGCTGTTCCGCGGCCGGGACATTTCGCACGCGCACGCCCACGACATCGCCCGGCTCGGCATCGGCATCAAGACCCAGGTGCCGAGCGTCTTCGACGGGCTTTCGGTGCGCGAAAATATCTGGCTCGCGGCGAACCGCCTTCATTCCGGCGACAAGACGAGGCGCGTCGTCGACGAGATGCTGGAGCGGGTCGGCCTGACGGAAGCCGCCGATCGTCTTGTGGGGCAGCTTGCCCACGGACAGCGGCAATGGGTCGAGCTGGGGCTCGTGCTGGCGACCGATCCCGAATTGATTTTGCTCGATGAGCCCGCCGCGGGCATGACCCACGAGGAGGTCAACAAGACGGCCGAGCTGGTGCGCGAGATCAACCGTACCAAGGCGCTGATCGTCGTCGAGCACGACATGCAGTTCATCCGCATGATCGCCAAGCAGGTCACCGTCTTCAACCAGGGGAGCGTGCTGGTCGAGGACACCGTGGACAACATCATGCGCAATCCGCAGGTGCGCGACATCTATCTGGGCAAACAGGCGGCCGCATGATGCTCGATGTGCAGGGATTGCGAACGGGATATGGCCGGATTCCGATCCTCAACGGGGTGAGCTTCTCCGTCAATAAGGGCGAGTTCATCGGCATTCTCGGCCACAACGGCATGGGCAAGACCACGCTGCTGAAGGCGCTGATGGGGTTTTTGCCGGCGACCAGCGGCCGTGTGATGTTCGGCCATGACGATGTCACGGCGATCGAGCCCTACCGGCGCGCGCGGCTCGGCCTCGGCTACGTGCCACAGGGCCGCGAGATATTCCCAGGGCTCACCGTCTATGAGAACCTGCGCATGGGTTGCAGCACGCAGGACGGCGTGGAAGGCGATATCATCGCAACCGTGCTGGAGGAGTTTCCCCGCCTGAAGGCGTTGCTCGATCGCCCCGGCGGCGCGCTGTCGGGCGGCGAGCAGCAATTGCTGGCGATCGCGCGCTGTCTTTGCGGCGACCCGCGATTGATCCTGCTCGATGAGCCGACGGAAGGTATCCAGCCCTCGATCATTGACGAGATCGTCGACACCCTGCAGCGGCTGCGGGCCAGGAGCGGGCTCACCATGATCCTGGTCGAGCAGAATTTGGACTTCATTGCTTCGCTGTCGCAGCGGATTCTGATTATCCAGAAGGGCGCGATTACTCGGGAAGTGGCGCCGGGCGAGCTCGGCGACGCAAGCCTCGTCGGAGAATTCGTCGGTATCGCAACGTAGGCCCGCCGCACGCGGGCATGATCAGAGGGAGACCCAAGCCATGGCCGTCAGGAGACCCACACTCGATCAGCTGCGCAGCGTGGCCGAAGACCTCGGCATGCACATGGGCGATGCAGAGCTCAAATCCTACGACGCGCTGATGCAGGCGAACTACGCCGCCTACGATGCGGTCGATGCCATGCCGGACTATGTGCCGGCAGTGAAGTATCCGCGCACACCCGGCTATCGTCCCGAGGGCGAGGAAAACAAGTTCAACGCCTGGTACGTCAAGACCGAGATCAAGGGCGCCCCGAACGGCAAGCTTGCCGGCAAGAAGATCGCGCTCAAGGACAACATCTCCCTCGCCGGCGTTCCGATGATGAACGGCGCATCGACACTGGAGGGTTATATCCCCGATACGGATGCCACCATCGTCACCCGCATGCTCGACGCCGGCGGCACCATCGTCGGCAAGGTGCATTGCGAATATTTCTGCTTCTCCGGCGGCAGCCATACCTGCGCGGCGGGGCCCGTCCACAATCCGCACAGGATGGGATACTCCGCTGGCGGCTCGTCCTCAGGCAGCGCCGTGGTGGTGGCGACCGGTGAGGCCGATATGGCGATCGGTGGCGATCAGGGCGGCTCGATCCGTATTCCGGCCGCTTTCAGCGGCATCTACGGCATGAAGGCGACCTATGGCCTCGTGCCCTATACCGGCGTGATGCCGATCGAGCTCACGATCGACCACACCGGCCCGATGACAGCCAATGTGCGCGACAATGCGCTGCTGCTGGAGGTGTTGGCAGGGCCCGACGGACTCGATCCGAGGCAGGGCGCGCTCAAGGTCGGAAAGTACAGCGACGAGATCGACGGCGGCGTCAGGGGATTGCGCATCGGCATCGTGAGGGAGGGGTTTGGGCATCCGAGCTCGGAGCCGGACGTCGACGCGAAGGTCAAGGCTGCTGCCGACCTGTTCCGCAAGCTCGGCGCCACTGTCGAGGACGTCTCGGTTCCGATGCACCTCGCCGCGCCGGCGATCTGGCTGCCGATCGCCGCCGAAGGCGCCACCGAGTTCATGATGAAGGGCAACGGCATGGGAACGAACTGGCGTGGTCTCTACAACACCACGCTGCTCGACGCCCACTCCGCCTGGAAGCATCGCGCGGACGAATTGTCCGATAGCCTCAAGATCACGATGCTGCTCGGTCAATATTTCACCAAGCACTATCGCGGGCACTTCTATGCGAAGGCTCAGAATTTGAACCGCAAGCTGCGCGCAGCCTATGACGAGGCTTTGGCCAAATACGACCTGTTGCTGATGCCGACCCTGCCGATGACGGCAACGCCAATACCCCCGGCGGACGCGCCGCGCGAGCTCTACATCCAGCGCGCGTTCGAGATGGTTCCCAATACTGCGCCGTTCAACGCCAGCGGACATCCGGCGATGAGCCTTCCCTGCGGCATGAGCAACGGTCTGCCGATCGGGCTGATGCTGATCGGCAAGTATTTTGACGAGCCGACGATTTATCGCGCCGCCGCCGCGTTCGAAGGCGCCGGAGACTGGAAGACAATGTAAGCGAACCGAGGCGGCCTGCCGGTATGCGAGCAGGCCGCTGCACCAGCAACGGAGGTAAAAATGGATCTGGGATTGAAGGGGAAGAGCGCGCTCGTCACCGGCGGCAGCAAGGGCATCGGGCTTGCGATCGCCGAGCTGTTTGCGGCCGAGGGTGCCAACGTCGCGATCTGCGCGCGCAATGCCGACGAGGTTGGCAACGTCGTGAAGAGCCTCTCGGCGGGAGGCGTCAAATCGTGGGGCAAGGCGATCGATGTCGCCGATCCGGTCGCGTTGAAGGGCTGGATTGACGGAGCCGCGGCCGAGCTCGGCGGCATTGATACCATGGTCTGCAACGTCAGCGCGCTGGCGGTCGGCGACACGCCAGAGACCTGGGAGAAGTCATTCCGCACCGACATGATGCATACCGTTAATTCGGTCGCGGCCGCGGTGCCTTATCTGGAAAAGTCGAAATCGGCTTCGATCATCATCGTCTCGAGCGTATCGGGTTTCGAGGTCGATTTCGCCGCCGGCTCGTACGGCGCCTTCAAGGCGGCCCTGATCCACTATGCCAAGGGTCTCAGCAATCAGCTGATCGCCAAGGGCATCCGCGTCAACGCCGTGTCGCCGGGCAACACCTATTTCGAAGGCGGCATCTGGCAGAATATCGAGCGCGGCATGCCTGATCTCTATAAGACGGCGATGTCGCTCAACCCGACAGGACGCATGGGTACGGCGCAGGAAGTTGCTGCCGGCGTCGTCTTCCTCGCGAGCCCGGTCGCGAGCCGCATCTCGGGCACGAACCTCATCATCGATGGGGCGCTCACAAAGGCTGTCTAGCCAGACGTTCGTGGAAAGTGGTTGTTGTAACTCGCGTCGGGACCGCGACGATGTCGAGGCGCATGCCCGGGAACGAAAAGATCATGCGGATTTGAGTCGCGCTGGCTATCGAGGGCGCCAAATTGAATGCTGGACTCCTTCTTCTGCGATCTTTGTAGGGGCGAAGGCCGTTGTGAGTGGCGACGCGCATAATACGGCGCGCCATAAGAACCACTCGCAGGCCGCCTTTTTGGACGAGGCAACCTGGACGAAGGCCCAGGCCGGCAGCTCTTGGCGCAATTTCGGGGAACTCCATCGCGTTTGATCATCCGCGTCAATCACGCGATCAACTGGCCGTGATGAAGCATTTCGGGTTCCAAGCCGACGTCGGTCAAGGCAGCTCGCCACATCACTTTCTAGCCGATGCGCGTAACCGGCCCAGCAGTTCGATCCGGACCTTCCTCACGACGCGCGCCCACAAAGTTATCGAATAGAGCGACTGCCGGAGTTGGCCCTGACCTTACTGAGCTGACCTACCGTCAGCTTTTGATGCTGTGGACGGCTCGTCCACCGGCCTCGATTTCTGGAGAGGGTTTCCGTGGTTCAGCTCGCGCATGATTCCGATACGCGCGAACATGGTCGGGCCGCTTTAGTCGACGACCAGAAGCAGGGCTTCTAGGCAGCCTGCCATTCCGGCCGATCGTGATCGCGTTTCGGCAGCGCAGCGATCTATTCGTCGGTCGTCGCGCAGTGTCACAAGGTTGCGGCCATCTGGCAGCGGGATCGGCTCGTCGAATGTCCGCGACCAGATCATCGTCCTAGCCGCCGGCCCTGGGGTCTTAAGGGATTGGTGGAAGGGCCGGCGGCATTGGACGCAAAGCCTTGGGGGGCCCATTTGCGCCAGGCAATAGTATTTGGTTGGTCACACCCAGCAACCGAAATTTTGAGCCGGTCAAAAGAACGGCCCTGAGCGCGAGCAGTACAGGGGGACCGGATGGCCTGGAGGTTGTCGATTCGCGGCGCGGCTGAGGATCGCGCAATCCATTCTCTGGCGTATCGCGATGCTGCTGGTTGCTTCGGGCGTTGCGGTCTCGGCAATCCTCGCCTTCGTCTTCTCGTGGAACTACTTCCTGTTTGCGATGGTGCTCGCCAATGGCGACAACCGCCTTGCCGAACGACACTCTCCACATTTCAGACAGCGATTTTTTGGAGTACAGCGGATGCCCAGTATCCCGGAAGATCTTTTCGCTAAAGGCGAGCTGATCAAGCCTGTACTGGCGCTGGACTGAGCGATCAAATTGCTCGGAGATTCCAGCACGCGGTCACTGGCCGGGCCATCGATCGAAGGAGCAACGCCCCAACGAAACGCCCCGAAATAGGCACGTGGCGGAAGCGAACGCCATTTCCATAAAAATCAACAGCTTAGAACTTTTGCACTGCGTTCGGGACGCAGGGGCCGCAAGCGCAAATCCTGCCGCTCCGATCAGTTTTCGAAGACTTTTATTCTCATCGGCGTCAACCATCGGCCTTAACTGCGAAATGTATTGCGATTATTGCCAGTCGCTGCGCCATGCGAATAGTCTGGATAGTGGCGGCTCTGGCCATCATTCACGACATCAGGCGACATGCCGAGGAGCCGCCCCCTTTTCTCGGTCGACCCGCATCGTGCATTCTTCCACTCTCCATTTGGCCGCGTGATCGAAGCACTTGACGTCATTTGGCCTGAGGCTTTCACAAACAAGTTGATCCGAGTGAAGGCCTTGATGCCGTTCTGTGGAAAGGTTTCCCTGTTCCACCACTGTTGAAGCCTCGGACGAAAGTCTATTTAATAGATCCCGATAAGTCTGTGAACGGAAACGTCGTGGAGGGGTAGTCCAATCGAGCCTTTCCATCGGCAGGGTATTGCTATTGATCACCTGGGGTCATGTCTATGGACCGACTCAGCGTGGACGTCAGCGCATACGTTCCGGGATGGGTTAGGACCGCTCTCGCCGAGAGTCGCCACGGCCCAGACGACTCGGTTCTCGAATCCGGACTCGCCATTATCCTTTTGTTCGACATAGCCGGCTTTGTCGAGACAACGAACCAGCTGGCCCGCAGAGGACCCAGCGGCGCCGAGGACGTTTCCGATCTGCTGAGCTCATGCTTCGGACCTCTTACCGAAATCATCGGGGAGCACGGAGGAGACATCATCGCATTCGTTGGCGATGGCATCCTCGCCATGTGGGATGACGCAGTAGCCCTGGGGCAGGCGTCTCTCCTTGCCGCGCGCTGCGGGCTTGCGCTGAAAGCCGAAATGAATAGGCAAGTGCAGGCGGGTCAACATCAGCTCCAGCCACGAATTTCAATCGACATCGGCCAGGTTCACTGCTGCAAACTCGGTGGCCTTCATGATCGCTGGCATTTCGTAATCGTTGGATCCCTATTCGGGCGCTTGGGAGATGCCTATCGCAAAGCCCAAATTGGCGATGTCGTGTTGTCCCGCGAGTTGCACAACTCGATACAAGATTATTGCGAGGGAGCTCTCTCGCCAGAACTCTTTACGCTCATCGGAATGTCGGGCGACCGCACGACGCCGACGCGTCGGTTTCGCATCAATGCGAGTTCCCTGCAGCTCCAAGCACTCGTCCCCGACATCGTCGTTGATCATCTTCGATTTGGCGAACAGCGATGGTTAGCGGAATTCAGGAACATTACCGTCGTCTACGTCAGCTTGTTCGAACTCTCGTTTGATCGGCCTTTCGCGGAAAAGCTTCAGGTTGCGGTCAAGCAGGTTCAACGCACCGCTCATAGATTTCACAGCGAGATTCACAAGATCATCATGGACGACAAAGGCTTCTGCATGTCGCTTGCCTTTGGCCTTCCCCGACTAGCCCATGAGGACGATCCGCAACGGGGCATCGAGGCGGCCCTTGAAATTTTCAAGGAGCTCGAATCCACGGGAGTGCGGGTTTCGATCGGCATTGCATCGGGAAAGCTGTTCTGCGGCGATTATGGCGGCCGCGAGCGCCGTGAATACTGCCTTATGGGACCCGCAATCAACATGGCGTCGCGGCTGATGGAGTTGGCCGCGGGGAAGATTCTCTGCGATGCCACGACGGCGGAGGCTGTTAGGGAGACTGTCAGCTTCTCGGTATTGCCTCCGCAACACGTCAAGGGCAACGACGCCCTGGTCACAGCGTATCGCCCGATAGCGGTCTCACGAGCCCATCGCGACCATCATGACGTCGTGATGGTCGGTCGAGCGAGTGAACGTCGCCAGTTGTACGATGCGCTTCTCAATCGTGTAGGGGGCGCAATCGTCGTTCGAGGCGAGCCCGGCATTGGGAAGTCCGTTCTTCTAGATGACCTGGCGATCTTCGCCAGGTCACATGACGCCTGGACCTTGCGAGGCTTTGCAACGTCGATCGAGAGGTTCACGCCATACTTTGCCTGGCGGAACGTCATCTACGACCTGCTCGGAGGCGACTCGCCGGAACACATCGGTCGCATTGCGCATGAAAAGCTGAGCCATGATCGGACGCTGCTGTCATGGCTGCCGCTGCTCCGTGACATCGTCAACATCAATCGCTCCGAAACCGCTCTCACGCGCCAGATAGTCGGCTCGGCCCGCGCCGCATGCATCGAAGCCCTCGTTGTGGCGCTGCTCTCGGATGGTGAACGTAGCCCACGTGCCCTAATATTCGAAGATCTTCATTGGTTTGACAGCGCATCAATGCACCTCTTGACGGCCGTCGCAAGGCAACTGCCCGATCTTCTCCTGGTCGCAAGCTGCCGCCCTCCAACGATTGTGCCGGCACGCCAGGAGGAAATTGAGTTCGCCACCGAGATCAATCTCGCCGCAATGAGTAAGCAAACAATTGAGCAGCTGGTTTGCAGGCGACTCCGCGCGAATAAACTTCCCGAAGCCCTGGTGGATTTCGTCTATCGGCGGGGTGAAGGTAATCCGTTTCATTGTGAAGAGCTGGCACTAGCGCTTCGTGATACCGGTGCGATCAACGTCAATCGAGGCGTTTGCGAAGTGTTGGCCGATCTTCGTGATCCGGCGAGGCGGACTCTTCCTGCCAATCTTGAGGGTGTGATCATCAGTCGCATCGATGAGCTTGGTGTCGAAGCGCAGCTTCTGCTGAAAGTTGCCAGCGTGATCGACGAGGACTTTACCGTCGAAACTGCTCAAGCGATCTATCCCGCACAGATGGCGTTGATTGACGTTGGTGGGATGCTCGATGAGCTGACCGCGCAAGACTTCCTCGTTGTCGAGGGCGGAGCAGGAGTTTCTGCGCGCTATTCGTTTCGCCATGCCATCAGCCAAGAAGTTACTTACAGGCTGCTGTCGTTTGCTCAAAGGGTCGCGCTTCACAAGACGATCGCAGACGTTATCGAGCGCAAGAATTCTGAATGGCTCGAGCCCTATTACTCGCGACTTGCCCAGCATTGGGAGCTCGCAAACGAAAGCGATCGTGCGATACGATATCTCGAGCTTTCTGCCAAGCAGGCGCTGAGGAGCTACGCCAATCGCGACGCCATACGCTACGTGCAAAGGGCGTTCACACTGATCGACTCAGCTCCGGTCGTCAGCGGTGACGTACTCCGGTCCGAATGGGAGTGGATCCTTGGTGACGCGAATAACGAACTGGCCGACTACGAGGAAGCGTTCTCTCACTTCGGCAAGGCGATGGTGCTCATGAAGCAGACGTCCCCTAGGGGGAGGGTTGGCCGGCTGGCCCGCGTCTTAGTAAACGTGCTGCGGCAAGTTCGATTGCGGCTATGGTCGCCATCATCGGAACATTACTCGACGATCGATAGGAGGAAATTCGAGCGGACCGCGCATATTCGGGAACGGCTGGCCGAGCGGCACTTCTTTCTCAACGAGTCGCTGGCGGTGCTCGATGAAACCTTGTCGGCGCTTAACTTAGCGGAACGCTGCGGCGCTGCCGACGAAGCGATCAGCGGCTACAGTGCTTTGGGATTGGGACTGGGAATGTCAGGATTGCGCGGGGTTGGCCGCTACTATCGCTCGCGCGCTTTGCGGTTTGCGGGTGAGGCGGGAAGTCTCCCGGCAGCAGCTCGAGCGCATCTTCTTGCCGCGGTGTTCGGTTATGGCACAGGCGAGTGGGATTTGACGGAACGCTGCGCACAGCACGCGCTCGAACTTTACCGCCAACTCGGCGATCGCTCTCGCTGGCACGCTCCGGTCACTATTTTGGCGTTCTCGGCGATTTTGCGCGGCGATCTAGCAAACGCTGAAGCACTGTTGTCGGATTTGGAGACGATGGTGTCGTCCGAGTCTACACATCAGGCAGGCGCATGGCTTGCGGCGGCAACCGTACTTTCTAGTTTGATGCGCAACAAGACGGACCCAAGTCAATTGCGGCGTCTAGATGAGCTCACTGAGAAGCGCTTGATCCGCGCGGATCGATTACTTTGTCTTGGTATTCTGGCTTCTGCGCTTCAACAGCGCGGCGAGGCCGAAGCGGCTTTCAAAGTCGCCGAACGCGCTCTTGCCGTTCTCCAGGAGGTCGATGTCGTTTGGGGTAGTTATGTTTATGGGGTGGTAGGGGTAGCTGAGGTCTTCCTGGCAAAGTGGGGAGAAGAGGGCGCCGGTTCGAATGCGATGCCACAGGCGCTGCTCGTGTGCAAACACGCGGCTCGGGTTACTCGAATGTCACCCGTTTGCCGGCCGCAGGCCCTGCTGCTGCGAGGCCGGGCCGCGCTTCTATCTGGCCGGCAGGCGAAGGCCCGGCGCCTCTGGGGAGCGGCTGCGCAGGCGGCGGCCCGGATGCACATGCCTCGCGAGCTTGGGCTCGCGCTCTACCAGATTGCCCAGACAAGACCTCTCGGGGATCCGGAGAGATCATCGAACCTCATTCGAGCGCAAGATATACTGTTGAGCGTAGGAGCTGAACCGGATCTCGCAGCCGTCCGCAAGGCGTTGTCGATTTAGAAGGTCAACTCGGGGAGTTCTTGTATGACAAAACAGAAGGTTGCCATTCTAGGTGGAGGAATGGCTGCACTCGCAACGGCATTCGAGCTGACGCAGCGTCAGCATATACGAGATCGCTTCGATATTACGATCTATCAGATGGGCTGGCGCCTTGGAGGAAAGGGGGCGTCCGGCCGCGACGATGAGAGCCGCGTCGTCGAGCACGGTCTCCATATCTGGTTCGGTTGCTACGAGAACGCATTCGGTATGTTGAGGACGGCTTACCAGGAGTGGAACTCACAAAACGGACAGGCAATTCGGTCGGTTGCGGATGCTTTGAAGGCGCAGTGCGACTCGGCGATTGGCCGTGGCGATGCTCCGGACGTGATTTGTCTCAATTGGCCGTCCGGCGCGGCGGGCGATCCTGGCGACGGGAGGGCCGACCTTTCGCCATTCAAAGCGTTCGCGCAAATGCTTAACGTCGTGCAATGCTTCTATGACCAGCTGATTTTTTTGCCGCCCGCCATACCGACTGAGGTGGAGTTGGACGACGACTCCAGAGCGCTTTTGGATGCGGCGAACGTCGACTACGGCAAGTACGTAACACCAAAGCCGGACTCACTCCGGTTCGGCCCCGATGCAAAAGTCCCCATCGACGTCAAGTGGTGCGCTGCGCTTGCACGTGATTGGTCGCATGCACTTGCGAGCGTGGTTGCCGATCCTAGTGACGTACAACTGCGCGGCTTTGTAAATTTCATCAGAAGCTTTGCAAAGGCGGTGTTGTCGCCAACCTTCGGAAAGGGTGGCGCTGGAATGTTCATGGCGCAACTCATAGACGTCGGAACGGCAACCATTAAAGGCATCATCATCGACATGATGCTTGGTGGAATAACCATTCGCGAGCTGGACCTGATGGATTTTCGTGAGTGGCTCTCCGTCTGTGGAGCGGCTCGCGATTCGACCTATGGCTCACCCATCGTCCAGGCGCTTTACGATTCCATGCTGCAATACTGCGATGGAGACCGGCGGCGTCCGAGCTACGGGGCTGGGACCGCAGCTCAGGCTGTCGTTCGGCTTTACGGTACCTACCGGGATTCGTTCGCCTTCGAAATGCAATCAGGGATGGGTGAAGTCGTAGTCGTGCCGATTTATCGGGTCTTGAAGCAACGCGGGGTGAAATTTGAATTCTTCCGGAAACTCAAGCGTCTGGAGCTGGATCCGCAAGAAGGTTCTGTTGCTCGAATCGTATTTGATCGACAGGTGAATCTTACAAACGGAGCATATTGTCCGACCATCCGCCCTCAACCCTGTAACGGAAATCTGGAATGCTGGCCGGAGACGCCATTATGGAACCAGATTTGCGATGGGCGAGCGCTTCAGGAGCAGGGAGTTGATCTTGAATCGCACTGGTGTTGTCACAACGTCGGTCAAGAGACGCTCGAGTGGGGAAATCATTTTCATGCCGTGGTCCTCGCCATTCCCGTTGGTGCATTCAAGAAGTTAAATGCTGGGCCGGGACCGTGCGATCAGCTCATCGCGGCCAGCAGCAAGTTTCGCGCGATGACGGAGACTGCGATTTTGGTGCCGACCATTTCGGTCCAGTTGTGGTGTACTGTGCCCACCGCGTCCGGGTTGGGCTATCCGCCTTCGCAGGCAATTCCCTCACATTCGCCGGCCAAGACCGTGATATCGACCGGACCGGATCCGCTCGACATCTGGGCGGACATGTCTCAAGTGCTGAAGTATGAGCGCCGGCATCTCGACGCGGACCAGCCGACGTCGCTTCATTACCTGTGTGGAGTGCTTGAGACCGAGCTCTTCCGTGAGCCAGCGTGGCGGACCAACGTGCCTGCTGTTGCGAAAAAGCTCGCTGAGACCCACGCGATCAGCTGGTTGAGCAGCAAATCGTTGTATCTCTGGCCCGACGCAATTTTCCACGGAGGCTTCAATTGGGATTACCTCTTCTGTCGCACTCCCACCAGCGGCCATTATCGGATCAAGCAGCAGGTCTATCGAGCGAATGTTGATCCATCGAGCTGTTGCGTCGTATCGGCGGCTGGCTCGACGCAGTGGCGATTGGCCGCCGACGCGTCCGGTTTTGACAATCTGTACCTCGCAGGCACATGGATCGACACTGGCTTCAATACCGAGTGCATCGAGGCGGCGGTGATGTCAGGGATGCAGGCAGCGCGCGCTATCTCCGGTGCGAGCATTGCAATTGTTGGGGAGGATTTCCTGAGATTTGGAGACGTTCTTTCCTCGCTCGCTGCTCTGGTCGTCGATGGAGCAACGTCGTTGCTGGAAGCCGGGCTCGGTGCCGCGTCCGACGTCGGCGAGGTCGACTTTCAATTGTGGAACGGGCGGTCACGCGAACGACGAACGAGACTTCGATGACGGAGAAGACACAAATTGCTATTCTCGGCGGCGGTATTGGCGCGCTCACGGCCGCTTTCGAACTGACCGAGCAGAATTCGGATGAGCGCCTCGACATCACGATCTATACACTCGGGTGGCGCCTCGGCGGCAAGGCCAGCGTCGGTCGCGACGAAACACGAAACTGGCGCGGGCTTGAGCATGGCCTTCACGTCTGGGCCGGATTCTACGACAATGCGTTCGACCTGGTGCAACGCCTCTACGCTCGGCTGAATCTCCCGCCGCAGGAATGGCGTAGCAAGTTCGAGGGCTTGAACCATTTCACGGTGATGGAATACGTCGACCCTCTGTGGAAGCCTTGGCTGCTGCACGCGCGTCCTAATACGTCCGATCCGGGGATCGATCTGCTGGACCTGGCTCCGACGGTCCTCGTAAAGAACCTGTTGTCTTGGGTTGAACAGGGTTTCCTTGGTTCAGTATTTGGATGCGCCGAAGAACCTGAAATGCGCCTCCAAATCCAGCATGAAACCATGAAGGTGCTCGACACGCGAGAAGTGTTTCCAACGCCGCTGTCCGCCATAGCGGCGCTGCTCGATAGACCAACGTCGGCGTTCAACACCATCAGTTTCGATGCGATGAAACTTGTGGCTGCATTCCGGAAGCAGGTCGGGAAAGCGCGCGCCGCCCTGGACAGAAAGTACGCGGCCTCGGGCCAGACCGATGATGACGAAGTTCGCCGCCTTCAGATACTCTTCGACCTGGCGGCGGGGCTTATACTCGGACTGTTGTCAGACGAGGTGCTGCAGGAGGGACTGGACGCCATCGATTATTTGGAATGGTCGGACTGGATGGCGGGCAACGGGTGCGCGGACGAGAGCTTAAAGTCCGGCGTCGTTCGGGGATGCTACGATTATGTGTTTGGTAGCGTCAAAGGCGTACGCAAGGTGGGAGCCGGTGTCGGGACGGTGGGATTACTCAGGCTGCTGCTTACTTATCGGGGGTCGATTTTCTACACACTGCGTGAGCCGATGGGCGACTTTCTATTCGCGCCGCTCTACAATTACCTTCGAGACAAGGGAGTAAAATTCAAGTTCTTTCACAGACTGGACAAGCTCGTATTATCGACCGACTTGAGTGCGATAGAAAGTATCGGGCTCGGTTGCCAGGTCAAGCTTCGAAATCCAGAGTGCGGCTACAGACCGTTAATCAAAAATCAGGAGACTGGTCTCGAGAGTTGGCCTTGCCACCCTCTCTACGAACAGATCGATGACGATGGCGCGTTAAAGCATCACGATCTGGAATCGTTCTGGACAGAATGGCAAGATGCAGGCTCGTTGACGTTGCGGCGGCGTCCGGCTGACGGCACCCCGATCAACGAAACATTCGACATTGCGATCCTTGCTACCGGCTTTGGAGGACTCAAGAAGATCGCGTGCGATCTCTCGACCGGTCATCCGGACACCTGGGGCAAGTGCCTCGCAAATCTCGAGACGATCCCGACATTGGCTCTGCAACTATGGTTGAAGAAAGATACGGCGCAGCTTGGCTGGCCGGATCCACGGACTGTCATGGTCGGCTTTGAATCAGACAGCGGAGGACCGGGTTCTGCACCGCTGAATTCGTGGCAGGACAACTCGCCGTTGCTCGCCAACGAAACCGGGCAGGGCGGAGATGCGGCGCGATCGTTAAGCTACTTTGTCGGTGTCTTTCCCCAAGACGGGTCGCCTAACGGGCCAAACTACCCGGACGTCGAACTCGCTCGGGCGAAGTCGATGATCATCAAATGGATGAACAAGGATTTACCGGGGATCTGGCCAAAAGCCCGCGATCCCGATTCGCCAAAGTTTGACTGGGATGTGCTGGTCGTTCCGGCGTCGGCTCCGCAGCAGGGCGAGGCCCGTCTCGACTCTCAATATGTTCGTCCGAACATAAATCCGTGGGAGCGTTATGTGCTTTCAGCACCGGGTACTCTTCGGTGGCGCCTATGGCCGGATCAATCAGGTATCTCAAACCTGTTTCTTGCTGGCGATTGGGCCCGCACCGGATTGGATTCAGGATGTGTTGAAGCGGCGGTGATGTCCGGCCGCGTAGTAGCGCGAGCGATAACAGGAGCTAGCATGAACATTCCCGGCTACGGCAATTTTCGTAAGATTCCCGTTCCCATCACGCTGCTGCCAATTGTCAATTTGCTCAAGCAGTTAAAGACACGTGCCGCCGGCGGCTTGGGAACGATGGAAGGCTACTGCGTTACAATTTGGCGCGATTCTGATGAAGTACAGAAATTGTTGCCACCAAGCCTTTCGCTCGATCGTCCACACGGCCTTGCCCGTACGGGACCAACAGGGAAACCCCAGCACCCGGTTGTGCTGCTTTTCTGTCGACAAAGAAACGTTCGGCCAGGCTTTATCCCGATTGGCGGTCTGAGATATCACGAGATCATCGAACTCGTCCCCTACGTGGCACGGAATAGTGCTGATGGGCCGAGCGGCGGTCCATTCAGCTATATGCCCCATCTTTTTCTTGACGAGCTTGCGCCCGTTTTGATTGGCGTCAATCTCTATGGCTATAACAAGCGCCTCGCCCGGATAGCGTCGGCGGGTGGAGCCTTTGAGTTGAATTGTGATCTCGGCGAGATCAGCACCAATCTAGCCGCAAAAGGACTGCCCGGAAGAGCCAGTACGCCACGCTTTCCGTACCTAAAGCTGGTGCGTCAGATGCTCGAGCGTCCGTTGATCTCCCAAACGACGAATGGCGTATTTGTCTACTCTCAACTTGATTTTTGCTTCGACACAGCGACTTTTCAGGGCGTGCAGGGAGAAGTCGCTATGACCTCCCCGTTTGATCCCTGCCCAACAGAGTCAGGCATGTTCCCGGTCACGAGTATTCTCGATGAAGCATATGGTGCGTTCAGGTTTGAGACGAATTGGAGCCTGAGCGTGCCACTCTCGACCGGCGACGATCAATCGAACGTCGTTCCTCCCGACCTTCAGGAGTTCGCCAGCAAGCTCCTTTCAATCTATAAATCTAAGTGAAAGCAGACAGTCTGCTCGGATGATTGAAGCCACGTGGCGTTTTTTTGAAAGCACGGCAGCGTGCCGTCACCGACGGTTGGTAGTCGTGCCGGCCGACCGGGCAAATCCCGAATAGCGTAGGGCAAGAAGGCTGGTCAGTCAGGATCGAGCTTTGTTGTTTTTGTTGATTTGTCGGTCGCTGATTGCGTTCGGGACGCTCGGGTCGCAGGTCAATGAAGTCGCCGGCTCGTGATTTACGATTCGGCTATAACCCATTGATTTGTATAGCTCTGCTATAGCCATCTTTTACATCTAAGTATTTGTCGTTATTCAGAAAACATCAGACTCTTAATCAGCGGGTCCCAGGTTCGAGCCCTGGTGCGCCCACCAAATCAATGGCTTATCCGGCAAAACCGTTTGAGCATCTGATTTTTCAAACGGTCTTTTTCAATCAGCGACCGGCGGCACCAAACAAAGTGCGCATCGCGCGACAGCTCAGCAGTTGGTTGTGTGAGCGCGGCCTAACCGACCATCAGCAGACGGCGCCCCGTGATGGTCGCGCTTGGGGCGCCATGCAAAACCTGCATGGGGCGGGATGCGATTCCGAGTCTCAGGCGTCTTCATCCAGCTTGGTTGCTATCGCGCGATAGCCGCGCGGCCACATGTCGTCAAGACCGAGATCCATCGGCAATGGCTGCGAGGAGACGCGGGCTATGAGGGTCTCGTTCGCTCGATCGACGTAGATCCATTGGCCGTGGATGCCGACAGCAGCAAAGGGACTTTGGCCGCGATCGATGGTGTACCGCTTGCTGCGGTAATTTCCGTTCGGAAACACCTTCGTGAGGTCGCCCCGCGACCAGGCCTCGGCAATGCCGTTGCGCCTGATATCGTCGATCCACCAGGCCGGAACAACCTGTCGACCGCCGCTGATTCCGTAGTTGCGCATCATTTCGCCGAAGCGCGCGAGATCGCGCAATGTGGCGCAGATGCCGCCGGCGACGCGCGCAGGGCCGCGGGAATCGACGGTGATGTAGGCGTCGTGCTGTGCGCCCATCGGTTGCCAAAGGTAATGCGACAGGATCTTCGCGTAGGACATGCCGCAGGCGCGTTCGTAGACCCAGCCGAGCACGACGGTGTTGGTCGAGACATAGTGAAAGGTGTGTCCGTGTGGTGTGCCGTCTGGCCGCAGCGTTTGCAAATATTGCCGCAGATGGGTCGGTTGAATACCTGCCTCCGGCGGCTCCCACCCGGTCGACTGTCGATATTTCATGACATCGCCATCGTGCGCCATGTAGTCCTCGTCGAAGCGAATGCCGACGCTCATGTCAAGCAGATGCCTGATCGTGCAGCCGCCGCCATAGACCGAACCCTCCATTTCGGGGATGTAACGCGTGATCCTTGCGTCCGGATCGAGCTAGCCGCAATCGACCAGGATGCCGCCCAGCGTGCCGGCGATCGACTTGCCGACGGAGAAGATCAAGTGCGGTGTGTCGGGTGCAAGACCGTGGGCGTACCACTCGGACACTACCTGCCCGCGGCGCATCACGACGATTCCGTCGGTGTGGCTCGTACGAAGGGCTTCGCTCAGGTGTGTCGGCTCGCCGTTGCGGCCCGCAAAGCTAACGTCCTCAAGATATCTCTGCCCGAAGAACAGCGGAGCCGGCTCGGGCGAGCGCGCGATGTTGGCTGTTGGCAAAAATTCGCGGACGTTGCGGAATGACCATGTGCTGAACGGATGCTGCCGCCAATTGGCAAGTGTCACCTGCTCTTCCGTCGGGGGGAAGGCGGCCATGATGCGTTGGGAATTCATTCTTGTCCCGTCTTGATGTCAGGGCGTTACGATCGGGTCCGCTTGGCCGTTCGGCAATCAACCGGGTGGTGAAGTCCCGTCCAGCCGGCGGTGAGACTGCCCAGTCAATCAACCTATCGGTGGAGGGCCGGGTGACGCGGCGCCTGCGTTCGGCAGCAAGTTGAGGCGCTGGTCCGGAAATTGCTTGACTAAGGGCAGTGCCTGTCCCAGCGTCGCCTGCGTGAGGACACGGCAGATGTCCCGAACGGAGCGGAATCGAGGAGGGGTAGGCCATGCTGATGCTCATGGGCCGCTCGGACCCTGCAACGAGCGAAGCGGTGCATTTTGCCCAGTCCATACTGGAGGGGTCTGCGACTGCTTTCTATGAGGTCGATGAGGGCTATAACCTCAGGCGCTTCCTGCTGTCCGGCATTCCGGAGCCGTTTCACCGACAGTATCTCGACGGTATGAGCGAGTTTGACCCGCAGCATCCGCGTCATGCGGGGGGCCTCGCGGTCGCGCGGTTGAGCAACACGATTGCCCACCGGCAAGCGCGCGAGACGGCGCTGTACCGCTCCTTCGTCGATCAATGCGGCATCGTCGACATGGTCGACTTCTTCTTTCGGCGCGACGATCAGATCGTCGCCGGTATGAGCGTCGCATGGGATAGGGATGCGAGGATCCCGGAGGGCGCCGTCAGCATCGCCGGGAAGATACATCAGTATCTTCAGTTCAATCTGGTCGGCCGCCCTGCTGCGCCTGAGGACGGGCAACGCTATGGCTTGACCAGCCGCGAGATGGATGTCGTGCGGCTTCTTTGCTGTGGTCGTACGAACCGCGAGATCGCGGAGTGCCTCAACATCGCGCACGCTACCGTGAAGACCCACCTGATCCACATTTTCGAGAAGCTCGGCGTCGAGACGCGCTCCGCCGTGGTGGCCCTGATGGCGCGGCCGAACTAGCGGCCACGCCTCCTTGCGTCAGCCCGTTGCGAGTCCATGGTCGATCGCGCTTGCGATCGATTTGGCGTCATCTGCCGTAATGATCAGCGGCGGCGAGAGGATGATGTTGCTGCCGGATACGCGCACCATTACACCGGCATTGTAGATCGTATCGGCGATCGCTCCGACGCGCTTCTTGTCGAGCGCCTTCTTGCTGTCGCGGTCGGCGACGAGCTCGAGCGCGACCATCAGGCCCTTGCCGCGGACGTCGCCCACGATGTCGTGCTTCTTCTTCAACGCTGCAAGTGTCTCGTTGAGTACCGCGCCGGAGGCAGCGGCCCTCGCGTCGAGCTTCAATCGCTTCGTTTCGGCGAGCGCAGCAACACCGGCCGCGCAGCCGACAGGATGGCCGGAATAGGTGTAGCCGTGGCCGATCGAGCCGAAACTCGTCTCGTCGCTCTCGAAAGCCTCGGCGATCGTCTCGCCGATCATGGTGGCGCCCAGCGGGAAATAGCCCGATGTGATGGCCTTCGCGATCGTCATCATGTCCGGCTTGACGTTCCAGAGCCGCGCGCCGGACCAGGCGCCGGTGCGGCCGAAGCCGGTGACGACTTCATCCGAGATCAGGAGAATGCCGTAACGATCGCAGATCTCGCGCACCAGGCTCATAAAACTTTCGTGCGGGACGATGACGCCACCGGCGCCTAGCACCGGCTCCATGATGAAGGCTGCGATGGTATCGGCGCCCTGGAACTCGATCTCGTCGACGAGCGCATTGGCACAGAGTTGCGCGAGCTTGGCCGGATCGGCCTCGTTGAAGGGATTGCGATAGGTCCACGGCGCGGGGATGTGGTAGACGCCCGGCAACAGCGGCTCGTAGTTGCGGCGAAAGTTTGCATTGCCGTTCACCGATGCGCCGCCGAAATGCGTGCCGTGATAACCCTTCTTCAGTGACAGGAATTTGGTGCGGTCGCGTTGGCCCTTGATTTTCCAATATTGTCGTGCGAGCCGCAGTGCGGTCTCGACGGAATCGGATCCGCCCGAGGTGAAGAACGTGCGCACCATGCCCTCCGGCTTGAACCATTCGGTGAGCTCGTAGGCGAGCTCGATCGCGGGCCCCGTCGAGACGCCGCGAAAACCGGAATAATAGGGCAGCTCGTTGAGCTGGTCGGCGATCGCCTTCTTGATGGGATCGCAGCTATATCCGAGCGTCACATTCCAAAGGCCACCAACCGCGTCGAGCACGGTGTTGCCTTCGATGTCTGTGACGTGGATGCCTTCGCCCTTCATGATGATCCGCGGCGGATGGTCCTGCATGTCCTTGGGATGCGCCATCGGATGCCAGATGCGGCGGGCATTGTTCTCGACCAGGAAATTGATTTCGCGCATGGAATGCTCCGTGTCGTCAGTCGAAGGCCAGGCCGAGCATTTGCAGGGCTTGCCGGTAAGAGTCTCGGGGGTGTCGCACGTCGAACCAGACGGTAGGCAATCCGCAGGCGATCGCGCCTTTGATGTTGCGTTCCTGGTCGTCGACGAAGACGCAAGCCTGAGGCGCAAGTCCGAGGGCATCGCACACGGCGCTATAGGCGCGCGGGTCGGGCTTCAGGATCTTAGTATAGGTGGCATCGACTATGACGTCGAAGTGCTCCAGCAGCGGCAGCCTGCGCCCGAACTCCTCGCCATAAAACAAGTCGAGCTCGTTTGAGAGAATGGCGAGCTTGCGGCCGGCTTCTCGTGCGATCCGGACGGCGCGCTCGGCTTCGGGTCGGATGACCAGCATCGGATCAGCGCCCCGCGCGCGGCGGACGAAGGTCTGCATGTCCCTCCAGTCCTCGCCGATGAGCCTGCCGACCTCGCGGCTGCGAGTCAGCCAGTAGTCGCGCTCAGACAATTCTCCGCACTGCATCGCTGACCAAAGCGGATCGGTGCGAACAGCGAAAGGGCCACGCCAGGTCAGCGTTCCCTTTGGAAGGCCGAGCGCGGCTTCCGTCGCGTCGTGGGTTTCGAACAGGGTTTTTGAAATTACCCCACCGAAATCCAGAACCAGAGCGCTTGCCGTCGATGCGATCATGTCTGCTCCGCCGGCACTTTCCCGCGGGCAACGATGCCATCGGCCACCCAGCGGTCGAAGATCGCCAGCACCTTCGCGACGAAGCCCTGGTGGTTGATATGGTCCTTGATCACGTGGAGTTCCACCGGCGGGCGGATCGCGGCGCGCATCTCCGTGACGAAGGCGCCAAGGCCCTCGGGATCGTGCAGTGGCTCGCCATCCTGGTCCCATTGCTGGATGCCGCCGGTCGGAAGCACGAAGGCAATTGGCGCGGTCGCCTCTGCAAGCTTCGTGGCGATGGCGCGCGCGATCCGGCGGCGATCGTCGGGACCCGAGGTCGCGGACGCAAGCAGGCGATTATGCGCATGGAATGGACGATCGGCGAGTTCAGCCGGCACCGGGAGCCAAGCGGGGAAATCCACCATGTCGATGGCGCCGGGCGCGACGATCTGCGGGATGCCGTTCCGGCCCGCATTCATCAGGCGGTCGGAGCCGGAGTTGACCACCGAGCCCATCAACTGGTTGGCGACCTCCTGGAGGCTCAGATCGAGTACTGCGGCAAATCCGCCTTGCGCGGCGATCGATTCCATCGCGCGGCCGCCCATCCCCGTGGTGTGAAACACCACGACCTCATAGCCGCGCGCCTCAAGCTCCGGCTTCAATTCGACCATGTAGCTGAGACAGCTCTTGCCGAGCGAGGTCAAGGCCACGATCGGTCGCTGGGGCCGCGGCCTGATCACGCTGCGGGCCGCGCCGACGATCGAGCCGCAAGCTTGCGACAATACGGCCGTGCAGGTGCCGTTGAGGCCGTAGAGGCCGCCGGCCCACAGGATCATCATCAGATCGGCGGCGATGCGCTCGGGCGGAATCAGGTGGGAGAACGCAATCGTCGAGACGATCAGCTTGGGAAAGCCGAGCGGCAGCGCGAGCGCGACGTCGAGCGCAAGGTCGGTGCCCATGGTGCCGCCGATCGCGATCACGGCGTCGATGCTGCCATCGTCGCACAGTTGCCTCGTTAGCCGCGCAGCGCCGCGCGCCATCAACGTCATCGACGAGTTCTCGTCGCCGCTTGCGATCACCGCCGCGATGGTCGTATCAGCTGCGGCTGCGACTGCGTGCTTGTCGTGCGCCGGCTTGTAAGAGGGATCGCCGAGCACGCTGATGTCCATCATGACGGTCTCGCCGCCGACCTCGTCGATGCATCGCTGCATGAAGAGCAGCTCATCAGCCTTGGTATCTCCGGTGCCGATCAGCAGGATGCGCGGGCGAGGTCTGTTGGTCATGTCGTCGGAATGCCGATGCTGGAGTGACGGGACGCGCTGCGACACAGGCTGCGCGCGGGTGTTGGTTGCCGGCGAAATTAGGAACTTGCTGCGATGCGTGACATCCACCTATCGGTGGATTGTGAAACATGCCGCATCGGGGCTGAATGACGCCTATCGATCGCGATGGCCTGCGCAGCCGTCGATCCGATTTTTCTGCGTCCGGGCTCGTTCATGTTGCAATCCGAAATCGACGCGTTACGAACCGCGGCCGTCTCGCCACAGCAGCACTTCATCGCAGGTGCCGCGGTCGAGGGTGCGAGCGGCGCACGGCTCGATGTGATATCTCCCATCGACGGCAGGCGGCTGACGACGATCGCCGACGGAAATGCCGGCGACATCGATCGCGCGGTAAGCGCGGCTCGGCAGGTCTATGACGGCGGAGCATGGTCGCGAGCAGCGCCTGCCGAGCGCAAGAAGGTCTTGTTGCGCTTCGCGGAACTCGTCGAGCGTCATGCGATGGAGCTCGCCGTGCTTGGTGTACGCGAGAACGGCACCGAGATCGGCATGGCCTACAAGGCCGAGCCGCTGTCGGCGGTGGCTACGATTCGCTATTACGCCGAGGCGATCGACAAGGTCTATGGTGAGATCGCGCCGACCGGACGGGACGTGCTCGGGCTTATTCACCGCGTGCCGCTGGGCGTGGTCGGGGTGATTGTCCCCTGGAACTTCCCAATGATGATCGGTGCGTGGAAAATCGCGCCCGCGCTCGCCGCCGGCGATTCCGTCGTGGTGAAGCCTCCGGAGAGCGCATCGCTGACGCTGCTGCGTTTGGCTGCCCTTGCGAGCGAGGCCGGATTGCCAGACGGCGTTTTGAACGTTGTGACCGGGCGAGGCGCCACGGCCGGCGAAGCGCTGGCGTTGCATATGGATGTCGACGTGCTGGCGTTTACGGGATCCGGACCAGTGGGACGGCGGCTTCTGGAATATTCAGCGCGCTCGAACTTGAAGCGGGTCTATCTCGAGCTCGGCGGCAAGTCGCCCAATGTCGTATTCTCCGACGTTCCCGACATTAAGCAGGCCGCGAAGGTGTCGGCGAACGGCATCTTTCGCAATTCGGGACAGGTCTGCGTCGCGGGCTCGCGGCTCCTTGTGCAGTCCGGAATCTACGACCGGTTCATGAGCGAACTGCTCGCCGTCACGGGCAAGCTGAAAATCGGCGATCCCCTCGACCTCGCCTTCGACGTCGGTGCTGTGAACAGCGAGGCGCAGTTGCGCAAGAATCTGGATGTCGTACGGCGAGCGGATGAAGAGGGAGGTGAGCGGCTGTGCGGCGGCGTAAGGCTGCATGAGGAGAGCGGCGGTTACTATGGCGCCAGCGATCTTTGCCGGTGTGAGCTCCAGGATGAGCCTTTGGCGTGAAGAGGTGTTTGGGCCGGTGCTCGCGGTGACCCGGTTTGAGGACGAGGAGGACGCGGTGCGACTCGCTAATGCGAGTGCCTACGGGCTGGCAGCTGCGGTGTGGACGGGATCGCTGGGCACGGCGCACCGGATGGTGCGCGCGATCAATGCCGGCGTGGTGCACGTCAACACGTATGGCGGCACCGACGTGACGGTGCCGCTCGGAGGCTTCAAGCAGTCGGGCTTCGGCCGCGACAAGTCGTTGCATGCGCTCGACGAATACACCGATCGGAAAACCGCCTGGATTGTGCTGTGACGGTAGCAATTGAGCCGCGGGCCGCAGCGCTCGACCGGTTGATCGACGCCGAGCAGGCGCGTTTCCTGCGCCTGCATCCACGTTCCGCGGCTGCATGGCGGGAAGGCCGGTGTCATTTCCTCTATGGTGCGCCATCGCACTGGATGCGTCGCTGGGCGGGTGGCTTCCCGGTCTATGTCGATGCGGCAGCAGGCGCCCATGTCAGGGATATCGACGGCTCTGACTACGTCGACTTCTGCCTTGGCGACACCGGTGCGATGTGCGGACATGCGCCGGAGGCCGTGACACGCGCCGTCACGCAGCAGATCGCGCGTGGCGCCACGATGATGCTCCCGACCGAGGACAGCCTTTGGGTCGGCGCCGAGCTGTCGCGGCGGTTCGGCTCACGTTACTGGACACTGACAACATCGGCAACGGATGCCAATCGCGCGGCCATTCGCATCGCGCGCATGATCACGGGACGGTCCAAGGTCCTGGTCTTCTCCGGCTGCTATCACGGCGGCGTCGACGAAGCCCATGTCGAGATCCGCGACGGGCAGATCGGTCTCCGCAACATGATCCATCCGAACGCCGTGGATCATGACGCCGTGACCAGGATCGTCGAATTCAACGATGTCACCGCACTTGAGGTGGCGCTGGCCCACGAGGACGTCGCCTGCGTACTCACCGAGCCCGTGATGACGAACTTCGGCATGATCCCGGTCGAGGAGGGATTTCATCGCGCCTTGCGGGAGCTGACACGGCGTACCCGCACGGTGCTGATCATCGACGAAACCCACACCCTGTCCTGCGGGCCCGGTGGCTATACCGCGCTCCATGGTCTCGCGCCCGACATTCTAGTCGCGGGCAAGGCCATCGCCGGCGGCATCCCGGCCGGCATCTTCGGCCTCGACCAGGCGATCGCCGAGCGGCTCTGGCAGATCGTTCCGCCGGTCAATCCGCGGCAACGGCAATCGGCGCATCTCGGTTTTGGCGGCACGCTCGCTGGTGGTGCCCTGGCTGTGGCAGCAATGCGCGCGGTGCTAGAGGAGGTGCTGACGGCACCGGCCTATGCAGGCATGATCGGGCATGCCAAACACTTGGCCGCGCATGTCGGCGGCGTCATCGCACGGGCCAAGCTGGCCTGGCATGTGACCCAGATCGGCGCTCGCATCGAAATCATGTTCATGCCGAAGGCGCCACGCAACGGCGCCGACGTGATCGCCGGACGACGGCCCGATCTCGAGACGTTGATGCACGCCTTCTATATGAACGAAGGCATCTTGATCACGCCATTCCACGGCATGCTGTTAACCTGCCCGGCGACATCGGCGGCCGACGTCGAAAGGCATGGCGACGTCTTCGAGCGTTTTGTTGCGCTGGTGAACGGTGCGGGAGTGGCCTGACCATGGCACCGCCGTTCGACCTGACCGAACGTGTCGCCCTGGTCACCGGCGGCGGGCGGGGCATTGGAGCCGCAATCGTGACGCGCCTCGCAGAAGCAGGCGCCCGGGTCGTCATCGCCAATCGCTCCCAGGACGTCGCCGACGCACTTGCGGCCGATTTGAGCCGCCGTGATCTTGCGGCGAGCACGGCACCATTCGACGGGCTGGACCGGTCCGCTCTGGGCGCGCTCGTCGATGGCGTGACCGGCCAGTTCGGCCGGCTCGATATCCTCGTCCACAACGCCGGCGGCTGCCCCTGGGCGGCGCTGGATGACCTTGACGAGGACAAGCTCGAAGAGGCCTTGTCGATCAACCTCACCGCGGCGATCTGGCTCATCCAGGCTGCGGTGTCCCATATGCGTATCAGGCGTTATGGCCGCATTCTGGTGACATCGTCGATCTCCTCGCGCCTGACCATGGGCGGCGGCGCGCACTATTCCGCGGCTAAGGCCGGCGTCAACGCATTCATTCGCGGTGCTGCGTTCGAACTCGCACGAGATGGGATCACCGCCAATGTGGTCGAGCCTGGCTTTATCGCCAAGCCGGGGCGGGGGTCGCTGAGCACCACGGAAAACCTGTCGCGGATCGCGAAGCACGTTCCGATGGGACGCATCGGCACAGCGGACGACGTCGCCTACGCGATGCTCTATCTCGCTTCTGAGCAGGCGAGCTACGTGACGGGGCAAAGCATCGTAGTCGACGGCGGGACTACGCTTCCCGAAACCGGCTTTGCCGTCGAACGGCAATGGGGCTGACGCGTCTTGCGGCGGTCTCATCAACCGAACGGCTGATTGTGACCAACACGCGTGCGGAACAAGCTGCTCACACAATCGGGATCGGGGAATGAGCGAGATCAAGACCAAAGCCGACACGCTGTTCCGGAACGGCAGGATCTATACCGTCAATCGCAACCAGCTCTGGGCGAGTTGCGCAGCGGTCAAGGCCGGGCGTTTTGTGTCCATCGGCGAGGAAGCCGACGTGAGGTCGTTAGTCGGCGGCGATACCAACGTGATCGATCTCGGCGGCCGCACCGCCATGCCCGGGATCATCGACATCCACAATCACATCATGATGGGCGGTCAGGCCGACCTCTACGAGTTGCGCTTCCCGTCGAGCCATTCGATCAGCCAGATCGCGGGAGCCGTGAAGGAAGCCGCCACAAAGGCTGCTCCCGGAAGCTGGATTGTTGGCGGCCAGTTCGGCAACGACCTCCTGCAAAAGCTCAACACCGACGTCGTCGCGGCGGAGCTCAACGCCGCGAGCCTCGGCCATCCCGTGCTGCTGCGTGACGACAGCTATCACAATCGCTGGGCCAGTGCGGAAGCGTTGCGAATCGCAGGTGTCACCGCGGAGTCGCAGAATCCGACCGACGGCGAGATTGGCCGGGACCTCGACAGCGGCCGTCTGACCGGGCTGATGGTGGAGGCGGCCTCCGGCATCATCGAGCGCGCGCTGGCAAAGGCGGGACACTACACGCCGGAGATGGACCGCGCTGCGGTCGCCCGATCCATCGGTGTTCTCAATTCGTTTGGCGTCACCGGTTTCGTCGATGCAGCGAGCATGCAGCCGATCCTGGCGGCGTTGAAGGGTCTCGACGATCGCGGCGAGCTGTCGGCCTGGGCGGTTTGCGCCATGCCGATCGTCGAGCCCGGCTTCATGTTCGGAACGGCGGGCGAGGAGCTGTTCGCGCTTCGCGATCAGTATCGATCCGCGCATGTGAAGCCCGACTACGCCAAGATGTTCCTGGACGGCGTACCCGGCGCCAAGACGGCCGCGTTTCACGAGCCCTATGTCGCGGATCCCGTGCGCGGTTGTTGCTTCCGCGGCACCACCATGCTCACGGTACCCGAGTTGATCCGCTGGCTCGGCAAATGTGAGACGCTCGGGCTCGCCGCCAAGATCCATTGCGCAGGTGATGCCGCAGTCACGCAGGCGCTCGACGCCATCGAGGTGGTGCGCTCGTTCAACGGACCGACTGCACTCATCCATCACATCGCGCATGCGAGCTACATTGCGCCCGACGACATCCCGCGCTTTGCCGATCTCGGCGTCGCGGCCGATCTGTCACCGATCATTTGGTTTCCGACCGTGTTCCTCGAGGCGCACAAGGCGGCTATGGGGGCGGAGCGGGCGCAGCGTTTCTGGCCGAACCGCGATCTCAAGATCGTCGGTGCGCTGATGGCCGGCGGGTCCGATTGGCCGGTCATCCCGAACCCCGATCCCTGGCACGGCATCGAGGGCATGGTGACGCGGCGCAATCCCGCTGGCGACTTTCCCGGGGTGTCGCTCTGGCCGGAACAGGCGCTCGACCTCGAAACGGTCATTGAGATCTACACCATCAATGCTGCGCGCGCGGCGGGCCTCGGCGGCATCACGGGATCGATCGAGGTCGGCAAGTCCGCCGACCTGATCGTGCTCGATCAGGCGCTGTTCAATATCCCGGCCGATCAGATCGCGGCGACCAATGTCGAGATGACCTTCTTCGAAGGCCGGAAAGTCTACGAGCGCCGCCAATGACCCGTGTGTCGCCCATTCCCGTGACCGTGCTGACCGGCTTTCTCGGCAGCGGCAAGACCACGGTCCTGAACCAACTGTTGCGCCACCCAGGCATGGACGGGACGGTTGCCATCATCAACGAGTTCGGCGAGGTCGGGCTCGATCACCTCCTGGCGGAGACGAGCGAGGAGCGCTTCGCCCTGCTCGACAATGGCTGCGTCTGCTGCTCGGTCCGCGAGGACCTCGTCGCCCTGCTCGAAGATTTGTCGTCTCGCGAAGCCGGCGGAAAGTTGCCGACGATCCGGCGCATCCTAATCGAGACCACTGGCCTCGCCGATCCCGTGCCCGTGTTGCATACCCTGATGACGGCTCCTGGTGTGGTTGCCCGCTATCGGATCGATGGCGTTGTCGTGACCGTGGATACGGTTAACGCGCTCCGCTCGCTCGGCAGCTACGCCGAAGCCGTCAAGCAGATCGCGGTCGCCGACCGCATTTTGCTGACCAAGGCGGACCTTGCCGATGCGGACACCATTGCAGTGGTGGAGCGGCGGATCCGCGCGATCAATCCGACAGTCTCCGTCATCCATGTGAACCACGGATCGATTGAGCCCGGCGCGGTCTTCGACGCTGGCCTGTTCGCACCCCACGCCCGTTCGGAGCAGGTCGCAAGCTGGTTCGTGACGGCCGCAGCTGCAACCGCCGCCGCTCATCATCACGACCATCACACGCACGGCTCGCACATCTCCTCCTTCAGCCTCGTCGTGAACGAGCCGATCCGCTGGGAGGCGTTCTCGCGCTGGCTCGATTATGTCGCAGCCCTCAAAGGCGACGACCTCTTGCGCTTCAAGGCGCTGGTCAACGTCTCCGACCGGCCGCAGGGGCCGTTGGTGGTTCATGCAGTGCAGCATGTGCTGCATCCGCCGATTGCGCTGGATGCCTGGCCGTCGAACGACCGCAGTTCGCGCCTCGTCTTCATCGTCCGCGACATTCCCGCGGAAGCAATCGAACGCACGCTGTCGCGATTCGGTGAGGTCAGTCGAGAGAACATCACGCGGCCGGCCGCGTGACATGGACCAGTTTTCAATCAACGGATCATTTGCAGGAGATAAACGTGAGTAAGACCAGTAAGTTCACGACCAAGATCGGTGGCGAAAAGATCAGCCGGCGCAGTCTGCTCAAGGCGGCCGGCAGCGCAGGCCTCGCGGCCGCCAGCAACGTGCCGCTGGTCAACATCGCGGGTGCAGCATCAAGCACCATCAAGATCGGCTGGGCCGGTTGTCTCTCCGGCGTCCGCGCTGCCTTCGCCGAACCGGACCCATGGATTCACGAGCGGATGAAAGCCCTGGTGAAGGACGGGCTGAAGATCGGCGGCAAGAACTACGCCGTCGAGTTCGTCATCAAGGACAATCAGTCCGATCCGAACCGCTCGTCGGTCGTGGCGAGCGAACTGGTGCTTCGGGAAAAATGCGACCTCCTCCTGGTGGAGGACGGCGATGCCTCCATTCCAGTCGGCGAGCTGGCGGACGCACGGGGTGTGCCGACGTTGTCGACCATGGTGCCATGGCAGGGCTGGATGTTCCCGCGCAAGTCGACGCCGGACAAGGGCTTTCCTTACACGTTCCATTTCTTCTGGGGCGCCGATGATGTCGTGAAGAACTTTGTCGGCATGTGGCAGTCGGTCGAGACCAACAAGAAGGTTGGAACTCTCTACATCGATAACCCAGCTGGCACGGCATTCTCTGATCAGGCGCGAGGACTGCCGGCCGGGATCAAGCAAGCAGGCTTCCAGGAACTGTCGGCTGGCCTCTTCCAGATCGCAACGGACGATTTCTCTAACCAGGTCTCTGCGTTCAAGAACAACGGCGTCGATATCGTGTCCGGCTTCACCTACGGCAACCACTGGGTCACCCTGTGGAATCAGGCGGCGCAGGCCGGATTCAAGCCGCAGATTTGCACAGTCGCCGCGGCCTTCCTGTTCCCTAGCGCGTTGAACGCACTCGGCGATCGCGGCGACGGCATGACGACGGAAGTCTGGTGGACGCCTGCCTATCCCTTCAAGTCGTCGCTCACCGGGCAAACCGCCGCAGAGCTTGCGGCCGAATGGGAAAAGACCACCGGCAAGCAATGGACGCAGCCTATTGGCTACGCCCACGCGCTTTGGGAGGTCGGCTTCGCAGCGCTGCGTAACAGCGACCCCAAAGACAAGAACTCGCTACGCGATGCCATCGCCGGCCTCGACATCGAGACCGTCATCGGTCCGGTCAAGTTCAAGGGTAGCCCGATCAAGAACGTTGCCGTCACCTCGCTGGCGGGCGGCCAGTGGCGCAAGACCAAGGGCGGCAAGTCGCCCTACGAACTCCTGATCGTGCACAACGGCACCGCGCCGTTCATCCCGAAGCAGGCCGATCTCGCACTCCTATCGAAACTCGCTTGATCGGAAGCGTGTGGATCGACGCGGATATTTAAGCAAATGGTCGAAGTCCTGCGCGTTGCCGGTCTGAGCAAGAGTTTCGGGGTCATTAAGGTTGCCGATGACCTCGATTTCGAGCTCGCGCTCGGCGAATGCCTTGGTGTGATCGGACCCAACGGGGCCGGCAAGAGCTCGGTGCTGAACCTGATCGTCGGACTCATCAAGCCGGACGGCGGTTCGATCAACCTGGACGGCCGGGACATCACGCATGTGCCGGCGCATCGGCGCGTTCGTCTGGGGATTGGCCGGGCTTTCCAGATCCCGCAGCCGTTTCCGCATCTGACGGCTTATGAAAACGTGCTGGTGGCGGCGACCTATGGCGGCCGCCTGCACGGTTCGGCAGCCACTGACTGGGCGATGGACGTGCTGCGCCGGACCTCGCTCGCCGGCAAGGCCGACCGCGTCGCCGGCGCTCTGCCGCTGATCGACCGCAAGCGGCTCGAATTCGCCAAGGCGCTGGCCTCGAAGCCGCGCCTGATCCTGCTCGACGAGATCGCGGCGGGGCTGACCGAACCTGAAGTCGAGCGTCTGATCGAGATCATCGCAGGCGTGAAGGCCGATCACGCCATGATCTGGATCGAACACATACCACATGCCTTGCGGGTGGTTGCCGACCGCATCCTCGTGCTGAATTTCGGCCGCAAGGTGCTCGACGGCGTGCCGGGAGAGGTGATGGAGAGCCGCACGGTCAAGGAAATCTACATGGGATTGACGGCCGATGACGCTGCTTGAAGTCCAGGAGCTCGACGTCTTTCACGGCGATCTGCAGGCGATCTTCGGGCTTGGGTTCTCGGTCGCCGAGCGCGAAGCGGTCGCGCTCGTTGGCGCCAACGGCGCCGGCAAAACCACGTTCCTGCGCGCGCTGGTCGGCCTGATCGACAGCAAGCACGGCAGCATCCGGTTCGACGGTGGCGATATCCGGGATACGCCGGCGGAGATCATCGCACGGCTCGGTCTCGGCATGGTGCCGGAAGGACGGATGCTGTTCGACACCCTGACCGTGGAGGAGAATCTCCAGATGGGGCAGGTGAGCAAGCGGCCGGGGTCGTGGACGTTGCGGCGGGTGTTCGACCTGTTTCCGGCCCTGGAGGAGCGGCGCAACCATATGCCGCGGCAGCTTTCGGGCGGCCAGCAGCAGATGGTCGCCATCGGACGCGCGCTGATGTGCAACCCGCGCCTGCTGCTTTGCGACGAGATATCGTTGGGCCTCGCGCCTGTCATGGTCGAGCAGATCTACGGCGCGTTCAACGACATCCGCCGGGAAGGAACGGCCCTGGTGCTGGTCGAGCAGGACGTCAAGCGCGCCACAAGCGCCAGCGATCGCATCTACTGCCTGCTGAAGGGGCGTGTGTCGCTGACGGCAAATGCAGGCGACGTCAGCGTCGCCGAACTGACGCAAGCCTATTTCGGGATGTGAGCGAGGGGACATGGCCTGGATTGAGACGCTGGTGAACGGAGCTCTGCTTGGCGGTCTCTACGGCTTGCTCGGCATCGGGCTTGCGCTCGTCTTCGGCGTGATGCGCCTGGTCAATATCGCGCACGGAGAGTTCATGGTGCTTGCCGCCTATCTCGCCGTAATGCTGGTTGGCTTGTTTCCGCAAGCCCATCCGCTGTTCGTGTTGATCCCGGTCGTGATGGCGGCCTTCGGAGTCGGCTACCTCTACCAGGCTGTGATCATGAACCGGGTGGCACGGGCGCCCGATCCGTTCGCACCGCTGCTGCTGACTTTCGGCGTCTCCATTGTGCTGCGCAACCTGATGGTCGAGGTATTCGGCGCCGACGTCAGGAGCCTTCAGCTCGGCGAGCTCTCGCGTGCGAGCGTCAGATTGTTCGGATTGAACATCGGGGTGATGCCATTGCTGACGCTCATCGCGGCGGTGCTGCTGTTCCTGCTCCTGCAGTGGGCGCTCAAGCGCACAGCCTTCGGTCGTATCGTGCGGGCGACCGCCGACCGGCGCGACATCGTGCGCTTGTTCGGCGTCAAGCCAGATCGTGTTTACAACTACGTCATGGGCCTGTCGCTGGCGCTTGGCGCGATCGGCGGGGTGCTGCTGGCGGTGCGATCGAGCTTCACGCCATTCTCCGGGGTGGAGCGATTGCTGATCGCCTTCGAGGTCGTGGTGCTCGGCGGCATCGGATCGTTCTGGGGGGCCCTGCTCGGTGGCATCGTGCTCGGCATGGCGCAGCTTATCGGCCTGAAATGGGACCCGAACGCGGGGTTGCTCTACGCACACCTGCTGTTCTTCGTCATGCTCCTTATCCGTCCGGCGGGTCTCGTCGCGAGCAGGGCCTGATCATGTCGAAGGGAATTGCGATCTCGTGCGTCCTCGCCGTCCTGCTGCTTGTCGCGGGGCCGTTGCTGCTCGGCGAGGGTGCCTTGCGCTTTGCAACCGAGTGCCTGCTGATCCTGGCCATGGCGCAGATGTGGAATCTGCTCGCGGGCTATGCTGGCCTTGTCTCCTTCGGCCACCAGGTGTTCGTCGGGATCGGTGCCTACGGATTGTTCCTGATTTCCGATACCTTCGAACTGTCGCCTTACTGGGTGTTGCCCATCGCGCCGCTTGCCGGTGCGATAGTGGCTTCCGTCATTGCGCTCCCGCTGTTCCGGTTGCGCGAGGCCTATTTCTCGATCGCCATGTGGGTGTTCTCCGAGATCGTCGTGGCCCTGGTCATGAAGGCAAGCTGGCTCGGCGGCACGTCCGGTCTGCCGTTGAAATCGAGCCGGTTGCTCGACCTCGACTGGTTCGAGCCGGTGTTATTCTGGATCTCGGGTTCGCTGGCGCTGGGGACGATCGGCGGCCTGTTCCTGCTGATGCGGTCCGGTTTCGGCCTCGGGCTGATGAGCGTGCGCGACAACGATCTTGCGGCAATGAGCGTCGGTGTCGACGTCCAACGCAACCGGTTCATCGTCTTCGTGCTGTCGGCGGCCGGCTGCGGGCTTGCCGGCGCGGTCTCCTTCCTCGGCAATCTCTACGTCTCTCCCGCGGCGGCGTTCGACGTGAACTGGGTCGTCTATATGATGTTCATCGTGATGATCGGCGGCATCGGAACGCTGGAAGGTCCCATCATCGGCACCGTGATATTCTTCGGCTTGCGGGAGCTCATCACCGACCAGCTCGGCGTTTCGGCCGGCTGGTACTTGGTGGCGCTCGGTGCCATCGCGGTCATCGTCATGCTCTGGTCGCCGCGAGGCCTCTGGCCACCGCTGCGCGATCGCTTCGGCCTCAAGCTTTTCGGTGTTGGCCGGACGGCACCGGCCTCGCCACCAGATCTCGCCTCGCTGGCCGGGAAGGCCGGACAATTGGGATAAACGCCATGTCCTCTAGTAAAATGTCTGCTGATGAGATCTGTTTCCTCACCGCTACCGAGCAGAGGTCATTGTTGAAGGCGAGGCGCATCAGCGCGCGCGAGCTGCTCGACCTGCATCTCGATCGTGTGAAGCGCGTCAATCCGTCCTGCAATGCCGTGGTTACGCTCGACGAAGAAGGGGCGCGCCGCCAGGCTGGCGCCGCCGATGAGAAGGTCGCGCGCGGCGAGATGACGGGGCCGCTGCATGGCTTGCCGATGACGATCAAGGATTCCTTCGCTGTCACCGGCATGGCCGCGACCTGTGGGTTGGAGGAGTTGCGCGACTATCGCCCGCATGAGGACGCGGTCCCGGTCGCAAAAATCCGCGCTGCTGGTGCCGTGATTTTCGGCAAGACCAACCTGCCGGCGGGCGCCGCCGACCACCAATCCTGCAACACACTGTTCGGCCTGACGCGCAACCCGTGGGATGGTGAGCGCACCGTCGGCGGTTCCTCCGGAGGCTCAGCTGCCGCATTGGCTGCGGGGCTGACGTCGCTTGAGCTCGGCAGCGACATTGGTGGCTCGATTCGCGTGCCCGCGCATTTCTGCGGCGTCTATGGCCACAAGCCGAGCCATGGTCTCGTCAGCACCGAGGGGCACATTCCGCCGCCACCCGGCCATGTCGCCCCCGTGGAGTTGGGCGTCGCCGGCCCCTTGGCGCGCAGCGCGTTCGATCTTGAGCTGCTGTTCGATGTGCTTCTCGGCACGTCCGATGTCGATGGCGCGCAGTTGCAGCTGCCGCCCACCCGCCACGAGGATCTTCGATCGTTCCGCATTGCCGTCTGGAACGAGGGGCAGGCTTATCCGCTGGATGATGCTTACGCTGCCGCGATCGAGGGTCTGGTCGACGATCTCGTACGCCTTGGCGCCAAGGTGAATCGGCAAGCACGACCTCCCATCGATCCCGCTTCAAGCTACGACGTCTATCTGCAAACCCTGTTCGGCATCATCGGCAGCGGCCTGCCGCCGCAGGCGCGCGAGGCGCTGGTCGCTGCCGGGGAGGCGTCGGAGAGCGGCGGCTATCCGCGCCGCATCGCCGCTGCCGTCTGCCAGTCATTGTCCCAGCATTTTGCCGCGGCTGAGCAGCGGCATCAGCTCTATCGTGCATGGCGCCGCTTCTTTGCCGACTACGACGTGCTGTTATGCCCGATCACGCCCACGGTCGCGTTCCCGCACGACGTCGAACGTCTCGATCTCGCGGCGCAATTTGACCGGCGCCTCAAGGTGAACGGCGGCTCGATTCCCTACATGGACAATCTGGCTTGGCCCGGTCTTGTCACAGTCGCCAATCTTCCGGCCACCGCCATTCCAACGGGCCGCCGAGTTGGTGGCCTTCCCGCCGGCGTGCAGGTCGTCGGACCGTATCTCGGCGATCGCACCACACTCAGATTTGCCCAACTGGTCGAGCAGGCATTGGGCGGTTTCGCCCGGCCGCCCGGCATCTGATCGGCCAAAGCCATGCCAATCGATATTCGCACCGGTCGCCCCGTGACGCTTGCGCCGCGCGGAATGGTGACGTCACCGCACGCGCTGGCTTCGAGCGCCGGCGTCGATGTCTTGCGCGCCGGTGGCTCCGCCATCGATGCCGCGATCGCCACTAGCGCCGTCCTGGCGGTGGTGTATCCACACATGACCGGGCTCGGCGGCGATGCGTTTTGGCTGATCCACGAGGGACGGACTGGCGCAGTGAGATTTTTGAACGGAGGCGGAAAGGCAGCCGGTACTGCGACGCTGTCGGCATTGCGTGAGAGGGGCATGAGCGAGATCCCGCTGCGCGGGATCGTGCCGGCGACGCTCACGGTGCCTGGCGCTGTCGCAAGTTGGACCGAAGCGCATCGGAACCATGGTCGCCTGCCGCTGGCGAAGGTGCTCGAAAATGCGATCGCTTACGCGCGGGACGGATTTCCGGTGACCGCGCGCCTCGCGAGTTTCATCGATCTCATGCGAAACGAGCTTGCGGGACAGGCCGAAGCGGCCGCGTTGTTTCTACGCAATGGAGTCGCTCCCGCGCCGGGAGCCAAGCTCATCAATCCTGATCTCGCGAGCACCCTGCAGACGATCGCGGACGCGGGGTGGGCTGGCTTCTATCGCGGTGCGGTTGCCGATGAGCTCGCGCGCTTCTCGTGTGAGGCTGGCGGCTTCTTTCGAGAGAACGACCTGGCGCGCCAGACTGCAATCTGGGGCGCACCATTGGTTGGTCGTTATCGGGACGTCGAGATTTACAACACGCCGCCGCCGACCCAGGGCTTTTCCGTCCTCGAGATGCTCAACCTGCTCGAGCCCCATGAGCTACACAGGAAGGATCTGCTCGGCCCGGACCGCATGCATCTGATGGTGCAGGCAAAGCAGATCGCCTATCACGACCGCGACCGCGTGCTCGCCGATCCCGCCTTCGCGGAAGTTCCGGTCGAAACGCTGATCTCCAAAGCCCATGCGGCCAAGCGCACCGAATTGATCGACACCCGCTCGGCGCTGCGATGGGATCAGGTTCCGTCCTACGGCAGTCTGGCCGGTGACACCGTCTATGTCGCCGCGGTCGATAGTGAGGGCAACGCGGTCTCGCTGATCCAGAGCCTCTATGGCGCGTTCGGCTCCTGTCTGGTCGCGGGCCGTACCGGCATCGTGCTTCAGAACCGCAGCGCCTATTTCTCGCTGGACCCCGATCATCCCAATCGCCTGGAGCCCGGCAAGATTCCCCTGCACACCTTGATCGCGTCGATTGCCAAGCGGGATGGCAGTCTGTGGAGCGTGCTCGGCTGCATGGGGGCGGACGGACAGCCCCAGATCCAGTTGCAGCTCTATTCCGCGATGATCGATCATGGCCTCGATATTCAGGAGGCGATCGAAATGCCGCGCTTCCTGTCGGGCCGTTTTGGCCTGGGCGAAGCGCGCGATACCCTGCACCTGGAGGGTCGCTTCTCCGAAGAGGCTGTACGTGATCTTGCGCAACGAGGGCACATCATCAACCGCTGGGGGCCTTGGAACGAGATGGCCGGCCACGCCCACGGAATAAACATCGATCCGCAAAGTGGCATATTGAGTGGAGGGTCTGACCCGCGCAGCGACGGCGCCGCAGTTGGTTGCTGACTGCCCATCGTGCGACGAATGCCCGTTTGCGGTCGGCTAAGCCCGGTCGTGCGATCAGTAAGTCATTGAGCTTTCTCAGGCCAAAGCTGTCTCTTAATCAGCGGGTCCCAGGTTCGAGCCCTGGTGCGCCCACCATTTCAAAAGCATTCTTCTTCAATAAGTAACGGGAAGAGCTGCCGAGAACAAAATGGGTCTCGGGCGACGTTTTCACGTCGAGGAGGTTTGGGGCCAGATTGCCGTGCGACTTTCCTTTCGTTTCCGTACCTTCACCCCTGCGATACGGCGCGTAGATCCGATGGTACAGGCCAATCGCGTACCCGTCGCCGAATAGGATATCGGGGCGAACAAAGCGGATGATCTGTTCTCCCCATCGCCGCAGGATTCGGTCTGCTGCAGAACCGGAATCGAACTGTTCGCGTCGGGGATTCCGTTCGCTGCCCGCTCCAGGTCGTCAGGACCACCTTTGAATACAGCGAACGACCGTTCTCTCTGACGTATTAAGGAGTTTCTGGCCGCGCATTCCGGTCAAGCTGATTGGGCGGCCTGCGATGTGGCCCGAAACCTACGGCTACGATTATGGGCGCAACACGGCGGCACCAATAAGCTTGCCGTCTCTTAGGCAGGCGAGCGCTTCGTTGGCTTTGGTGAGCGGGAACACTGTCGTATGTGTGTGAATCTCGGCGTTCGCCGCCGCGGCGAGGAAATCGATGCCATCTTGTCGCGTGAGATTTGTTACCGATATGACCTGCCGCTCGCCCCAAAGGATACTGTAGGGAAAGGCGGGAATGTCGGACATGTGAATGCCGGCGCAAATGACGCGACCACCCTTTCTCACCGCACGCAGCGCAAGCGGCACCAATTTGCCGACCGGCGCGTATATAATGGCGGCATCCAGCTCGATCGGCGGTCTTTCCTCGGACGCGCCCGCCCAAGCCGCGCCAAGCGAAAGCGCGAGCTGCTGCGCGTCTCGATCGCCGCTGCGGGTGAAGGCGTAAATCGACCGCCCCTGGGCTCGCGCAACCTGCGCCACGATATGGCCAGCCGCTCCGAAGCCATAAATGCCCAATGTTTTCCCCTCGCCGGCCATCACCAGAGACCGCCAGCCGATCAGGCCAGCGCAAAGCAGCGGCGCGATGGCAGCATCATCGCCGTGTTCGTCGAGCGGAAAGCAATATCGGGCATCGGCGACCAAGTGGCTTGCAAAGCCGCCATCGCGCGTGTAGCCGGTGAATCTTGGGTGATCGCAGAGGTTTTCCTTATCTGCGCGGCAGTAGAAGCAATCACCGCAGGTGTATCCAAGCCAGGCAACGCCGACACGCATTCCCGGCACCAGATCCGTAACGCCTTCTCCCATTGCGTCGACGCGGCCGACGACCTCGTGGCCCGGGATAATTGGATAGCGAAGATCGGGAAGGTCACCGTCGACGACGTGCAGATCAGTACGGCAAACACCACAGGCGCCGACCTTGACGCGGACTTCGCCCGGACCAGGTGTGGGGTCCGGTCGTTGTTGGAGCGTTAGCGGCCCGCCGCGCTTGGATAGGACCATTGCATACATGTCGTCATCCTGACCTTGGGGGGGGGCCGGGGCGTTCATTCATACAATTCTCACGGGTCCATCATTGCTCGGTTTGATGTCGATCAAATTGATGGATGAGCAATGGTCCCAAACTGAACATTGGAGATTAGCAGGCGCGCTGCAACTCCAACTGTGATCGTTGCCGCCGCCTTGTTGAGCGGCGCCAGTCCGAGTTCAGTGGCAGTCGTGCGTTTGGCTCGTTTTCATTCGTTCGACCGGTTAGCGGGACATATGGGCGACGGTCGACGGCACTATTGCAAAATAGCGAGACGTTTGCAGGCGCACTCAACGCAAGCGAGATGCAGGAGCCATCGTGATGGGATCGTTAGCGCCAAATCCGGATCGCTCTGATAAGCTTAAGTCGTTTCCCGCGCTCCGGGCAGAGATGGTCAGGCACAATATCGCTGCGCGCGGTGTGCGTGACGAGCTGGTTCTCGAGGCAATGGGAAAGGTGCCGCGCGAGCTGTTCTTGCCAGAGCAGCTTCGTGAATTTGCCTATGAGGATTCGCCGCTTCCGATCGCCGGGGGGCAGACCATTTCTCAGCCCTACATCGTCGCTTTCATGGCGGAAGCGCTCGTGCTCAAGGGCGGCGAGAAGGTGCTCGAGATCGGCGCCGGCTCAGGTTACGCCGCTGCGGTGCTGTCGGAGATTGCGGCCCATGTCTACACGGTCGAACGCCTCGGTCCCCTCGCCGAAAAGGCGGCGGTCGCACTTGCCGAATTCGGTTACGATAACGTCCACGTCCTGCATGGAGACGGCACCAAAGGCTGGCCCGAACATGCGCCCTACGACGCCATCGTGGTGGCCGCCGGCGGTCCGCAGGTTCCAAAAGCGCTCAAGGAGCAGTTGAAGGTCGGTGGCAGGCTGGTAATGCCAGTTGGCACCGATCAGCAGGCTCAGGAATTGGTATGCATCGTCCGCGTTTCGAAGGATGAGTATCGAAGCGAAGACATTGCCGATGTCCGCTTCGTTCCATTGATCGGAGAAGAGGGGTGGGCGACCGCAAAAGGCGAGACTAGCGTTCCCGTACGACGAGCGCTTCGGCCGGTCGCTCCGGAAGAGGAAACGCTTGTCCGTAATCTCGCCGACGCCGCAGAATCGTTTCCATCCATCGAAGCGGCCGATCTCAGCCCACTACTGGAACGTATCGGGTCGGCGCGCATCGTGCTGCTCGGCGAGGCAACCCATGGTACCTCCGAGTTCTACCGGATGCGCGAGCGCATCACCCGCGATCTGATCGTCAAGAAGGGTTTTCGCCTCGTGGCGATCGAGGCGGATTGGCCGGATGCCGCCAGGGTCGATCACTACGTGCGGCATTTCGAGTATCCGCCCTCGGAGTGGACTGCGTTCGCGCGGTTTCCGACATGGATGTGGCGGAACACCGAGGTGCGCGATTTCGTCATCTGGTTGCGCAAGCATAATGGCACGGTGGAGAAGAGTGAGCGCGTCGCGTTTCGCGGTCTCGATCTCTACAGCCTCTACGATTCAATTCGGTCGGTTCTCGACTACCTCGATGAAGTCGATCCCACCTCGGCGCGCGTCGCCCGCGAGCGGTATGGTTGCCTGACTCCGTGGCAGCGCGATCCCGCCACGTACGGCCATGCAGCGCTGACCGGATCCTATCCGACCTGCGAATCCGACGTAGCACGCGCACTCGCTGATCTGCTGGCAAAGCGCCGGGCCTATGCCGAGCACGATGGCGAGCGCTTTCTCGATGCCGAGCAGAATGCGCGCCTAGTAGCCAACGCCGAACGCTATTACCGGATCATGTACTACGGCTCTCGCGCGTCATGGAACCTGCGCGACAGTCATATGTTCGACACCCTCAAGAACCTGTTGGCATTCCATGGGCCGGACAGCAAGGCTGTAATCTGGGCGCACAACTCGCATGTCGGTAATGCCGCGGCGACTGAGATGGCGGCTCGCGGCGAGCACAATATCGGGCAGCACTGCCGCACGGCGTTTGGCGACCAGGCCTATCTGGTTGGCTTCGGCACCCACAGCGGCACGGTCGCCGCAGCGTCCGATTGGGGCGGTCCGATGGAGGTCAAGACCGTTCGCGCGTCGCTGTCCAACAGCTATGAACGGCTATGTCACGCGGTGGGGCTTCCGCGCTTCATGCTGGGCTTGCGTGGTTGCGGCGATCTCTGTGGCGCAAGGGGGCTTGGCAAGGAACGGCTCGAGCGAGCCATTGGCGTGATCTACAGACCCGAAACCGAACTTGCGAGCCACTACTTCCGGGCCAGCCTGCCGCAACAGTTCGACGAATACATTTGGTTTGACGACACCCGGGCGATAACTCCGCTTGATACCGCCGAGATCGTCGGGCTTCCGGACACCTACCCGTTTGGGGTGTGATCGCGCTAGCGGATATCAAGGCATGGTCTTGTTAGTCTCAATCTCGACAACAGTGACCGGGGACAGGGGACGAGTGGCATCGACATCGAGGTGACGTTGGATGACGGAAAGTCCTACTCGCAGAGCACCAGCCCGTGTCCCTATAAACGCCGGCGACCTCATCTGACTGGTGACGGAGCTGGGCGGGCCGGCTCAACAGCTGATCTACCGCGGTGCTCCGCACGGCCTCGATTTTCATCCGGAATATGCAGGCACTAAGAAAGCCTCCGACCGGGCGCTCGCGTTTTTGGAGCAACGGCTCAAACGGGTAGCGGAGCGAGACTTGGTTTCGTCAATTGCCGATATCGGGCCATCTCCCTTGAATACGCAACGGGTCCAACAAGCGACATTGAGCCCGCCCAGGCAGGTATGTGTAAGCCTGTTTGCAGCCAATCGAGGTTGACTACCGGCACCTAGAACAACGCTGGCGCGCGCCGGTCGAGCTTGGCTTCCCATGTCAGAATGTTGGCAACCGCGACCATGAGAGCGATGCCGAGCGCGGTGACCGCGGCTTGCATCGGTAGCCCATCGGACACGCGGTTCAGGATAACGAATGTCATAAAAGAAGCCAGTACGCTGAAGCAGAAGATCGGTAGCGAGTTTTCGCCACACCGGATCAGTGCCGTAGTCCAAAGCCCCGGCGAGCGACGGCCGTCCGGGGGCACGATGCGCGTCAATAGCGCAACGATTGCCAAGAAGTGGATGATCCGAACTGGGTCCAAGTGACTCTTATAGATCGGATAGAGCCAGTCCTCGATCATTTGCGGGATCAGCCACTTGAACGCATCTAGACGCCAACTCAAGGCAATTACGAGGCTGAACAATACATAGGCTGCGGCAAGCGATATGGTGACGCGCCGTTGTAGGATAGTCGCGAACTTCTCGGCACATGGACCGGCGGAGCAAGCGCCGATGACGAAAAGTATCTGCCATGCAAATGGATTGAAATAGAGTTCGCCGGTAGGCCAGGCAGGCCAATGCCAGCTATACAGTTGCACCATTAGATAGAGCATGAATGATGCAGCGAGCGCGATTGCCGCATTGCGGGCAATGAGCCAGAGCACGATCGGAAATGCGAGATGCAGTAAGACGAACGTGGGCAATATGTCCGTGTTGACGGGGGCGTACTGAAGAGCCAGGAGACGGAGGAGAGCCGTCCCCGGATTGTCGAAAAACCGCCTCGTATTGGTCTCGTCGAGGTAGGAGCTCGTTAGCCAGGCCAGCCCAAGATAGACGATCACGAGCAGCAGGAAAGCAGCGTAGATCTCAAAGCTGCGCCTGAGGCTGCGAGCAATGACGGTTGGCCAGCCTTGGCTACGCAGTGCGCCACCATAAGAGACCATGCACGTATAGCCCGATACGAAGACGAATACTTCGGAGGCGTCGCTAAATCCGTAGTTGCGAAGGGTCAGCCAGTCGAACACATTGCCTGGGATGTGGTCGATGAAAACAAACCACAGCGCCAACCCGCGACAAGCGTCTAGCCGGAAGTCACGATCATCAGCAGGACGGAGCGGTATCTGTGACCTCCATGTAGACTTTGTCTGATCCGCAAGATCAAGATGACCATGTCGCGTAACCCTGCTGCAGAGGGGAGCGACCAGCATTGTTTAAGACTGCGGCCATATGGTTGCACGAGTCTTGATCTAGAGCAAAGTGGCTGCCGCCCCGGTCGTGCAGCATCTGGTTTGCTGGATTCTGCATTATCCTCCCAAGGGCTGGGAAGCCGCCGCCTGCGGTCATTCGAGCAGGCGGCGCTATTTGTGTGCCGATTGGTGAAGCTGCACATCGCCTGCGCTCGATCTGATTGATTCACGTCAACGAATTGATTCGCGTTTAGTCTATTGTGATATGCAGCTGCTCAATTCAGACAAAGACTACGGCGCCATAGCGCAGACCTTGCACTGGCTGACGGTCGTTCTGGTCATTCTTGCTTGGATGCTGGGCATTTTTGGCGACGTCTTGCAGAAGGGCGAATCTCGCCAGACCGGCCTTACCATCCACATTGCTGCCGGAAGCGCAATTCTCATTCTGCTCGTGGCTCGCCTGATATGGCGATCGATCAATCCGCCACCTGTATCGGAAGCGAACAAATTTGGCGCATGGCTCGCAAGGTGGGGTGATCCTGCTGCTGCGATCGCGCACTATACTCTTTACGCGCTACTTGTCGCTGTGCCTGTCGCAGGGATTGTGCTGCAATTCGCGCGGGGGAATGCATTGCCATTGCTGGGTCTCGTCGCCATTCCGTCGCCGTGGCTCAAGGATGCAGCCTTTGCCCACAACGTGAAAGAAGTGCACGAGCTGCTAGCGCATGCGCTAGTGGCTATCGCAGCGTTCCACGCGATCGCCGCGCTCATTCATCATTGGGTATTCCAGGACCGCACTCTCATCCGGATGTTGCCTCACTCCAAGGAATGAGACGGCTTAGAACCAGCCGACGTTTTTGCTTGCTCATACTCCGATGCTGTCGTGCGGCTGGACGCCGTTGGCTCAGGCGGACGATTTCCTGCGCCATGTCGAAATGCTCAACCAAACTTGATGCGAGAAGAAGAGGCAGTGCGCTTGGAATGCCTTCAGCGATCCAGCCGCTTGGTGCACACCGGATCGCCTTTGGGCATGGGTTGGCAATTCCAATCGGGGCCGAAGCCGGTCGGCTGACGGAGAAACGGAAGCCGTACCGCAATGAAAGCGCAGAGACTGACCAACACCACAGCAAACAGGATGCTCAGAATATCAGCGCGCGTTGGGTGCCAGTGAGGCCATCGCATCTCTTAACTCCGAATAGAAGTGACGTCGAAACTATGCCACTTGAAGCAGCCGTGAACGACGACGTTCAGCACAATCGAAGAGGCTGCCCATTTCCGCGCCGCCTCTTCGATGCAGGTGTCGCATTCATTAGAGGTAATTACGCTTGCAGGATTGAATGTTCTTGTCCCTACCCGGATAATCGGCGCCAAAGGCGCCCACATATTTCAGGCAGGCCATATACTGCTTGTTGCCCATCCAACCGTAGTCCGGACCGAATGCGCCGGCGGATGCGGGGGAATAGGACGCGGTCAGCGTGGCAAGCGCGATCGCAGCGGCGAAGGTAGATAGAATGATACGAGAGGCTTTCATTGTCGTGCTCCTGAGTTGAGGCCGCACCATGCGGCGTGGGGGCACTTTGACTGAAGTTGATCGTACGGTCAGTGATTCTGTGCACACTCAAGGACACTGTGCGACTTTGCCTCTTTACAATGAAGACCGACCTACTTCTTCAACAGCGACGCGAAAAATGCGATCGCCTCCGCGGTCGCATCCCGGGTCGCTGCGGCGTTGGCGGGAATGTCCTGGCGGCTTGGACCCGGATCATCGAAATCGTGCGTCGCGCCGGGATATATTTTGAGTGTGATGTTGGCTTGCTGGGCCCGACTCACGTCGACGAGCTCGCTGCATTCCTGCGGTGATATTTCTTCATCGGCCGTCCCAACATACACGCGCAGCGGCGCGTACGGGATCAGGCCGGCTTTGAAATGTCCCTTCAGGCCACAACCAGGATAAAAAGCCAGCGCGCCGCGAAAGCCGCTGCTGGGCGAGGGCGATTTGAGCGCCGGCGTGGCCGATGACATTGTGGCAAGCGTGGCGCTTGCGCCGTTCGACCAACCCTGTAGCGCGATGCGGTCCGCCGCCACGTCGTTACGCGTGTGCAGATAAGCGAGTGCGCCATAGGCGTCGTACGGCCGCACGATCACTTCGTTCACGCTTTCCGGGCGCTGCTTGTAGTCCTGATGCGAGAAGCCTTGCGGAAAACCGCGCGGCCCGAACCCGTCCACGAGAATGGCGAGATAACCCTGTTGCGCCCACAGGTGTCCCCATTTCTGGTGCCGCTGCGAAAGCGTGGTTGCATCGTATCTGCCGTCCGCAAGAGATGAATAGGGCCCGGCGCGGCCGTGCATCATGACCACGGCCGGGCTCCGTGCCGCATGCGGGCCTTCCGGCTTGAACACATAACCGACCAGCGTGGTCTGGCCGTCGGCGCTCGGAAACATGACACGGTCGGGCAGCGGGCCGATCGGCGGCGGGGACGCCGCGATCGAAAGGAGTGCAGCAGCGGTGATAGCAACGAGCCGGCTCACGGAAAACGGGCGAGCAGAAATCACGACGGCACCTCAAATGATTGATCACAAACGAAGGGGAGCCTAGCTGAATTGCGAGCGCGAAATCCATGCAAGGTTCCCGCATCGCTCGTTGATCAATCTAGTCCGACGCCGCCGCCTTGTCCCGTAAACGGGCTGTAAATCCGGTGTAAACGGCTGTGAACGCTTGGAGATACCCTGAACGCGAGGCGTGGCGGCGTGACAGATGGGCATGGTGTGAATGCTCACATCGCGTCCAGACAGGCTGAGAGCCCTGGATGCTCAACACGACCAACCACAGGAGATAGTCATGTTACGTATGTCAGGTTTCCTCGCGATTGCGCTCAGCGTGTTTCTTTACGCCTCCGGCCCCGCAGCGGCGGGATTTACGAAGACGCCTCAGGTCTCCAAGGCCTACAATCCGCATATGAGGACGACCGTGGGACGCGCGATGGATCCGATGTGGCCGCGCGTGAGGCGCAATCCGTTCAACTAGGCCGGTTCGTCAGTTCATGCGAAACAGCAAGAAACAGCGTCGGCAGAGGTGAGGTGCGGTTATGCACTGCCTCTGCCGTCGCTCGAATCTCTTGAAAATGCTCCTGGAAAATCCGGCCACAGGCCGCCGTCGCATCCTGTATCCCAGCGACGTTGCCGGCACATCATCCTGTCGGCTTGCTCCCGAATTCATCGAAATGATGCATCGCGCCGCCATAGCTTGACGGCGGTCTCGGCTGGAAGGCCTCGACACGCGTCGACCTGATCGCTCCATTCGCCTGCGGCGATATGCCGTCCGGCGAGCACCGAGGCTGCTCCCTGATCAATCAAGCCTGACGGTGCTCGCGTGTCCCGTAAACGAGCTGTAAACTCGGTGTAAATGACTGTAAACGCTCGTAAATCTCCTGAACGCCAGGCGTGGCGCAACGACAGATGGGCAGGTGTGAATGGTCACACCGCATCCCAACGGGCCGTGAGCCCTGGATGTTCATCAAACACAGGAGACAGTCATGTTACGCACTTCAACCTTCCTCGCGATTGCCCTCAGCGCGACTGCGATCTGCTCTGCCACCGTCCCGGCGGCGGCTTTTCCTCTGAAGCTCCCTTCGACGGCGCCGGTATTGACCAAGCCGCAGGAGAGCCAGGTGGTCAGCCATATTCCGACAAAAGTCGTCGACGCTCCCCAGACGATCCCGGCAGCGCCTGGAATGTCGTCCGTGAACAAAAAGGTCATGATCCCGGCGCCGGGCATCTCCTCGGTCGGAAAAGCCCTGGACAACTGCACAACCAATCCGAAATTGTGTCAGACCTCAGTCACCCCGCCCTGGCCGCCCAAGCCTTGGCCACCCATTCCGCATTGTGAGGCCATGTCCGGCGAGGCGTTGCAACGGTGCTTGCGCGGGCTCCCCAACCCCGGCCCCGACCCCGACAACGACAAGGATGAGCATCACCATCCCGTCGTGATCTTCGTCCCGCAGGCGTCGGTTCAGGTGCCGGTTGCCGTGCCCGCTGCCGTCCCCTACAGCGCGCCGGTGCGCGTTGCGACCGGAAGCGGTTCAACCTCCACCGCGACGGCGCAACCGCAGCCCGTTGTTACGCCGGCCTGCGTGACTGCCGCCGACATTCCGGCGTTGGGCGCGGCGATCGACCAACTGCTGCCCACCGCTCAGCTTTCCGCAGCCGACATGAGCAAGATCACCGAGCTCAGGCAGTTGATCCAGTTGCTCGCGACGGACGGCAAAGTGGCGGCCGCACGCGACGTTGAAGAAGACGCCATGAACCGTCTCGGCTACCAGAAAGTCTGGCTCCGTTGCGGTCTCGGCACGTTCGAGTGGGAGAAGCAAGCCGCAACCACGCAGGCCAATCAAGCCAAGTGACGGGCCAAGTGAAATGAAGCAGCAGATCCGGTGGAGGCAACGCTCCAGGGCGTTGTCTCCATTGTGGCATGCGGACATCTTCGATTAAGCTGGCTGCAGAGGCGGCACCTCGGAAATGGCCGCGACCCCGCGATGCGCGTGGAAGCGAAGTGAGAGAGCAGGCGTCATGATCGCACTCGGGCGTTGGATCCTTGGCAGCGTGCTGGCGCAGTGGCTCGCGGTGTCGGCGGCTGCGGCCGTTCCCGAAACCGTTTACTTCAAGAGCGCCGACGGCCAGGCCGAAATCGTTGCCTACCTGTTCAAGCCAGCAACCGGCGGGCCACATCCGGCCGTCGTAATGCTACATGGCCGCGCTGGACCTTACTCCGCAAACGACAACGCCGGGTGCACGTTTGTCGGACGAACCGTCCAGTCCCCCTGCAACGCGGCGACCCTGTCGATGCGGCATCAGATGTGGGGGCAGTTTTGGGCGGAGCGCGGCTATTTCGCGCTCCTGCCCGACAGTTTCGGCCCGCGCGGCAAGGCGCACGGCTTTGGCCGGTTCACCCACCACGATCCGGACCGCGATAGCGTCAACGAGTTGACGGTGCGGCCGTTCGATGCCGAGGGCGCGCTTACTTACCTGCTTGCGCGTGGCGACGTCGTCCAGAACCGCGTCTTTCTGCAAGGCTGGTCCAATGGCGGCAGCACGACACTGAACGTGATGATCCGGCAGGGCAAACAGACAGGCTTTCGTGCCGCGTTGGCCTTTTATCCCGGCTGTGGAAAGGAAGCTTTGCTTGACTCGACCGTCCTGACAACGACACCCATCACGATGTTCCTCGGGACGGATGATGAAGAGGTCTCGCCGGAGATCTGCCAGCATGTGGCCGAGCGTTCGCGCGCTGCCGGCACGCCGGTCGATGCGCTGCTATATCCCGGCGCGACCCATGATTTTGACGATCCCGGCGAGAAGCGTCAGTCCGTACCCGGTAATGTCGCGGCCAAGGCCGATGCGATGTCGCGCGCGATTGCGATCGTCAACGCCGCCGGGCACTAGGACGTCGTGCCGCGTGGCACGGGTGTTGTTCTTCCTGTCAGCCATGAGCAGATGGCCGCGGGCACCGCGCCGATGATTCCAAACAGAAAGAGGTAGGGCCCGTGAATTGAGCCGGTCAGCAGCGCCGCCAACAGCGGCGTGAAGATGAACACATACCCGGCGAACGCCGTCCAAAGGATGCGATACCTTATGTTTCTCCTTGCCAGGACATCGTCCACCACGGCTGTCAGCAGCGCCGGCAGCAGTGCGAGCATATAGGCCAGCGGCAGGAGCACCAATTGACCATAGTCTGCCGTGCCTTTCTCGCCCAATGCCCAGTTCAGGATTTGCAGCATTCCCCAGAACGCAACGATGAATGCGAGCGGCGGAAACAGGACTGCGAACACCACAAATCGCCTCATGTTTCCTCCATTTGCATGCTGGCAGCGCTGCCTATGCTGTTCATGTCCGGCACCTGGATTCAAACCTTGGCTAATCAGCGCGCCGCTTGCTGAACGAAGTTCGCAATTGCATCGCTGAGGCCGGGAGCGAGCGGGAGATTCGGGTTCGAATATGCGTCCTGCTGGCTTGCGCGATCCGCTGGCGCCATCTTCAGCACGTGATTCATACCAGAAATGGTGAGACAAATCGCGTCGGGGCGTTCGGCGGATAGCGCGTCGGCGTCCGCGGAGCTGATCTGAAGATCGTGCCCGCCGGAGACGATCATCACCGGCAAGGTCAGAGTTTTGATCTCTGTCACCGGGTCGATCGCCAGTTCGGAAATCATGTAGCGCTGTATGCTCGGCCTGAACAGTGCGTGCAGAGCCGGGCTCACGTTGGGGACCAACTCACCTCGCTCGAGTGTGGCCAAAATAGTCGACGCCTCGCTCTGGAGCGCAGCATCCATCCTAAATCCCTGCAACTGCTCCCGGATGACGTCGCCGAGCTTCCTGCCGGGCGTGGCGAGCAGTACGATGCCGGCAACAGAGGTGCGTTTGGCAGCGAGCAGGGCGATCACGCCGCCTTCGCTGTGCCCGGCGATGATGCGGGGTCCGAGATCGGGGCGCCGTCGCAGCCAATCAAGCCAGGTGACGGCATCGTCGACGAAGGAGTTGAGCACAAAATCTTTCTCGCGAAGGCCGGCGACGGCACTGCGTCCGACGGCGCGCTTGTCGTAGCGCAGCGACGCGATGCCCTTTTCGGCGAGCTGTTCGGCAAGCTGCCGTAGTTCGCCGGGACCCGTGCCGCCCTGGTTGCCGTTCCGGTCGGTCGGGCCGGAGCCGCCGATGAGCAGCACGACCGGCGGGTGCTCGACATCCCTGGGCTTGAGCAACGTCCCCGACAGGCCGTCCATGGCAACGTCGTCGCCCCTGGTTTCGGGAGCCGCGACTGGTTTGAACAGCAGGCCCGCGATCTTGCCGGTCGGCGCCATGAGGATCCGCCAGCTGGCGGCGCCGCGTTCGAACGTCACCTTGTAGACATCAGTGCCGTTCTCGGTGCCCGTGAATTCGAGCTGCTGAACGCGGCCGAGCGATTGGAGCAATCCCGCGATCGCCGCGGCCTGCGCCTGCACGGCAGAGCCCAGCTCCGGCTCCATGCTGCCGGTATCGGGAGCTCCCTGCTGCAAATCCGCGATGATTTTTCGCAGCGGAGCTTCCGTCGGCCGGGAAGCGTCATTCTGTGCAAACGCCATGAGTGTTCCTTCAAAGGGAAGCGGCGAAATGGCACACCACAGGATGGCCACGGCGGTGACGGCGGCGAACCGGTTCGGGTGAAGCGAATGCGTTGGGATCATCACGGCCTCTGGGGTGGCGGCACAGATGTCCTGTAAACAGGCTGAAAACGCGATGTAAACGGCCGCAAACGCTGCGCAATACCCTGAACTTGGGCGGTGGCCGAGTGACTGATGTGCAGGTGTGAACATTCACATCCCGTGCAGACCGGTCGCGAGCCCGGATGCTCATCCATTCCGTACCCCAGGAGGTCATCATGTTGCGCACTCAATGTTTGCTGGCGATCGCACTCGGTGTTGCGTCGCTTGGCTCTGTCGCTCCGGCGTCGGCATTTCCGCACGCAGGCACGATGCTGCACCCGGTCGAGGTTCAGGGCCAGCAGTTGCCGCTGCCGCCACGCCAGCTGAAAGTGGCTCCGCAGTATTGCGAGACTCACAACTGCCTGATGCCGCCCCGGCCCGGCGGCGACCGCTAAGGCCATGGCAGGTGTTGGGCCGCAAATGCCAATGCTCACATCCGCCATGCTCAATCACCTCGTATCAACAGGAGACAGTCATGTTCCGCGCTTCCATCCTCTTGACGATCGCACTTGCAATTGCAGCGATGAGTTCTGCCGTCAGCCCGGCGCCCGCGTTCCCCTCGCAGGTTTTCGGCGCCCGCAACGAACAGGTCTATGCGCACTATCATCCGATTACATCGGCGCATCCGAGAATGTACCCGCCTCCCCCCAGGAAGAAGAAGTGACCTTTCTAACCTCGACTGGTGGGGTCTTGCTCATAGCGATCCAGTCCAGCGATCGTCTTCCATCACGATCACGCAAGGCTCGCCCTTTCGTTGACAGGCGTCCAGGGCGAGCTTGCGCGCGTCGTCGAGAGTGAGCGCGCTCTGGTATGAGGCATTCTGTTTTCCGGGCGTTCGCGCCAAGGCCTTTTCGCCTGGAGCGGCCAGATAGGCCTGTACATAGGCGCGCAACGACTGCGGCCACTGCAGTTTCTGCAGCACGACGTCCACGTTGGAGATCGGCCAGGTCGGAAGATTGTGCGCCCTGAGAAAACTGTCGAGCTCCACCAGCCATTGCGTTCGACCGACGATCGAATACATCCCGGTATGCCCGTCCTCGCCGATCGGCTCGAGCAGTACGAGCTTGAGATCGGCTCCGGCTCCAGCAAATGACGACCGCATGACCTCGATCTGATCGGGCGGATGATTGAGATCATTCTTCGCAAACAGCCAGAGATTAGGAGTGTGGCTGCGCGCGCCGAGGTTCCTGAAATCGACGGGAATGGATTCGCGCACGGCCGCGCAGCCGGCCCAATGCTCGCCGCCGGCGATGTTGACGACGGCCGCGAGACCCGGAAGGTTCCGCGCGCCCAGCGCGACGGAGGCTGCGCCGCCTGCCGATCCACCCACCGCAATCATTCTTGTTGGATCGGCATCTGGCCGCTTCGCGACGACTCCGATTGATGCTTCGATATCGTCGGCGTCCGCATTCATCCACGCCATGAATGCATCCGCTGCACATGACGAATCCGCCTGGGCCGGACCGTCGGATAGTCCGTACCCGCGCCGATGGATCGCCACGGCGAGCCAGCCGCGCCGTGCCATGTCAGCCAACAGATTGATGCCGGGATCGTTGACGGTGAGACTTTGATCCAACGTCATTTCACGATAGGCGGGCCTGCCGTGATTGAAGAAGACAATCGGCAATCGTCCCCTGGCATCGGCGCGTTTGACAAACAGCGCTTCCAGACGGACGTCCTTGCCTCCGATATTGACGCGCAGATATTGCCGTTCCTGAACCAGGTCACCTGATATCGCCGATGTCACCATCCCGATCGACAGGGCGATCGCTACGGTAATTGCCTTGGCGCAGAGCTGCGATGTTGCGGCCCGCTCGGACTTTCGCTCGCCAATCATCGTTCTTCCCCGATCCAATGAAAGTTCTCCATGACGATGGCGCAGTCCTGTGCGGCTTTCTGGCAAGTCGCCAGGGCGCCGCTGCGAGCGTCGTCCAGGCTTTTGGAGCTGATTTGATAGGTCACCGGCAGGCGCGGCTCAGCGCCGAGCTTGTTTTGGGGACGGACCCATGCCGCTTGCAAGGTCGGCGAGAAGGCGAGCGCCTTTTCGCCCGGTGCCGAATAATATTGCACGAGAAACCCTTGAAGATTCTCTCGTTCGATCCTGTCCGTAATTTTCAGTCTGTCGATCACATCCTTCACGTCCGTCATTCCCCAGGTCGGCAGGTTTCTTGCCCGCAGGAAGCCATCCATTTGCACATACCAGGCCCGGGTCGCCTGGCCGAAGATGGGGGTGCCCACGTCGCCGTCGTGGAAGAACATGACGAATTTGACATCGCCGCCGGCGTCGAGAAATGCGGTGTGCAAACGCTCGGCAAGATCGGGGCCGAATATCTTGTCGCTCTTGGAATAGATCCAGAGGTTCGGTACGCGGCTCGTGCTCCCGAATTTCCTGTATCCGTCGATCAGGACGTCATTCATCGGGCAGTTCGATTCAGACTGAAGCCCGCCCGAGATTGAAACGACTCCAAGGAGTCCGCGCGGGTTGCGCGCGGACAGCGCCACGGCCGCGACGCCCGCTATTTCGGATCCGATTACAATCACTCTGCTAGCGTCGGCGTCGGGCCGTTGCGAAATGTCACCGATGGTTGACTGCAGATCGTCCGCCGCCGTGGTCGCCCATGCGTCGAATGAAGCTGGCTGGCACGCGACCGGTGTCGGTCTCGGGCCTTCGGAGCTGCCAAAGCCGCGCCTTATCAAGACGACCGCCAGCCACCCACGTCGCGCCATGTCCCGCGCGTTATGTGCGTAGGTTGCCGTGGTCACGGTCGCTCCGGCCGTCGCGGTTGCTGCGCCGCCGTTGGTAAAGAGGGCGATCGGTAACCGGCCCTGGGCGTCGGACCTTTTCACGACGAGCCCCTCCAGACGAACCGTATTCGCCCCGATGGTGACGGGAAACGACACAGGCGTCTCCGTGAGATCGTCGGACCATGCGGGCGAGGCCGCCATGCAGACGAACGTCGCAAGCAGGATCGCAAGGCGGGCACCCATCACGGCGTTGTCCTTCTGCAAAGGTCCACGTGGCACGGCCGCATTGTGCACGGGTCTTGCGCAGGCGGTAGTCATTCCAGGCCGACGGTGGTTTCGCGGGGCGCGTTAATGGCCAGTGAACCGCATGTAAACGGCAGTAAAAGCTCGCAAATCTGGCGAACTTCGAAGCCGGGCCCGATGACAGACGGGCATGGTGTGAATGTTCACATCCATCCCAACGGGCCGCGAGCCCCGGATGCTCAACCCATCTCGAACCAACCAAAGGAGATCGTCATGTCCCGCAAATCAATCCTCTCGAACGCGAAGTTGCTTCTCGCTGGAAGCGCTCTGGCTCTCGCCATCTCGACCGGAGTCGCCACCGCTTCCCCGTTCGACGGCGTTTCGCTGTCGATCGGGGCGAACATCATCGAGGCTGCGCTGTCGTGTCCTCCGGGCACGCATGCCGGCTACGAGGGCAAATATTGCTGGCCCAATCGTCCGCGTGCTTGTCCAGCCGGAACCCATCTGGGCTACGAGGGCAAGTACTGCTGGCCCAACGGGTAACGGCAGCGTGTTGGCACGTGTCGCTCGTTCGGGCGCTGGATCAGATCATCATCGGCAGAGAACAGGCCGCCTCATTGGGCGGCCTGTTTCTTTTCGTGCCTCCGATCCTGCCGGCGGACACCACACGACGATCTGCGCCTCACGACATGGAGAGCATTCAGAGGGCAGGACGCAGCCCGCCTCCGCGGCCGTGAGCCAAAGCGGCGAGCTGGTGCGTAAACGGCCGGTTAACATGGTGTAAACACCTGTAAACGCTTGGGAATCTCGTGAACGGCGTGATGTGGCGGGAGTACAGATGTGCAGGTGTGAATGGTCACATCCCATCCCGACGGCGGTGAGCTCCGAATGTTCAACCGCCGCGAACCAACCCTGGAGACAGTCATGTTACGCACTTCGACCCTTATGGCGATTGCCCTCGGTGTCACCACCATCGCTTCCGCCGCCACCCCGGCAGCGGCCTTGCCGTCGCAGGTCTTTGGTGGCGTCAGCCCGCACATCGCCGGGCAACTTCACCCAACAACCGGCGTGCAGGCGAGCCAGGACGCCGTTCATGTGTTGGCCCCCAAGAAACCCACCCCCCCTGCGCCCGAGGTGCCGATGAAAATTCCGCCGGGCCAGGCGAAGACTTCACTCGACGGTAGGGCCGAGATCCCGGTGTCGAAGCTTCCCGTCGGGAGCCCGACGATGAAGCCGCCGCAGATCCCGGTCTCGGAATTGCCGCCGCCGCCCTACAAGCCTGGTCCCGGCGTCGACAATGTCTGCCCGCTCAATCCGTACAAGTGTCCGCCGAAGCAGAAGAAGGACGATGATGATTCAGATAAGGGCCACGGTCCGATCGTGATCCTGACGCCCCCGGTCGCCGTTCCGGTGCCGGTAGCCGTCCCCGCCGATCTCCCGGTGCACGTGGCCAATGCAAGCAGCGCCGGCGTCACCGCGCAAACGAGACCCGCTGTCAGTGCACAGCCCGCTGCTCCGCAGTGCCAGGCCGATGCCATTCCTGCACTCGCAGCGGGAATCGACGAATTGCTGCCCAACGCCCAACTCTCGAACGATGACCGCGCAAAGGTCGCCGAGCTTCGGCAGATGATTCAGGATCTGGCGACGGACGGAAAAGTGGCCGCCGCGCGCAACGTCGAAGAAGTTGCCATGTTCTATCTCGGCTACCAGAAGATCTGGCTCCAATGCGGGCTGGGCACCTTCGCCTGGGCGCCGGTCGTCTACAATGACGCGGTTCGGACCGCGGATCAGTCCAAATGAAGCCGCGGGGACTTGTGCAGGCGGAGGCAACGCGCCAACGTGTTGCCTCCGATTTCCTTTGAATACCATGTACCGATCATCAATGACGCCGCCGGCAAAGCGCGCGACGTCTGTCACTTCAAGTCGGACGCCGCGCCTGAGCGCCCGGCCAATTTAGCAAGTAGCTTGCCCTCCTGCGATTTTCCGAGCACGACCTCGTTCGGGTGTTCCGCCAATATTTCGTGCGCCTCGCTCTCGTCGACGCCGGACAGGATCGCCAGTCGCTCGACCGTGCGCCAAGTGTATTGATTGTCCTGCAGCGCCGCGACCATGCGCTTGTAGACGGTCGCGCGCTGCTCTTCGCGCGAAGTCGTTGATTGCGAGGGCGTTGGCGAAGGCCGCAAGTCTGGCGAGGCCGCGAGCGTCGGCGACTGGGCATCTCGTTTCAGGGCCTCCCGATTGCTCCACTCCTTCCACCCAACGACGGTCATGACCAGTACGACGGCGAGCGCAGCAGCCACAGCGAACACCGGCAATCTGTTCGATCGTTGTCGATCGAAAGGCGGGGCAGGTGCATCCGATGCCTGGACCGCTGCCGACTGGGCCGTTGCAGGCTGATCGGGCGCGATGATGGCCTGCGGTCGGGCGGTGAACCTGTAACCCTCGCCGGGTACGGTCACGACGAGCCGCGGTGTTTTTGGGTCCGTCTCGATCTTGCGCCGCAGGCGCGAGATCAGCACGTCGACACTGCGGTCTTCGGGCTCCGCGCCGCGACCGGTCACGACGCGCGTGAGTTCGTCGCGCGAGAGCACGCGGCCCGGGTTTTGCGCGAACGCCAGCAACAGGGAAAACTCCGCGCGGGTCAGCGTCATTTCCTTGCCCCGCGCGTCGAGGCAGGTGCGTGCACCGGCGTCGAGCGTATAGCCCTCGAAGCGGAGGAGCTGCGGGGTGGAAGGCGCTTCGCGGGCCGCGACCGGACGCAGCACGGACTTGACCTTGGCCAGCACGTCCTGCTCGCTCAATGGCAGCGTGATGCAGAGATCCGACGAGACTGGCGGTTCACCGGCCGCAGCGATGTTGTCGGGCGTCCCGAAAAACATGACGTGCTCGACCGCGTCCTCAAGCTTGTGTGCGAGTTCGATACCCGAGCCCTGCGGTGCCACAATCGCCAGGGCGATGGTAGCTTTTGCAACGACCTCGTGCGCACGCTTCGGGCTCTCGGCGAGTTCGACGGCGTAGCCGGCCTGAATCAGCCAGCGGGCAACCGTCGCGCGAAGCGAGGCATCGTCTGCAACGATCAGGATTCCCGGTTTCACCATGCGCCAACAAGATCCGCTGACACGGACTCTTCTCGGCGATCGGATCCCCTCTCAGGCGACATGCTCATCGGCTCCCCCTCACGGGCAACTATAGCAAAAACTCTTGAAAGCGGTTCGGCGCGGCGATGGCGCGCGGGCCGCAAGATCATCACCTCGCACAGCGCACGCCGAAAAAATTCGCCAAATCTGGATGCGGCGCGATTAATGGGCGGTGAACCGGATGTAAACGCCTGTAAATGCATCTGAATCCAAAAAACGCGCGAAGTGGCTGCGGCGACTGAAAGGCAAGGTGTGAATAGTCACATCCTGTCAAAATAGGAGCCTATCATGTCTCGTCGTTCGATGTTGCTTGCAACCACCATCTTCATCGCTGTCGGTTCGCTGACGGCCGTTGGCCCGGCGTCTGCCCACGGCTTCGGCGGATTTGGCGGCGGCGCCGCGTTTGCATCCAGACCGCCTATGGTCGCCGCCATGCCACAGGCTCCCGCGCGATCGATGATCAGCTTCAACGGCGGCCGGTTCGATCGACCTGCTTCGGTCAGTTCGACCACAGCTGTATCCGAACGGGGAAAAATAATTCTGAATGGCGGGCAGAGCGTGGCACCGGGCGCGAAAAGCTCGATCAACCCGCAACCACTGCCGCCGAGGGTCGAGCAACAAACGACCGGTGGCGGCACCATCTTTCAACCGGGCTCGCGCGTCATGATCAATCCCGCCGCTTCGGCCGTCACCGGCATCCAGCGTCCATTCATCGATGCCGCCGGGATTGTCAGGTCGAACGATTCCATCGCCGCGATCAGGAATGCCGAAGAACTGCGCGGCAGGCTGCCGAGGCCTGGCACGACGAACAACGTGCCCAACGTGGCCGGAGCGGATGGACTCGTCGTGGGACAGAACCAGTCGGGTGGCATTCCGAAAGTGCCCGGCGTGAAGAATCCGGACGGACCGGACGTCAATCTTCCCGGCTCGCAATTCAACCAGCACGGGCCGCGTGAAGTGCCGGGCTTTGGCGATGGCACCGGAGGCGCCGGGCATTTGAATGTGCCAGGGTCCATGGACCAGCATGGCGTCGACGACGCCAACAAGAAACTCTCCGAGTTGGAGAAAGCGGACCAGCAACTGCTGAATCAAGCCACCAAGGGCGGCGTCAATTCGCTCAATACGTCGGCCGGCCTCACACCCGGCGAACGGGAATCGGACAAGCATGGTGCCGAAACGGGTAGCGGCGCTGCAGGCGCGAACTTCGTCAACACCGGCAAGCCGGTCGATCCCGTCGTCAACACGGGAAAGCCGATGAAGGTCTGGACGTCGAAGGGATCGGACGGGAACGGCGGCACGGTCGTCGTAACCAACGCGAGCAGCGACACGCTCGACCAGACGACGATCGTGCACACCACCAAGGATGGCAAGACGACGACGAAGACCACCAGTTACGTCCCCAATACCGGGACAGTCATCTGGACCAACACGACGACGACCGGCGGCGACGGCAAGAACAACACGCCCAACGACGACTCCAGCAACAGCCATGACATCGGCGGCATCGCGGCCGGCAGCTCGCTCGGCAGAATGGGCCAGGGTGGCGGCACGGACAACAACGGCACCGAGTCCGCGAGCAGCCAAGCCAGCCAGCTTGCGCCTGGCACAACGTCCGGCCGCACCGGCAATGGAGACGGCAATGACGGTCGTGGCGACAATAATCATGTCGGTAACGACGGCACGCTGGCGGCGGGATCGATCCTCGCGCGCAAGGAGAATGGCGACGGCGGCAGCTCGGACACGCGTGAGGGTGGCACTTCGATGGGTGGCGTGAAAGTCCAGCCGGGCGGCGGTAATCCCAGCCAGTCAAATCTGATAGCGGGTGCCGCTATGGCGCATTGAGATCGAACGAGTTCGCTTGTCTCAAGATGCGTTTGGGGGCTGACCACGTCAGCCCCCAAACGATCTTACGGCGCGCACCAATCAAATCGTAGCTCGAGCCGAATGCCGGTATTGCGTTGGTTGCGTATTCCCGTGCAACAGCTGACTGATCGTCTCCTCCGCAAGCAAGACACCTCCTCTACGGCGCGCGGCGGTCCGTAGACGTATCGAAATCTCAACTCCGCTGGCCGCCTATTGCATTTACGTCACAAAAACGCTTGCGCCGCGATCTGCGCAGCTGACGCGCTCGCGGAAGAAGCCGAAGAGCTCGCGGCCAATCCCTGTATGCGCCGCGGAGAGATCGGCTTGCGCGCAGGTTCGCGTGGCCCACTCGCTCGGGGCGACGAGCACGTCAAGCCGACCGGATTTGGCGTCGAGCCTGATGACGTCGCCATCGCGAATCCGCGCAATCTCACCGCCGTCAGCCGCTTCAGGCGTGACGTGTATGGCCGTGGGAACCTTACCCGAGGCGCCCGAAAGCCGCCCATCGGTCACGAGTGCCACTCTCAGCCCGCGGTCCTGAAGGACGCCGAGGAGCGGCATCAGCTTGTGCAGCTCCGGCATTCCGTTTGCCTTGGGACCCTGGAAGCGCACCACGGCAATCAGATCATTCGTGAGCTCGCCTGCAGCGAAGCTCCGTTGCAGATCCTCCTGGGAATGGAAGACACGAGCCGGCGCTTCGATCACATGGCGCTGCGGCGCGACCGCGGATGTCTTGACGACGGCGCGTCCGAGATTGCCGTTCAGAACCCGAAGGCCGCCTGATGCCTGGAACGGGTCACCGATCTCTCGGAGCACGGCAGAATCGCCGCTTGCAGCCGGCCCATCGTGCCACGTCAGCGCTCCCTCGGCATCGAGCCGCGGCTCTTGCAGGTACGCATCAAGCCCGGCGCCGCAGACGGTCAGGGCGTCGCTGTGCAGGAGCCCGGCAGCAAGCAACTGCCGGACCAGGAAGCTCATCCCGCCGGCGGCATGAAAATGGTTCACGTCTGCGGAGCCGTTGGGATAGATGCGCGCGATCAGCGGCGTCACCTCGGCAAGGTCGGCGAAATCGTCCCAGGTCAAAGTGAGGCCGGCCGCCGCGGCCATGGCAACCAGATGCAGCGTCAGATTGGTCGAACCGCCGGTGGCATGCAGTCCGACGATGCCGTTGACGAAGGCGCGCTCGTCGAGTACGCGACCGATCGGGATGTATTGATTGCCGAGCGAAGTGATGTCCAATGCGCGCTCGGTCGCGGCACAGGTGAGCGCATCGCGCAAGGGCGTGTTCGGATTCACGAAGGATGCGCCCGGCAGCTGCAGGCCCATGATCTCCATCAGCATCTGATTGGTATTTGCGGTCCCGTAAAATGTACAGGTCCCCGCGCCGTGATAGGCCTGCGCCTCGGCTTGCAGCAAAGCGTCGCGGCCGACCTTTCCTTCCGCGTAAGCCTGCCGGATCTTTGCTTTTGCGTCATTGGCCAGGCCCGACGTCATCGGACCGGATGGAATGAAGACTGCAGGTAGATGCCCGAACGAGAGGGCGCCGATCACGAGACCCGGCACGATCTTGTCGCAAATACCGAGAAATAGCGCGGCGTCGAAAGTCTGGTGTGACAGCGCGACCGCGGTGGACAAGGCTATGACCTCGCGCGAGAACAGCGAGAGCTCCATTCCCGCTTCGCCCTGGGTGATGCCGTCGCACATGGCCGGAACTCCGCCTGCGACCTGGGCAACGCCACCGGCTGCGCGCGCGCTCCGTCGGATGAGCTCAGGGAAACGTTCGTAGGGCTGATGCGCCGACAGCATATCGTTGTAGGCCGTGACGATTCCGAGATTGGGGACGCGACCATCCTGCATCAGAGTCTTGTCGTGCGCGCCGCAAGCCGCGAAGGCATGGGCCTGGTTGGCGCATCCCAGCTGCCGGCGTACCGGCGTGCTCGCCGCGTTCGCAATGCGGTCGAGATACCGTTGTCGGCTATCACGGCTGCGCCTGATGATGCGATCCGTCACCTCGCCGACCCGCGCATTGACCCTTGCTGCGATCGTCATACTGGCCTCCTGTTTGCGGGTTTGGCATTGGCGATGCACTGCCCCGTGGTCACGGACCGTCCTCCATCCATGTTCGACCGTCGCGTTCGATCAGTGCGACGGCAGCGGAGGGACCCCAGCTGCCGGCAACATAGGGGCGCGGGATTTCATTCGTCTGGCTCCACGCCTGACGGATCGGGTCGATCCAGCGCCAAGCCGCCTCGACTTCGTCCCGGCGCATGAACAGGGTCGCGTCTCCGCGGACCACGTCCATCAATAGCCGTTCGTAAGCGTCCGGTACCGAGACGTCGAACGCTTCCGCAAAGCTCATGTCGAGAGGGACATACTGCAATCGCATGCCGCCCGGTCCGGGCTCCTTGATCATGAGCCAGAGCTTGATTCCCTCGTCAGGCTGCAGGCGGATGGCGAGCCTCGTCTGCACCGCCTTTCCCGAATTCAAATTGAAGATCGAATGCGGAACCTTTCTGAAGGTCACGACGATCTCGGAACTGCGCTGCTGCAGCCGCTTTCCCGTGCGCAGATAGAAGGGAACGCCGGTCCAGCGCCAATTCGCAACGGCAGCCTTGAGCGCGACGAAAGTCTCGGTCGAGCTTTGGCGATCATCGATCTCTTCCGCGTAACCGGGGACGGCGATGCCGTTGCATGCGCCCGGGCGGTATTGACCCGGCACGGTCAGGGACGCCGCGTTTGTCTCGTCGATCCGCTCGAGCGATTTCAGGATCTTGAGTTTCTCGTCGCGTACGGCATCGGCTTCGAGCGAATGTGGCGGCTCCATCGCCACCAGACAGAGCAGCTGCAGAAGGTGGTTCTGAACCATGTCGCGCAGCGCGCCGGATTTGTCGTAGTAGGGGCCGCGTTCCTCCACGCCGATGGACTCGGCGACCGTGATCTGCACATGGTCGATGTGGGCTGCATTCCACAGCGGTTCGAACAGCGCATTGGCAAAGCGCAGCGCCATCAGATTTTGCACGGTCTCCTTGCCTAGATAGTGATCGATCCGGTAGACGCGCTCCTCCGGGAAGATCATCCCGACGGCTTGATTGAGCCGGATCGCGGATTCGAGATCCTTGCCGATCGGCTTCTCGATGACGATGCGGGAATCGCCTGTTGAAAGACCGTAGTGACCGAGCCTTTCGCAGATCGGTCCGAACAGATGCGGTGCCGTCGCCAGATAGTGGACCTGGATGCGGTCGGCATAGGCTGATAGAAGGCCCGCGAGTTCGGTCCAGCCGTTCTCGCCTTCCGCATCGGCAGCCATGTAGGAGATGCGGGCCAGGAAGCGATCGAGTTCGGGTCCCGTCGTCTCCGATGCCGGCACATGTTTGACGATCGCCTCGCGCACCATCGCGAGGAAGTCATCCTGCGGCATTGCACCGCGCGCGACGCCGAGAATGGTTGCTTCATCCGGCAACTGACCCGCAAAATCGCGGCGAAACAGCGCCGGCAACAGCTTTCGGCGTGCGAGATCACCTGTCACGCCGAAAACGGTCAGGACGAAGGGGGCCACCGGGATGACGCGGCTTGTCATGCCCACCGCCTTTTCAATTCGAACCCCTTTGATGTGCCCCGTTGTGTCCGTCACTCTGTCAAGCATGGCATGGCTCCGTACTCGCATCGATATCGGCGGCGGTGGGCATGTCGGCTCCATCGCGGGATACCGTGATGGCCGCGGCAGCCGTCGCGTAAGCGAGCAACTCGCGGATTGCCGGCAGGTCGAGCGCCGCGATGGCTTCAGGACGGAGCCGGCCGGTTTTCGCAAGCTGCGCAAGCAGCGCGGCGTGGAATGTGTCGCCGGCGCCCACGGTGTCGCGCACGATCGCGGAACGACCGGGCACCGAGACGCTGCCAGTGGTCGAAAAGGCGGTTGCTCCCTTTGCTCCTTCAGTCACGACCACCAGCTGCGCACCGCACGCGAGCCAGTAGGCGGCCGCATCGGCTATCGAGGCGCGACCGCCCCACGCAATGCGGACATCCTCGTCGCTCGCCTTGATCATTGTGGCGGTTCGGTAGAAGCGTTCCGCGGCGTCGGCCCAGCCTTTCATGTTGCCGACGACGGTCGGTCGCACGTTTGGATCGACGCTGATGACGCGGCGGCCATGCTCGCGCTCGGCGAGCGCGGCGAACGTGGTGCCGACCGGCTCGACAGCCATGGAATAGGAGCCAAAGGTCAGAGCCTGAATATCGTCCGGCAGCGTGCGGGGCAGGTGGGCAAGCCCTAGCGAGCGGTCTGCCGCCCCATCGCCGTGGAAAGTGTAGTTCGGCTGGCCATCGTCGGTCGTCACCACGATCGAGATCGGGGACGGCCGATCGGTGCGCACAACAAAACGCCCATCGACGTCCTCGCGAGCGAGCCTGTCTGCGAGAAACGCGCCGAAGTGATCGCGCGAAATGCCACTCAGGAGGGCCGTTCGAACCCCGAGCCGGGCGAGGCCAACAGCAACATTGAAGGGGGAGCCGCCGGCAACGGCATGGGTCGTCATGTTGGACCCGCCGTGCGCCCTCACAAATAGATCGATCACGGCTTCGCCGCAGACAAGAATCATGATGTGCGACCCTCGTTCATCAGGATGACCATGCTCAATCCTTGAAGAGCACGTCGTGGTCGCGAGCGAACGCCGCGAGCAACGGCAGCGCCGCGCCGCCGATCGCGCGCGCATCGCGCCCGATCGAGCCTTCCACCACCACAGCGTCGGTGAGGCCTTGCCGGTCCATGCGGGTCCAATGTTCGTTTGTGCGCTCGACGAGACGACGGCGCACATCGACCGGAAAGGCCCCGTCGATAATGACGGCTTCAAAGTCGATCACTGCGAGCAGGGCGGTGATCGCCTGCGCCAGCGCCGCGGCAGCCTCGGAAAGCCACGCTTCGAGCGGCTCCTCGAAGCTCGACCAGTCGTTGGGCGAGAGCCAGATATCGGTGCCGGGTCGGCCGGCGGCGATCAGCCGGCGCTCGAGCTGATAGATGGAAGCGGTGCGGATCAGCTGCTGAAGGCTTGCCTCGCCGTTTTCCTCCCGTCGCATGATCGGCATGGAGCCGAGCGCGCCGGCATTGCTGCTGCGGCCCGGGAAGAGGCTGCCGTTCAGAACGATGCCGCCGCCGATGAAGGTGCCAATGTACAAATAGGCGAAATCCCGATACGCCGCGCCGGCACCGAAGGTGAGTTCGGCTGCGCATGCCGAAGTCGCGTCGTTGCAGACGCGCACCGGCCAAGGAGCGAAACGGCGCGACAGTTCGGCGCCGACGTTGAAGTCACGCCATTTGCCGAGCGCGCCGGGTGGTGTCTGCAGATCAGCTTCCCAGTTCCACAACTCGAACGGCATTGCGACGCCGATGCCGCTGATCCTGCCACGCTGGGCGTCGGGCAATTCGGCGAGAAGGCCCGGCATCTCGCGTTCGGCAAAGGCCATGATCTCTTCGGGCGCGGGGTAGGAATAGATCATGCGTCGCCTGGCACGGATGCCGGCGGTGAAGTCCATCAACACCAGATCCGAGCTGCGCCGGCCGATCATCAAACCCAATCCGAATGCGCCGTCCGGATTGAGCGAATAGGGGACCGAAGGCTGGCCGATGCGGCCTCGCTGCGGCTCGCCCGGTAGGAGCAGTCCATCGGCTTCCAGCCGATTGATGATCACGGTCGTGGTTTGGGTCGAAAGGCCAGTGAGGCGCGCGATCTCGACCTTGGCGAGACTACGATGGCGCCGAATGAGGGAAAGGATCAGGCGCTCGTTGTACAGTCGCACGCCGCTTTGAGTGGTGCCGCGGCTGTCGCCCGGGAAGGCCACCGTAGCTCCAGCAACCGGTGCTGTTTCTTCCATTCTCGGCTCCTCACAATGGGGAATCTGTCCTTGTGACAGGTCGATTGGCCCATTCCCGGCAGTCGGCCGCAACAATGAACGCAATCGGCGATGCCTGTCAATTAATAAGTCGGGATGATTTATTTATTGACAAGGTCGTTTGGCGCTCTCTAGGATGCCCCAACACGCGGTCGAAACCGTGCAGGCCAACAAGGCGTCAAACGAGGAGGGAATAGATGCGTCAGTCACTCGGACTATTCACAGCATTCGCGCTGGCTCTGGGCGGCACGAGCAGTTTCGCGGCCGACAAGCCGATCGTGGGTCTCATCACCAAGACCAACACCAATCCGTTCTTCGTGAAGATGAAGGCCGGCGCCGACGAGGCGGCGAAGGCGAATGATGTCGAGCTGCGCTCGTTTGCCGGAAAGGTCGATGGCGACAACGAGAGCCAGGTCGCGGCCATCGAGAACCTGATCGCCGCCGGTGCCAAGGGCATCCTGATCACGCCGAACGACTCCCGTGCGATCGTCCCGGCTGTCGAGAAGGCGCGGGCGGCGGGCATTCTGGTCATCGCCCTCGACACGCCGCTTGATCCGGCCAATGCGGCGGATGCGACGTTTGCCACCGACAATTTTCTGGCAGGTGAAATGATCGGCCAATGGGCCGCCAAGACGCTGGGCGCCAAGGCGGCATCGGCGAAGATTGCGCTGCTCGACCTCAACGTGAACCAGATCTCGGTTGATGTTGCCCGCGATCAGGGCTTTCTGAAAGGTTTTGGCATCAATCTCGGCAACCCCGCCAAGATCGGTGACGAGAAGGATACGCGTATCGTCGGTCACGATGTGACGCTCGGCAGCGAGGAGGGTGGCCGCAAGGCAATGGAGAACCTGCTCCAGAAGAATCCCGACATCTCGCTCGTCTATACAATCAACGAGCCTGCGGCGGCGGGAGCCTACGAGGCCCTGCGCTCGGTCGGCCGCGACAAGGATGTGCTGATCGTTTCCGTCGACGGCGGTTGCCCCGGCGTGCGCAACGTGAAGGACGGCGTCATCGGTGCCACCTCGATGCAGTTCCCACTGCTGATGGCGGCGAAGGGGGTCGAGGCGGTGAAGACTTTTGCCGCCGGCGGCGGCAAGCCGAAAGCGTCGCCCGGTCTCGACTTCGTCAACACCGGCGTCGAGCTCGTTACCGACAAGCCGGTCGGCGAAATGCCGTCGATCGACAGCGCTGCCGCCTTGAAGAAGTGCTGGGGCTGATCGCAGCTTCGACTTGTAGCCAACGGCAAGAATTGGCGCCCGCGAGCCGGGCGCCAAAGCCGGAAACCGTTCCGCGATTGGACGGGCAGATCTCTGCATGCAACGAGGAAAATGGCCATGACCGATATCGGCAGTAGCCGCCCGGCCGCCCAGGCCTTCGAGCTCGTGCTCGACAAGGGCGAGAGTCGCGTGGCCGAATTCGAGGTTCGTGCGAGATCGCCGCTGCAGAAGCTTCAGCACTTCCTGCACGCCAATCCGACGGCGGTGCCGGCAATCGTGCTCCTGCTCAGCGTCGCAGCATTCGGCTTCACCGTCGGCTCGCGTTTTCTGTCGATGTTCAACCTGTCGCTGATCATCCAGCAGGTCACGATCATCGGCGTGATCGGGGCGGCACAGACGTTGATCGTGATCACCGCCGGCATCGATCTCTCTGTTGGGGCCATCATGGTGCTGTGCTCCGTCATCATGGGCAAGCTCGCGGTCACCGTGGGATTGCCAGCTCCCATCGCGCTCGTTGTCGGCGTTGCCGCGGGTGCCGGCTGCGGCGTGCTCAACGGTACGCTGGTGACCCGGCTCAAGCTGCCGCCGTTCATCGTCACGCTCGGGACGTGGTCGATCTTTTTTGCTCTCAACCTTTGGTATTCGGCGTCTGAGACCATCCGCTCGCAGGAGGTCGCGAAAATCGCCCCATTGCTGCAAGCATTGGGAACGCCGGTCAACGTTCTTGGCGCCCGCTTCACCTACGGCTCCTTCTTTATGGTCGGCCTCGTGGCGTTGATCTGGTTCGTGCTGAATCGCACGGCCTTCGGACGCCATCTCTACGCGGTGGGCGACGATCCTGATGCGGCGCGGCTTTCCGGCATCCGGACGGACCGCATTCTCTTTAGTGTCTACGTGATCGCCGGTGTGATTTGCGCACTTGGCGCATGGGCATTGATCGGGCGCATTGGCTCGATCAGCCCGCAGGCCGGGCAGACAGCCAACCTGGACAGCATCACTGCGGTGGTCGTCGGTGGCGCTAGTCTGTTCGGCGGGCGTGGTTCGATTATCGGCACGCTGATCGGCGCTCTGATCGTCGGCGTATTTCGCAACGGGCTCGCGTTGTCCGATGTCGACGTGCTCTGGCAGGAATTTGCCGTCGGCTGGCTGATCATCATCGCCGTGGCGCTTGATCAATGGATTCGCAAGGTGTCTGCATGAGCACAGGATCGAACGTTCCCGGAGCATTGCCACTCCTGCAGGCGCGCGGCCTCAACAAGCGCTATGGCCGTGTGACGGCGCTCGACAATGCGGACTTCGATCTCTATCCAGGCGAAATCCTGGCTGTGATCGGAGACAATGGCGCCGGAAAGTCATCGCTGATCCGCGCACTCTCGGGCGCACTCGTTCCTGATTCAGGCGAGATCAAGCTCGCCGGCAAGACGGTCGCATTTCGTTCGCCGCTTGACGCTCAGGCGGCCGGCATCGAGACCGTTTACCAGACGCTTGCTCTGTCGCCGAGCCTATCGATCGCCGACAATATGTTCCTCGGCCGCGAATTGCGCCGGGCCGGGCCGCTCGGCACGATCTGCCGCATGCTCGATCGCAAGGCCATGCAGCGCATCGCCCGCGAGAAGCTCACCGAGCTTGGTCTCATGACCGTGCAGAGCATCAACCAGCGCGTCGAGACATTGTCGGGCGGTCAGCGCCAGGGCGTGGCGGTGGCAAGGGCGGCGGCCTTCGGCTCGCGCGTTGTCATCATGGACGAACCGACCGCAGCGCTCGGGGTCAAGGAATCGCGTCGTGTGTTGGAATTGATCCTCGATGTGCGGCGGCGAGGCGTTTCGGTCGTCCTGATCAGCCACAACATGCCGCATGTGTTCGAGATCGCCGATCGCATCCATATCCACCGTCTCGGTCGCCGGCTCACGGTGATCGATCCCAAGGCCTACACAATGTCGGATGCGGTCGCCTTCATGACCGGCGCTCGGGCACCGATCGAAGTCGCAGCGGCTTCCGCCTGAATGCCGCGGGTAGCCGGGAAGGGCTTGGTGTTTGGCCCGACCTGTCCGCCTGGAGCAAGGCGATCGCCAATGGTCATGCCCTGGCAGCTGGTACCGGCGCCGATTGGCTGCGCCGTGCGGAGCACGGCTTTGCCATCGTGGCGGCACTTTGACTCTCGATGCCAATGTCGTTGCCTTTCAAAGTCGTCGCGAAATTGCCATAACACGCGGGCCAGGTTTCGGCAGACAGACGCATGAGACCGTTACGATGCTCTGGAAATCATCTCTTGTTTTGGCAGCAGCGCTCTATGTCGCCGCATTTTCTGCAAGCGCGCAGCAAAATGCGGAGTTCGATGCGTGCGTGGCCCAGGCCGACGGCGTTTCCTCCAAAATGTTGGATTGCGGCAAGGCCGAGATCGATAAGTGGGACGTGAGGCTGAATGCCGCCTATCAGACCCTTATGCATAGGTCCGGGGACAAGACGCGAGCGCAATTGCAGCAGGAGCAGAGGGCCTGGCTCAAACACCATTTGACCGAGACCCACCGTCTGGCTGCTGATCCCGACAATGGGTCCGTCGCATTTCTCGACTCCCAGTCTTTTGAATTGGATGACCTGGTCGCGCGAACGTTGCAGCTTGAAAAGCGCGTCGGCGGCAAGCCTTGATAGCGAAGCTCTGTTGTCGTGAGCGTCACGCGTCTTGTGGCGCGGCTGCGACGGCGGCCCGTCGCCGTGCCGGCAGGAAACATCCCGCAATCGCGCCGCCCAGCGACAGCGTTGCGGCAAGGCGCATCGCCGCGGCAAATCCGCTATCGAAATGCGCGGCCGAGTAGGACCCGCCGTGGGCCGAGAAGCTGGCCACCAGCGCCGCGATGCCGAACATGCCGCCGAGGAAGCGGCCCATATTGAAGACACCGGACGCCTTGCCCATTTCGGCCACCGCGACCGAGCTTAGGATGGCGTTTTGCGCGGCCGGCATCGCCATCGAGACGCCGACGCCGGCCAGCACCAGCGGCGCCACCAGAGCGGAGTAGGCAACTGCGGGACTGGCGATCTCCGCGATCCAGCCGAGGCCAATCGCCTGCATCAGCAATCCCGCCACCACCAGCGGCCGCTCGCCGAGCCTGTTGACGACCGCGCCGGCGATCGGGGCGGTGACGAACAGCGTCGCCGTCCAGGGCAGCAGGCGAAGTCCGGCGCTGAAGGCATCGAAGCCCAGCGTGGTCTGCAGGAACTGCGGCAGCAGAAACAAGACGCCATACATCGCGGCGTAGAACAGCACGCTCGCCGACATGCCGGCGGCGAGGGCGCGCGATGCAAACAGCCGCATCGGCACCATCGGCGCGGCCGCGCGCAATTCCCAGAGTACGAAGCCCGCCGTGAATACCAGGCCTGACATCAGCGTGCCCATGACCTCGGCGCTCGCCCATCCCACGGCATTGCCACGCAACAGGCTCCAGACCAGCGCGAGCGCCGCCAGGGCCACGAGCAATAGTCCCGGGATGTCCAGTGCGGCGGAAGGTCCGACGCTTTCGCGCAACCTTGCCCGCACCAGGGCGATCGCGATTGCGCCGATCGGCAGGTTGATCCAGAACACCCAGCGCCAGCCGAAATGTTCGGTGATGAAGCCGCCGATGGCCGGGCCGATGATCAGCGCGCAGCCGGTGAGGCTGCTGAAAATGCCGAGCGCGCGGGCCCGCTCCTCCTGGCCGAACGTGCCGCTCAGGATTGCCATCGCCAGCGGCATTACCAGCGCGGCGCCGGCGCCCTGCAGCGCGCGGGCGGCGATCAGCGCGGCGGCGTTGCCTGCCAGCGCACAAGCGGCCGATGCGGCGACGAACAGGGCGATCCCGGTCGCGAACATGCGGCGGCGACCGAAGCGATCGCCGAGCGCGGCGCCGGTCAGGAGCAGCACGGCGAAGATCAGGTTGAAGGCGTTGACGGTCCATTGCAGCGTCTCGACCGGGCTGCCGAAATCGGCGCGGATGGCCGCGAACGCCGTCGTAATGATCATGGCGTCCAGCGCCATCATGAAGGATGCCAGCGCGGTGACGCCAAGCACCCAATTCTTCTCGCCGCGATTGGTCGGGGTCTGCATCGCCCTCTCTCCGTGTCTCGCGCCGCCCTGTCGCGGCGCGTTCTGCGGGCTAGACGCGGCCGATGGGGCAAAGGGTGCGCCCGGAAATAATCTCTTGCGGACCGAATCCTTTGATAACGGGCAAACGTCTTTGGGGGGTGACGCGGCCATTGACGCGAGCTTGATCCGGGAAATCGGGGCGCCGGACTTCCGGGAAGGTCATGCTAAAGTGGACGATGGCGCGTGATGAGCAACCGGGTCGCAACATGAGCTGAGGAGCGCGCGATGAGAAGGACGTTGATCAGATACAAGGCCAAGCCGGAGCTGGCTGACAAGAACGCCGAGCTGGTCTCGGCCGTATTTGCGGAATTGAAGGCAGCGAGCCCCGACGGCGTACGCTATCTGACGCTGCGGCTGGAGGACGACACTTTCATCCATCTTGTCGAGGCCGCGGCCGAGGACGGCTCGAGCCCGATCCCGAAGCTGAAGGCGTTTCAGGCGTTCCAGGACGGCATCCGTGACCGCTGCGCGGAGCCGCCGCTCGTTCGTGATGTGAAGATTGTCGGCAATTATCGTATGCTGGATCAGTCCTGACCAGGCGAGGCGGAGGAGCAATGGCGCCAGACCCGCTGGCTAATGTCGACATCGAGGCCCTGCTGGCGCAGATGCGGCCGAAGCTGCATCGCTACTGCGCCCGCATGGTCGGCTCGGTCATTGATGGTGAGGATGTGCTGCAGGATGCGCTGATCAAGGCGATTGACGCGCTGCCATCAGTCTCGCCCGTCGTCAATCCGCAAGGCTGGCTGTTCCGCATCGCGCACAACACCGCGCTGGATTTCCTGCGTCGCCGCAACCGGCAGGAGGCGCTGCATTCGGCTGAGGAGGTGGACATGATCGCCGGCCAGCTCGACGAGGTGGAAAGCCGCCAGATCGCCGCGACCAGCCTGCGTACCTTCATGCGGCTGCCGGTGGCACAGCGCTCCAGCGTGATTCTGATGGACGTGCTCGGCTGCTCCCTTGCAGAGGTCTGCGACATCATGGATTTCAGCATGCCGGCGGTGAAGGCCGCGCTGCATCGCGGGCGCACTCAGCTGCGCGAGTTCGCCGAGGAGCCTGATGATGCGCCGCAGCCGGGCCTATCGGACGCCGATCGGATGCGGCTCAACGCCTATGTCAGCCATTTCAATGCCCGCGACTTCGACGCGATCCGCGCCATGATCGCCGACGACGTCAGGCTCGAGCTCGTTAACCGCACCAGGCTGAAAGGCAAGGCCGAGGTGTCAACTTACTTCGGCAATTATTCGAAGATCAGCGACTGGCACCTGGTGGCCGGGCAGGTCGATGGACGTCCCGCGATCCTGGTGTTCGATCCCAATGAGCTGAACGGGCGGCCGAAATATTTCGTGCTGCTGAACTGGTCCGCCGACAAGCTCGCCACCATCAGGGATTTTCGTCACGCGGCGTATGTCATCGATGGTGCGGAGTGCGTAGTGGATCGAGGGTGAGCTCGCCTTCGCCTGCTCGATCCAAAGGACGGCAACGTCTCGCTGGCAACGCTTCAGTGCGGCGCAGCCCGCTCCAGACAGCCTTCTTCAGACGGCCTTGCAGAACAGCACGGTTTCCTCGGGGTAGATCGTAAAATGATCCAGCCACATCTTGTAGCCGAGGTTCAAGGAATTGATGAAGAGGGGAAGCTCGACCCAATCATTGGGCTTGTGATAGACGCAAATCGCCAACGTCGGCTTGAATCGATCGAGCGTGCGCACGGCGCCCTTGAGTGCGGAGAGCTCGGCGCCCTCGATGTCCATTTTGATGAAATCGACACGCGGCAGATTTCTGTCGCGAACCACATCATCGATGGAGATGGTTCTGATTTCGGTCGCGCCGTGGGAGAGGGGGCGTTCGGAAACCTGGCTTCCCGGGCCATTGTTCAGCATATAGAGAATCTTGTCGGATGACTCCCATACCGGTCTCTCGATGATCTCGATATTTGACGAATATCGGGGATTCAGCTCCAGGTTCTGGCGCAGGATATCGAGATTGTCCGGTATGAATTCAAACCCGATGACCTTCCCCGTGGGGCCCACCTTCGATGCAAAATACAGGCTCGTATCGCCGTAGCAGCTTCCGGCCTCGATGACGACGTCTCCGGTCTTTGCTGCGATCGCCGGCTTGACCCCGCTGTACTCGTACTGCGCTTTCAGGAAGGTGGCGTCGATCCCGATGGGAGCGGAAAACAGATTGAGATCGTAGCCGAGCTCCTTCAGATCGAAGTGAGTCAGCTCGAAGGTCATATTCCTTATTTTTTTCGCAGGCAGGCGGTTCGTTTGCAGGCTCCGTGCCAGGCTCCGTTCCTGCCAGTATTTTGGAGAGTTTCGGAAGATCTTGACGAGGTCGTGCCCGATCACACGTTGAAGGTACAGCTCCAGCAGGACGTCCCTGGAATAGTCGTCCTCCAGCAACTGATAGGTATCCAGCAAGACCAGAGGAAGCGTCTTCGAGTTCTTCAATCGCGCGACGGCCTCGAGCCTGCTCTGATGCTTTTGAAGATCGGGGCCCAGCGTTCGCCTGGGCTCGGGTCCATAACGATCTGCCTCGTGGTTCTGCTCAAGATCTCTCGTGGCTATCTCGTACAGTTTGGCCTGCAAGTGAGACAGGAATGAAATTGCGACCTCTGGAGACATTTGAACGTCTGAAGACATGTGAATGGCTGAGCCTCTCTTGATCCGGCGGTTGGCAGAATCCGGCGGTGCGCCTGGTTCTGACCTTAGTCGTTGAGCGCGTTGGTACCGCAAGCTTGCGCTCTCGCGCCGTCAGTTCGCGTTCAGCCGTGCTTGCGGGGTCCACCGGGCGCGGCCGGTGCTCCCGGTTAAGGGAGTTTCCGGTGCGATGCTGGTGCGAAGCTGGCGCGGCGCCCTCGTCCATCAAGGCGCGCGGGGCGGGTCGTCGCAATTGCGGGAGCGTGTTCGGATTGCGGGAATTACGGTGACGGTGGTTCGGCGGCGGAACGTCGTTCTAACCGGCGAGTATCCGCCGGCAGGCCTCGACAAACACCTGCGCGCCGGTAACGATGTCGGCGTCGGCGGTGTTCTCGGTCCAGTGATGGCTGATGCCGCCGATCGACGGGACGAACAGCATGCCCGCGGGCATGATGGTCGCCAGCATCTGCGCATCGTGGCCGGCGCCGCTCGGCATGCGCAGCGATCGTCCCCCGGCTAGCGACTTGCTCGCGGCTTCGATCGCGTCCTGGAAACCGGCGTTCATCATCGCGGGGGCGCCGGTGCGGATCCTTTCCACGGCGACGGTGCAGGGGCCCTTGGCGCCAGCCTCATCCGCCATGGTCCGCAGCAACTCTTCCAGCCGCGCGATGACAGAAGGATCGTCGTCGCGCATCTGGAACAGCATCTCGGCGCCGCCGGGAATGATGCTGGGTGCGCCCGGATCGAGCGTGATGCGGCCGGTGGTCCACACCGTGCGCGGTCCGCACGCCGCCGGGAAACGTTCGTCGATCGCTACGCAGAATTTGGCGAGCGCGAGCCCTGCATCCTTGCGCACCGCCATGCGCGTGGTGCCGGCGTGGTTCTGCTCACCGGTGAAGGTGATGCGGTATTGCCAGATACCGACGATGGAAGTTACGACGCCGATCGCAAGCTTGCCGCTTTCGAGCGTGTCGCCCTGCTCGATATGCGCCTCGAGGTAGCCGATGTGTCGGCCCGGTTCAGCCGCGACGCGTGGACGTCCAGCGAGCCCCATCTCGCCGAGTGCATCGCGCATGGCGCGGCCGTTGGTGCGGTCGCGCGCCGCGTCGATCTCGGCCTCGCTCACCTGTCCCACATAGGAGCGTGAGCCGAGGAAGCTGCCGAAGTGACCTTCCTCGTCAACCCATGCGGCGACCTCGACCGCGCCATTCACGGAAGGATCGGCATTGAGCACGCGCGCGGCCTCGAGCGCATAGACGACACCGAGCGGGCCATCGAGCCAGCCGGCGTAGTTCTGGCTTTCCAGATGCGAGCCCGCGAGCAGCTTCTGTCCGGGCTTGGCGCTGGTGCCGAGGATGTTGCCGATGCCATCGATCGCACCCGTGAGCCCGGCCTCGGGCAGCTTCCGCACAAGCCAGTCCAGCGACTGTTTGTGCGGTTCGGAGAAAGTCGGCTTGTGCACCCCGGTCTTGTAGGTGCCGAGCGCACGGAGCGCATTGAGATCGGCGAGGACACGCTCGCCATAGGCGCGCGGCTGAGTGTCAGGCATGTTCAGCAACCTTCAGCGCCTCGGTGCGGATTTCTTCGACCAGCCGTTCCTTCAGCTGGACGAATTCGGGCGTGGTCTTGATCTTGTAGGAGCGCGGATGCGGCAGGTCCACGGCGATCTCGGCCTTGATGCGGCCGGGGCGGGCGCTCATGACGACGACGCGGCTGCCGAGGAAGATCGCTTCCTCGATGTCGTGGGTGACGAACAGCACCGTCTTCTGGTCGCGCTCCCAGATGCCGAGCAGCATCTCCTGCATCAGGGCGCGGGTCTGGTTATCGAGCGCGCCGAAGGGCTCGTCGAGCAGCAGGATCTTTGGATCATTGGCGAGCGCGCGCGCGATCGCCGTGCGCTGCTGCATGCCGCCGGAGAGCTGCTTCGGCCAGTGGTTCTCGAAACCGGCAAGCCCAACCTGACGGATGAAACCGTCGGCGACCTTGTTGCGCTCCGCCTCCGGCACACCGCGCTCGCGAAGGCCAAAGGCGATGTTCTCGCGCACGGTCAGCCACGGGAACAGCGTGTAGGACTGGAACACCATGCCGCGATCGGCGCCGGGGCCGGTGACCACGCGGCCGTCGAGCGTGACGCGTCCGCTGGTCGGCCGGTCGAGGCCGGCAACGATGCGCAGCAAGGTGGACTTGCCGCAGCCGGACGGGCCGAGGATGGTGACGAAATCGTTGTTGCCGATGGTAAGGTCCGTCGGCTCGAGCGCGCGTGTCGGCGCATTGCCGTGGCGCGCCGGGAAGGTGCGCGAGACCTGCTCGACCTTGAGGATCGTCATGCGAGCCTCCACGGAAACAGCCAGGCGTTGAACGCCTTGAACATGAAGTCCGAGAGCAGGCCGATCAGCCCGATCACGATAATGCCGAAGATGATCTGGCCGGTGTTGAGCAGCGCCTGGCTGTCGGTGATCATGTGGCCGATGCCGGAGGACGAGCCGATCAGCTCGGCGACGATGACATAGGTCCAGGCCCAGCCCAGCACCAGCCGCAGGATCTCTGCGATCTCGGGCGCGGAGGAGGGCAGCAGCACGCGGCGGATGATGCCGCGGTCGCTGGCTCCTAACGTGTAGGCGGCCTCCACCAGATCGCGTCGGGTCGCGCCGACGGTGACGGCGACCATCAGGATGACCTGGAACACCGAGCCGATGAAGATCACCAGCAGCTTCTGCAACTCGCCGATGCCAGCCCACAGGATCAGCAGCGGAATGAAGGCCGAGGCCGGCAGATAGCGTGCGAAGGAGACGAACGGTTCGAGGAACGCCTCGATCGGCTTGTAGGCGCCCATCAGCACGCCGAGCGGCACGGCGATGATGGCCGCGAGCGCAAAGCCGCCCACGACACGCCAGATCGTCATGCCGATGTCGAACACAAAACCTTGCTTGACCAGCAGGTCATAGCCTTCCTGCACCATGGTCAGCGGGTTGGCGAGAAAGGTCTTCGACACATGGCCACCGAAGGTCGCCCAGGACCAGAGGGCGACGAACAGTATGAAGAAGGCGAGGCCATAGGCCACGCGCTGCTTCGATGTCACGGAATCCAGGGGACGCATCGATAGGTGATCCGAATGGTCGATCATGTGCTGGTCCCGCGTCTGTGCAGGACCAGCGATCATGAGAGACTTACTTGATGAAGCTGGCGTCGAAGAGGTCCTCGACCTTCGGCGCTGCCTTGATGATGCCGATGTCGAGCAGCAGCTCGGTGGCGTCCTTGTTGAAGGCGAGGAAGTCGCCCGTGAAGAACTTCTGGTTCGCGGCCTTGTCCTGCCAGCGCAGATACTTTGCCGAGTTGCCGAACTGCTCGCCGGTCTGCTTCACGTCGGCGCCCATGATCTCATAGGACTTGGCCTGGTCCTTGGCGATCATCTCGAGCGATTCGAAATAGCTGTCGGCCAGCGCCTGCGCCGCCTTCGGGTTCTCGCTGAGGAATTTGGGCGTGCAGCCGAACGTGTCCATCACGATGGGATAGTCCAGCGTGGTTGCGATGATCTTGCCTTTATCGGGTGCGGCGCGCACGGTCGACAAATAAGGCTCATAGGTCATCGCGGCATCGTTCTGGCCGGAGACGAAGGCCTGCGCGGCGGCGGCCGGCTCGAGGTTGACGACGGTGACGTCCTTCACCGTGAGCCCGTTCTTCTTCAGCATCCAGGCCAGCGCGAAATAGGGCGAGGTGCCGGGCGCGGAGGCCGCAACCGTCTTGCCCTTCAGCTCCTTGATCGAGGAGACGTCGTTGCGCACGGCCATGCCATCGGCGCCATAGCTCTTGTCGAGCTGGAAGATCTGCTTGGTGGCGACGCCATTGGCGTTCCAGGAGATCCAGGTTTCGACCGTGGTTGCCGCGCACTGCACGTCGCCGGAGGCGATGGCGAGGTGGCGGTCCTTCTGCGGGATTTTCTTGATGGTGACGTCGAGGCCGTTCTTCTTGAAGATGCCGGCTTCCTTCGCCAGCGTTAGCGGCGCAAAGCCGGTCCAGCCGGAGATGCCGATGCCGACCTTGACGTCGTCGGCGAGCGCGGGAGTGGCGGCTGCGAGCGCAATGATTGTCGCAAAAACTGTCGAACTACGCATGATTGTCGTCCTCTTGCCCAGATGGTTTGACGTCCTGTTGATCTCTGCCGGCCCTATGGACCGTTGCCCGAAACGTTGCACGATTTGTGCCGACATATTTCCTCTCAGCCTCCCTTGAATCGCGCGACAAGGCGGTGAGAGTCACCGGGATAAAGCAGGCGCACCGCGGTGATCGTGCGCGCACTGCGCCAAGTATAGCGGTCGATCACAAGACAGGGCGCACCGATGGCGATGTCGAGCGCCTCAGCCGTGCGGTCATCCGCTACGATGGCGCTGATCGTATGCTCGGCTTCCGTCCATGGAACATGATGAAGCAGCCACGATCCGGGCGGCTCGCGCGAGAAATCCGCGGTCGCCGCAGATGGCACGGACGCAAGATCGATTAGTCGGTCCTCAACGGCGAACGGCACGTTGTCGGCGCTGTGGCGGCAGGAGATCGCGACCACCTTGCCGGCTTTCTTGACGCCGAGCCGCTCGCGGTCGGCGGCGGTTGCCGCGCGCAGCTTGCGACCGATCAGCTCGTAGCCGTAAGTGCGGCCGAGCGCGGTAATCTCGGCGCGGATGTCGGCGATCTTGAGGACCGCTGATTGATGTTGCGGCCTACGCACGAACGAGCCGGCACGCCGCCGTCGCTCGATCAGATCGGCTTGTGCCAGTTCCGACAGCGCCTTGTTCACCGTCATGCGCGAGCAACCATAGCGCGCCACGAGCTCGTGCTCGAACGGAATTCGATGCCCGGGCGGCCATTCGCCGGTCAGAATGCGCCTTTCGATATCGGCGCGGATGCGCTTGTAGAGCGTCGGCTTGTCGGCCGCGTCGGTGGCGAGGCTCATGCGACGAGCCTCCGCACGGCGGTGTTGAAGCGCGCGCGCGCGTCCCGGCGCAGTTTATGCTGGCCGCCCTCAACCACCTTGTTGCCGCCGGCCCAGACGCAATCGATCGCGCCGTTGCCGGCTGCAAAGATCCAGCCGTCGATCACGGCATCGCGCGCGCGTCCTGCCAGCGACGGATGCATGGCGTCGAGGGTGACAATGTCGGCACGCGCGCCCGGGATCAGCCCGACGGTTGGCTGCGCCAGCGCCCGGGAGCCGCCCGCAAGGGCATCATCGAACAGCGTGCGACCAGTGGAACGGCCTGCCCCGCCGGAGAGCACGTTGCGCGCGCGATGCTTGAGCCGTTGGCCATATTCAAGCTGGCGCAACTCGTCGGCGACACCGACCAGCACATTTGAATCGGTGCCGACGCCGAAAGCACCGCCGGCATCGAGAAATTCGCGCGCCGGGAAGATGCCGTCGCCGAGGCTCGCTTCGGTGACGGGGCAGAGCCCCGCGACCGCTCCGGTCTTGGCGAATGCGCTGATTTCCTGGTCCGTCATATGCGTCGCGTGGATGAGGCACCAGCGTTGATTGACCGGCGCGTGCTCAAGCAGCCATTGCACCGGACGATGCCCCGACCAGACCAGGCAATCCTCGACTTCTTTCGCCTGCTCGGCGGCATGAATGTGCACCGGGCCGCCATTTGCGAGCGGAACGATCGCCGCGAGCTCGTCCGGCGCCACGGCGCGCAGACTATGCGGGGCGATGCCGATGTTGGCGCCCGGCAATGTTGCGATCGCCTTGCGCGAGGCCGCCATCAGCGCGGCGAACTGATCGACCGAGTTGATGAAGCGACGCTGGCCGTCATGCGACGCCGCGCCGCCGAAGGACCCATGCGCATAAAAACTCGGCAGCAGCGTGAGGCCAATGCTGGAGGCTTCGGCAGCCTGCGCAATTTGCGCGGCCATTTCTCCAATGTCGGAATAGTGCGCGCCGTCGCGATCATGATGCAGATAATGGAATTCGCCGACGCGGGTGAAACCCTGCTCCAGCATCTCGACATACAGCAACGTTGCGACGGCGGCGACGTCATCAGGCGTCATCGCCAACGCGAAGCGATACATCGTCTCGCGCCAGGTCCAGAACGTGTCGGTGGAATCGCTGCGCAGCTCCGCAAGTCCCGCCATGCCGCGTTGAAACGCGTGGCTGTGCAGGCTCGCAAGCCCCGGAAGCGCGATGGCGTGGCGCTCGTCGTCGGCAGCAGGCGCCACATCGGGCGTCACCGCCGCGATCGCGCCGGCGGTGATCACCACCTGCACGTCATTGGCCCAGCCCGAGGGCAGGAGCGCGGAGGCGAAATGCAGTCGGGTCATGATTGATTACACGCCGGCTGGACAGAACCGCCGTACGATTATATGTCTAGACATATAAGTCAAGCATCCCAGGGCGCAGGGACTTCGCGAAGGGACAGTGGCATGGCAGAGCGCTTCGACCGGATCTGGCATAACGCCCGGCTCGCCACCATGCGGGCCGATCGTCCCGATCTCGGCGAGATCGAACGCGGTGTGATTGCCGCGCGCGGCGGCCACATCATCTATGCCGGCGCCGCGGCCGATTTTCCTGGCGATGCCGACGCCATTCAGTGGATCGATTGCGAAGGACGCTGGATCACGCCAGGCCTCGTCGATTGCCACACTCATCTTGTCTATGGCGGCAACCGCGCGCGCGAGTTCGAGCTGCGCCTGAAGGGCGCAAGCTACGAGGAGATCGCGCGTGCCGGCGGCGGCATTGTCTCGACGGTCGCCGCGACGCGCAAGGCGAGTCAGGCCGAGTTGATCGCGAGCGCACTGCCGCGGCTGGATGCGTTGATCGGCGAGGGCGCAACCACGGTCGAGATCAAGTCCGGCTATGGTCTCGATACCGAGACCGAGATGCGGCAGCTTTCTGCCGCCCGCAGCCTTGGCCGTCAGCGAAAGGTTGCGATCCGCACCTCTTTTCTCGGCGCGCACGCACTGCCGGTGGAAGCCGGAGGGGACAAGGATCGCTACATCGATCTCGTATGTAAGGAGATGCTGCCGGCCGTCGCAAAGGCAGGCCTTGCCGATGCGGTCGACGCCTTCATGGAGGGCATCGCATTCTCGGCCGAGCAGACGGCACGGGTGTTCACGGCGGCGAGGGCACTCGGGCTACCGGTCAAGCTGCATGCCGACCAGCTGTCGAACCTTGGCGGCACCGCGCTCGCCGCACAATTCTCCGCGCTTTCGGCCGACCATCTCGAACATACCGACGAAGCCGGCGCCGCCGCGATGGCAAAGGCCGGCACAGTGGCCGTCCTTCTGCCCGGCGCCTTCTACTTCATCCGTGAAACGCAAAAGCCGCCGGTCGAGGCGTTCCGCAAGCACGCCGTTGCCATGGCGCTCGCGACCGACTGCAATCCCGGCAGCTCGCCGCTGACCTCGCTGCTGCTAACGACGAATATGGGCGCGACGCTGTTCCGGATGACTGTCGTCGAATGCCTCGCGGGGATTACCCGCGAAGGCGCGCGGGCGCTCGGCGTGCTCGATGAGACCGGCACGCTCGAGGCCGGAAAATGGTGCGACCTCGCGATCTGGGACATCGAGCGCCCCGCCGAGCTGGTCTACCGCATTGGCTTCAATCCGCTGCATCGACGGGTGTGGAGGGGCCAGTGACTGGGCAGGGCACAGCGATCGTCGTCAAGCCCGGAAGGGTGAGCCTTGACGATCTCGCATGCGTCCTGGCGGGTGCTGCTGTCGAACTCGATCCATCGTTCTGGCCGCGCGTCGAGGCGGCTGCGGAGATCGTTGCAAAGGCGGCGTTCGGCGCCGCGCCGGTCTACGGCATCAACACCGGCTTCGGCAAGCTGGCCTCGAAACGCATTCCGCCCGATCAGACCGCGCTGCTTCAGCGCAACCTCATCGTCTCGCATTGCTGCGGCGTCGGGCCGGCCACGCCCGAGCCGATCGTGCGGCTGATGATGGCGCTGAAAATCATCTCGCTCGGGCGTGGAGCCTCGGGCGTGCGCGGCGCGGTGGTCGAGCAATTGCAGGCCATGCTGGCGCGACGCGTTTGTCCGCTGGTGCCGCAGCAGGGCTCTGTCGGCGCTTCCGGCGATCTCGCGCCGCTCGCGCATATGACCGCGGTGATGATCGGCGAGGGGCAGGCGATCGTCGACGGGAAAACCGTGTCCGGTGCCGAGGCGCTGGCGGCTGCTGGCCTTGTGCCGCTGACGCTCGGGCCCAAGGAGGGGCTCGCGCTGATCAACGGCACGCAGTTCTCGACCGCCTATGCTATCTCCGGCGTGCTGCGTGCATTTCGTCTCGCCCGTGCGGCACTGGTCACTGGTGCTCTGTCGGTCGATGCCGCCATGGCCTCGACCGCGCCGTTCCGCCCCGAGATTCAGGCCCTGCGCGGTCTTCCCGGGCAAGTCGCTGCGGCCGCTGCGTTGACCGCGCTGCTTGACGGCAGCGATATCCGCCTGTCGCATCTCGAGGGCGACGAGCGCGTACAGGATCCCTATTGCCTGCGTTGCCAGCCGCAGGTCGCTGGCGCCGCGCTCGATTTGATCACGCAGGCCGCGCGCACGCTGATCGTCGAGGCCAACGCCGTCACCGACAATCCGCTGGTGCTGGTCGAAACGGGCGAGATCGTCTCCGGCGGAAACTTCCATGCCGAGCCGGTCGCCTTCGCCGCCGATACGATCGCGCTCGCCTTGTCGGAGATCGGCGCGATCAGTGAACGGCGCATCGCGACGCTGGTCGATCCCGCGCTGAATTTCGGGCTGCCGCCGTTCCTCACCCCGGATCCCGGCATCAATTCCGGCTTCATGATCGCCGAGGTGACGGCGGCTGCGCTCTACGCCGAGAATAAGCAGCGCGCCGCAGCCTGCTCGATCGATTCGACGCCGACCAGCGCCAACCAGGAAGACCATGTCTCGATGGCCGCGCATGCCGCGCGGCGCCTGTCCGACATGGCCGACAATCTCGCGTCGATCCTGGGCATCGAGCTTCTGGTCGCCGCGCAAGGCATCACGCTGCGTGCGCCGCACGCCACCAGCGCGCCGCTTGTCGCGGTGATCGCTAAGCTGCGCGAGCAGGTGCCGGCGCTAGGCGCAGATCGCTATATGGCCGGCGATCTCGCCAAGGCCGCCGCGTTGGTCGAGGCCGACGCGCTGCCGGCCGTCGCGCTTACTGCGCTATCATCCGATCCGTTTCCAAAACTTGACTGAACAGGGCTCGACTAAGGGGTTTTTCGCATGAACCGCCGACTGGATAATGACCGTACCATCCGCGCGCCCCGTGGCAGCGAGATCAGCGCCAAGAGCTGGCTGACGGAAGCGCCGCTGCGCATGCTCATGAACAATCTCGATCCTGATGTCGCCGAGCGCCCGAGCGAGCTCGTGGTCTATGGCGGCATCGGCCGCGCCGCGCGCGACTGGGAGAGTTTTGACCGCATCACGACGGCATTGCGCAAGCTCGAGAACGACCAGACCCTGCTGGTGCAATCCGGCAAGCCGGTCGGCATCTTCCGCACCCATGCCGATGCGCCCCGCGTGCTGATCGCGAACTCCAACATCGTGCCGCATTGGGCGACCCTCGACCATTTCAACGAGCTCGATCGCCAGGGCCTGATGATGTACGGCCAGATGACCGCGGGCTCGTGGATCTATATCGGCAGCCAGGGCATCGTTCAGGGCACTTACGAGACCTTCGTCGAGGTCGGCCGTCGCCATTATGGCGGCAGCCTTGCCGGTAGATGGATTCTCACCGCCGGCCTCGGCGGCATGGGCGGCGCGCAGCCGCTGGCGGCGACCATGGCCGGCGCATCGATGCTCGCGGTCGAGTGCCAGCCGAGCCGCATCGAGATGCGCCTGCGCACCGGCTATCTCGATCGCCAGGCGGCAACGCTCGACGAAGCACTCGCGATCATGGCGGAGGCCGCGAAGACCAAGAAGGCGGTCTCGGTCGGGCTGCTCGGCAATGCCGCAGAGATTTTCCCGGAGCTGGTCCGCCGGGGCGTCAAGCCCGATATCGTCACCGACCAGACCAGCGCGCACGATCCGATCAACGGCTATTTGCCGAAGGGCTGGACGCTGGCCGATTGGGAGGCTAAGCGCGCTTCCGATCCAAAGGCCGTTGAGCGCGCCTCGAAGACCTCGATGGTCGAGCACGTCCAGGCCATGCTGGATTTCCATGCGCAGGGCATTCCGACGCTCGACTATGGCAACAATATCCGCCAGATGGCGCAGGACATGGGCCTTAAGAACGCGTTCGATTTCCCGGGCTTCGTGCCGGCCTATATCCGCCCGCTGTTCTGCCGCGGCGTGGGGCCGTTCCGCTGGGCTGCGCTGTCAGGCGATCCCGAGGACATCTTCAAGACCGATGCCATGGTCAAGGAGCTGATGCCTGACGACAAGCACTTGCACAACTGGCTCGACATGGCCAAGGCGCGCATCAAGTTTCAGGGCCTGCCGGCGCGGATCTGCTGGGTTGGCCTCGGCGATCGTCATCGCCTTGGCCTTGCCTTCAACGAGATGGTGGCGCGCGGCGAGTTGAAGGCGCCTGTCGTGATCGGCCGCGATCATCTCGACAGCGGTTCGGTGGCAAGCCCGAACCGCGAGACCGAGGCGATGAAGGACGGATCCGATGCGGTATCCGACTGGCCGCTGCTCAACGCGCTGCTCAATTGCGCCAGCGGCGCAACCTGGGTCTCGCTGCATCATGGCGGCGGCGTCGGCATTGGCTATTCCCAGCACGCCGGCATGGTGATCGTCGCCGACGGCACGCCGGAGGCGGCCAAGCGCATCGAGCGCGTGCTCTGGAACGATCCTGCAAGTGGCGTCATGCGCCATGCGGATGCGGGCTACGACATCGCGATCGACTGTGCCCGCGACAAGGGGCTCGATCTGCCGAGCCTTGCGAAGTAGCCAAGAGGCTAATCTGCCTCAGGCCACGACCTTGGCGCCGTGAGCGGCGTCGAGCCGCTCGCCCTCCCTGGCGAGGTAGTCCTCGATCGCCGCGCCTGGCATGGGCTTTGCGAAGTAGTAGCCCTGCACGAAGTCGCAGCCGAGGCGGCGCAGGCTATCGAGCTGGGCGCGGGTTTCGACACCCTCGACCACGCAGGCGATCTCCATGTCGTCGCACAGGCCCGTCAGCGACTTGATGATCTTGTGGCTCACGGGATTTTCGTTGATGTCGGCGACGAAGCTGCGGTCGATCTTGAGCTTGTCCAGGGGCAGGCGATGCACGTGGCTCAGCGATGAATAGCCGGTGCCGAAATCGTCCAGCGAAATTCCGCAGCCCATGGCCTTCAGGGCCGCGATCGATTGCTGCGCGCGCGCGAAGTCGAAGGTGACGGCGGTCTCGGTGATCTCGAAGTCGAGGCGGCGCGGCGGCACGCCGCTCTTCTCGATGATGGCGATCAGCGGCAGGATTCCGTCGGGCGAACAGATGTCGTGGGCCGAGAGGTTGAACGACAGGCGGGTGTGATCCGGCCAGGTCCTGGCGGCCGCGAGCGCGCGCACCAGCAGCGCTTGCGTCAGCGGACGGATCAGGCCGATGCGCTCGGCAGCGGGAATGAAGTCGGCCGGCGAGACCCAGCCGAGGCGTGGGCTTTGCCAGCGCGCCAGCGCCTCGAAGCCCGCGGTATGCTCGCTCATGGCATCGACGATCGGCTGGAACATCAGATCCATCTCGGCGCTGAAATCGGCCGTGCGCAGCAGGGTCTCGATCACGCCGCGGCTGCGGATCTCGGCCTCGTGCTCGCTCGAGAAGATCACGGTGCGGCCGCGCAGATGACGCTTGGCGTGGTAGAGCGAATAGTCGGCGCATTCATAGAGCGCTTCGGCCGTCGACGCCGAGCGCGGGAATAGCGCAAAGCCTATCGAGCACGACAGGCCGGTATGAGCGGTGTCGAGCTGGTAGGGCAGCTTGACCTGCTCGCAGATGCGTTCGCCGAGCCGCTCAAGGTCGGCATCCTCCGGGTCGCCGCAGACGACGAGACCGAACTCGTCGCCGCCGAGGCGGGCGAACTCCACACGCTGCGGACCAAACCCCTGGCAGACCTCGCGGATGCGACGGCCGGCCTCGATCAACACGCGGTCGCCGACCGAATGCCCGTAATTGTCGTTGATCGGCTTGAAGCCGTCGAGGTCGATGATGCCGACCGCAACGCTCACGTGCCTGCGCTCGGCGTCGTTGAAGGCGCTCGACAGCTCGGCGAAGAAGCGGCGGCGGTTCGGCAGCTCGGTGAGGGAATCCAGATTGGCGAGACGGAAGTTCTCGTCCGACAGCGCCTGCGTCGCCGCCTGCTGCACCAGCAGCGATTTGCGGCTGGCGACGAGATCGGCGAAGTCGCGGTAATAGATGAACAGCACCGTTACCATCGCGCCGGAGACCAGGAGGTTGTTGACCGCGATCGCCTTCAGCGTCGGTTCGCCCGTGGCCCAGAAGAACAGCACATAGGGCACGTCGACGATCAGCGTCACGATCAGCGCCGCCGAACGCAGATGCATCAGCGAAAAGATGCAGCCGATCACGGTCACGGCCATGTAGAACGCGACCTGGCTCTTGGCGAAGGGATCGCCATAGGGGTAGAGCGCGAACGACCAGGCGGTGAAGCCGGCGGCGATCGGCAGCGTCATCCAGTTGGTCGCGCGCAGATTGCGCAGGATGTCGGCATCGCTGCGCACGAGATGGCGCTGGCGCAACCACCAGAAGGTCCGAAGCGCGGCGAGCGCCGTGAGCACGCTCGGCACGATCATCGCCAACCAGTCCGGCGCGACGTTGACGTAGGTATAGGCCACCGCGATCGTGTTGCTGATCAGGATGAAGTAAAGCAGCGGGATCTGCTTGGAGAAGGCGTCGAACTGGGCGCGCGTCAGGTCCGCGTCGTCAGACACGCGAAACAGCTCTATCGCTGCGACGAGGTAGGCTTTCAAATTGACGGCAGGCATTGCAATACGCGCCCCAAATCCCTTCAAAAACGAAGGCGATCTTGCACGGCGGGGGTAAAGACCGCGTTAGATGCAGTTGACGCGGATGCGCTAGCGCAGGTTGCGCGCTACCGCATGATTTTCCACCCGCGTGCATTGGTGAGGCGATGTTAAGGATGGGAGGCGGAAGGAAGCCGCTTCTGGCGCGGCAGATCGTCCGAAATCGATCGCGGCTACGTTCCGCTAACCATAGCTTCCTCCGCCGCGTGGCGCGGCCTGATGTCGCGGCGGTCATCGCTGATGACCGCCGCGCGCTGTCGTTTATTTCGCGGCCTGGAGCGCGGCCGTCTGCTTGGCGAGCGCCTTGTCGAAATCTTCCGACAGACCCGTGGCGTAGGTCGTAAGCTCGCCCGGCTTGACGAACGGGTTGGGCGTCTCGCTCTTGATCTGCTGGGCGCGCTTGTCCTGCATGCCATAGACCTCCGGATGCGGCCCGAGCAGGACGTCGACCTTCATCGCCTTGGCCTTGGCGAAAGTCGCACGATAGTCGTCGACGATGCCGGGATAGGTCGGCTGGCCGACCAGCCGGTTCAGCGCCACGGTTCCGCTGCAGAAGAACAGCACCTGGCGGTCCTGGCCGCCGTCCTTCACCGTCATCTCCCAGCTGGTGCAGCCGGGCGAGTGACCGGGCGTCGCGTGCGCCATCAGCGTGGTGTCGCCGAGCGTGACCTTGTCGCCTTCCCTCACCGCACGATCGACCTTGACAGGCGGAAAGGTGAGGTCCGCGTTCTTCTCGTCGCCCGGATAATAGCCGCCTTCGAGCAGCGGCTTGTCGCGCTCGCCCGCGACCAGTTGCGCGCCGCTCTCCTGCTTGATCTCGGCAAAGCCGCCGGTGTGGTCGAGATGGGCGTGCGAGTTGAGGATGTATTTGATGTCGGCGACCTTGAAGCCGAGCTTGGCGATGTTGTCCTTGATCATGCCGGTCGACTGCGGCATCGCGGTGTCGATCAGGATCAAGCCTTGCGACGTCCTGATGACGTAGACGGCGATGCCCTCGGTGCCGACATAGTAAATGTTATCGATCAGGCGGAACGGCTCGAATGGCGCGGTCCATTTCACCATGACCTGCGCCAGAAAATCCTTGATGGTCTGCGCCTGTGCGCCAGGTGCGAGGAGCGCCAGCGCACACAGCGCGGCCGCGAGCTTTCTCATGGATTGTCCTCCCGATGTGTTTTTGTCGTCGCGACCGCTTCTTTGCGCGGATCACCCAGCCGCACGCTAGATGTTGCGCGCTCCGGCAGCAACGGCCTGGGGTTGGAAAAATTCCGCGCCATGCGCGGAATAATGATCGCTGTCCGATTTGAGCATGGCGATTGCCGCTGCACTGCGTTCGTCGCGTTTGACCATGCGCGAGGCGCCCGCCATACTTTTGCTTCAAGACGGGCCAGCAAGACCCGTCAGCACCGGGAGCTCACATGACCAGATCATTCTCCGTCCTCGCGGGGACGCTGATTTCCGTCGTCTCCTTCGCTTCGATCGGCTTCGCCCAGCCGACCTGCGTGACCCAGAACATGGCCGTGCCGCCAAGCGCCAACACCACGGATAAAGCCGCGCCGTTCTTCATCGACACCACTGGCCTCGATTTCAAGACGGCGCCGCCGACGCGCGATCCCTCCAATCCCGCATATCCACGCGCGACCGAGTTGCCTGATGGCACGCTGCCGCCGCCCGGCGCCGAGGGCAATTTCATCGTCGGTCCGACCCACAATCCCGCGCCCGAGACCGTCGCGAAGGAGGGCGTGCCGCGCGGCACGACAAAATCGTTCACGCTTTCCTCGAACGACAGCACCATCTACAATCCGGGCCTGATCCGCGACGATGTCGCCGGCTGCACCAATTCCTCGATCATGACGACCGTGACCGCGCCTGATGACAAGTCGAACATGATCGTCACCACCAGCCATCCCGGCATCTGGTCGCGCACCATCGACGTCTACGTGCCGGCGCAATATGTGCGCGGCACCGAGGCGCCGTTCATCGTGGTCGGCGATGGCGGCTCCAACGCATACAAGGATATCGCCACCACGCTCGACAATCTGATCGCGCAGCGCCGGGTACCGCCGATGATCGCGATCCAGGTCGGCAATGGCGGGCAGGATGCGCAGGGCAGCCAGCGTGGCCGCGAATATGATGCGGTGTCGGGGGTCTATACGGATTTCATCGAACGCGAGGTGCTGCCGCTGGTCGAAAAGAATGCGGACGTCAAGCTGACCAAAAATCCTGAGGGCCGCGCCACCATGGGCCTGAGTTCCAGCGGGGCTGCGGCCTTCACCATGGCCTGGTTCTATCCCGATCTCTATCACCGTGTGCTGGCGTTCTCGCCGACCATGGTCAATCAGCAATGGCCGCACGATCCGTCGCTGCGCGGCGGCGCCTGGGAATATCACAGCGCATGGACGGGGCCGGCCACGCCCAATCTCATCTCAAAGGCGGGTGTGCTGACGCCGGCCGATCCACCTGGCGTGCCGCTGATCGTCGCCGCGCCGACCAAGCCGATCCGCTTCTGGTACTTTGGCGGCGACCAGGATCTGTACTATCCCAACCCCACCATTCCAGATGGCATGCACGACTGGACCTTATCGAACGAGTTGATGGCAAAGGTGCTCGCCGAGAAGGGCTATCACTATCTGTTCCTGTTCGTGCGCAACGCCAAGCACGTCGATCGCCCGACCATCGCGCAAACGCTGCCGGCTGCGCTGGAATGGCTCTGGAAGGGCTATCCAATTCCGTGAGTGCGAGAGATGTTCGGCGCCCGATCGTCATCGCGGCGGTCGAGCGCATGGCGCCGCGCAGGCTCGTTGCGTCATCGCGTGAGGACAAGGATCAGGCGAGGGCGGCCTGGCGTTCCCGCACCGGCTCACGGCTGCGATCGGCGCTGCGCGGTTCGGCGAGCCGGGTGAAGCTGCGCTGGCCGGCGTGCACGGGCGCCTCGACGATGACGCCTTCGCAGGCGACTTGCCCGCCGAGCATCCTGAATTCCAGCTTGTCGTAGCGCGGCATGGTCTCGCCGGGCTCGGGCGGCAGCAGCCCGATGCGGCCCTGGATGTTCAGAGTGGCTTCGCCGGTGCCATGCAGCCGCGGATTCCACATCCTGATCCCGGTCTCGGCCCAGCGCTGCCGGATCAGCGCGGCGCGATCGGCAGGCTCGACGACCTTTGGGCGGATCTTCTTCGGCGCGGGCGCTGGCGGAGGCTCAATCTCTGCTGCGCCGACAGGTGCGTCGGTGATCGTATCCTCAGCGACGTCGGCCGCGACCGGCGCTGGATCGCTTGCGACGACCGGCTCGATCTCCATCACGACATCAGGCGCGGGCTCGTTGTCGATCCTGACCTCGGCGACCGCAGGCGTCGCGATGTCGTTGTCGTGCACAACAGCGGGCGTCTCGTCGACGGTTTCGATCTCCTCGGAAACGATAGAGGCGGGTTGGTCTTCAATGACGGACTCGGAGACCGCGACGGTCTCGACCTCGACCGGCGAAACAAAGGCCTGCTCTGCAACATCAGGCGCAACCTCCGCGTCATCATCCGATGATGCACCGCTGCTGATGACAGGCTCTTGAGGTTCGATCGCTTCGACTGCGGCAGAAGAGACCGCGACCTCTTCCACGACGTCGGGCTCAACATTCGCCAAGAGTTCCACCGGCGGATCGCTGCTGATGAGTTCGGGCGCAGCAATCGGCTCGCTCGCGACCTCAACCGAAGGGACTGAACTCGCTTCGACGGCGGCGGGCTCAGCTTCAGCCGACGTTTCCGGGAATGAATCCTCGCTGGCGCTCGTATCGACGGTCGGAGCGGCTTCTGTGATCGCTGCGACGACGGGCTGCTCATCCGCGGCGCTCGGCGTCACGTCGATGCTGCCGCTGTGCGGCAGGGGCCGAAGCCGATTGAACGCCCATTTCACCGCAGGAATGCGGTTCAGCAACGATATCAGTCTCGAAAGCACTGGGAATTGTCCAAGAGGTACTCTGGGCCGTGGGCAATCGCTGATTCGCCAGCAATGTGAAAAACTGCCCCGGCTGTTACGCCCCTGTCAATTGAGGCGGGACCAATTGCAGAACATCTGCACAGACCTGCGCGCCACTGCGTTCATTCGAAATGCATCGACGCAAGCGGATCCTCGTCGTGATCGGGCAGATGCGACGACGCAAACGGCACGACGGAGTGCTCTGCTTTGTGGCTGCGCGCATGCGCCAGCGCGTGCTTGCGGAGGAGCGCCATGGTCAGTGCTTCGCAGTCCCCGGCTTCGCCGCCCCAGGCGCAGTCGATGCTTGAGGGCTGTCCCGGCCAGGCCTGCGCCGGGCCCGCAATCGCCAGCGACAACACGATCCGCAAGGTGGCGATGATGTTCGTTTTTGTCATGGGAGGCTCCAAACTGTTCTATCCCTAGGGATCGATCGGAATGTGCGATATTCCGCGCCGTCACGTGATCGCGGGACAGATCACGCGAGGTTCAAGAGCCGTGAGGCCGGCGTGAAGCGCCCGCCAACACGTCTGCCAGGCAGTCCGGCCTCATGATAGCGCTGGCGCCTATGGGGCGAACGCGCCCAACGTCGGGCTTTCCCACGTCATTGTCTCCGCCTAATTTGAATCATCTGGGAATGAGGAAGATGTCATGAAGAAGCTTGCCGCCATCGCAGCGGTTCTAATCTTGTCGACGGGCGCATGGGCGCAGGATCGCAGCATCACCGTGGCTTCCACGACGTCGACGGAGCAGTCCGGCCTGTTCGGCTATCTGCTGCCGCTGTTCACGAAGGCGGAGGGGATCGAGGTGAAGGTCGTCGCGGTCGGCACCGGCCAGGCGCTCGACATCGGGCGGCGCGGTGATGCCGACGTTGTGTTCGTCCATGACAGGCCGGCCGAGGACAAGTTCATGTCGGAAGGGCAGGGCGTGAAGCGCTTCGACGTCATGTACAACGACTTCATCATCGTCGGCCCGAAGAGCGACCCCGCAAAGATCGCGGGCGACAAGGACGTCGCCGATGCCTTGCGCAAGATTTCTGCTGCAAAAGCGACGTTCATCTCGCGCGGCGACAAGTCCGGCACACATGCCGCCGAGCTGCGGCTCTGGAAAGAAGCAGGCATCGAGCCCGCCAACGGCAAAGACGGCTGGTATCGCGAGATTGGCCAGGGCATGGGCCCGGCGTTGAACATGGCGTCGTCGTCGAATGCGTATTTGTTGTCGGACCGCGGCACCTGGCTGTCGTTTAGGAATCGGGGCGAGCTTGCGATCCTGACCGAGGGCGACAAGCGCCTGTTCAACCAATATGGCGTCATGCTGGTCAATCCAGACAAGCATCCCAACGTGAAGGCCAGGGACGGGCAGGCCTTCATCGACTGGCTGATCTCGCCAAAGGGCCAGGATGCGATTGCCGGCTACAAGGTCGGCAGCGAGCAGCTATTTTTCCCCAACGCGTCCCACTAGCAGGAAGGCGACGGTCGACACGGCGACGCTGAGTGCGAGCAGGATCAAGCCGAGGCCGAGCGCCAGCGGCAGGTCGCCCTTGCTGGTCTCCAGCGCAATGGCCGTCGTCATCGTGCGGGTAAAGCCGCGGATGTTGCCACCGACGATGATGATGGCGCCGACCTCGGCGATGGCGCGCCCGAACGCGGCCAGGAACGCCGTCAGCAGCGAGGTCCGGCCGAGCGCGAACAACAGGCCGATGCTGCGCAGCGTCGATAGTCCGTCAATCCGTGCAAGGTCGCCATATTCGGCCCACAACAGGGTTGCGGGCCGGTGCACCAGCGCAACCACGATCGGGGTTGCCAGCAACGTCTGCGCGATCACCATGGCCGCCGGCGTGAACAACAGGCCGGCCGCGCCGAGCGGGCCGGAGCGCGACAGCAAAAGATAAAGCGCGAGTCCGACCACAACCGGCGGCAGGCCGAGCAGCGCGTTGGTCAGCACGATGATGACCTGTCGCGCGCGAAAGCGCGTGATCGCCAGCAAAGCGCCGAACGGCGCGCCGATCAGCAGCGCGATGATGCTGGCCGTCAGGCTGACGCGCACCGACAGCGCGACGATGCCGAGAAGTTCGGGATCGGCTTGGCCAATCAGCGTGAATGCGGCAGCGATGGATCGCGCGAAATCGTTCATCCGGCGTGATGTCTCAGCGCCAGGCCTGATGTCAAGGGATGGTCACTGTCGTGGCCGCGATCTCGCTTCAAAACCCGCCCCCTGCCGTTGTGACGACTGTCGGAGAATACAGGGGAGGAGCGGCTTGGGCACTCCTTTCATTCGTGGGCAGGAGCGTGCTTCAGGCTTGCTCCGCCCCACAGCCAGCTCGCAAGCGGAAGGGCAACGATCGCCCCGATGAGCTGCGCGGCAATGAAGGCCGGCACGCCGTGTGGCGCGATACCTGCAAATGTGTCGGACAGCGATCGGGCGATGGTGACGGCGGGATTGGCGAACGAGGTCGAGGCCGTGAACCAATAGGCCGATGTGATGTACAGGCCGACGGCGTAGGGGACGGCAGCCGAGGCTTTCGATGCGACGCCAAAGATCGTCAGCAGCAGGCCGAAGGTAGCCACGGCCTCGGCGAGCCATTGTCCCGCGCCGCTGCGCTCGGTCAGCGAGACCTCGAGGACGGGAAGCTCGAACATCAGATGCGCAATCCACACGCCGATGATCGCACCCGAAATCTGCGCTGCGATATAGATCGCCGCATCAATCCAGGCGGTCTCGCCGCGCAGGGCAAAGGCCAGCGTTACCGCCGGATTGAAATGCGCACCCGATATGGGAGCAAACATCAGGATCAGCACCACGAGGATGGCGCCGGTGGGAAGCGTGTTGCAGAGGAGCGCCAACGCGATGTTTCCACCGGCGAGCTTCTGGGCCATGATCCCCGAGCCGACCACCGCGGCGAGGAGGAACGCCGTTCCGAGCCATTCGGCAAATGCGCGCTGTGCAAGGCTTGGCTGTACAGGGCTTGGCATCATCAGGCGCCGCGGTCGAGCCTGATACGCTCGCCGTCTTCCTTGACGAATTCACCCTGCTGCGGAGGCAGAAGATCCAGCACCTCTTCGGAGGGCCGGCACAGCTTGACGCCTTTTGGCGTAACCACGATCGGCCTGTTGATCAGGATCGGATGCGCCATCATGGCGTCGAGCAGTTGGTCGTCGGTCAGGTCAGCGTTGTCGAGCGCAAGCTCGGCATAGGGCGTGCCCTTTTCGCGCAGCAATTCACGCACCGAAAGCCCCATGCGTGCGGCAAGCTGTTGCAGCAGCGCGCGCGATGGCGGCGTCTTGAGATATTCGATCACGTGCGGCTCGATGCCGGCGTTGCGGATCAGGGCGAGCGTGTTGCGCGAGGTGCCGCAGGCGGGATTGTGGTAGATGATCACGTCCATGGCCGATACTTTCGGAGGGACAGGTGAACGTGCAGGCGTTTCATGGTCTGTCCTTTCAGGCTGGAGCCTTGTTGCGCTTTCGCGCAGGTTTCGAAGACGAGGCGGGTGCGCATGATACGCCGCCGCAGCAGTTTTCCGTGAGGAAGCCGACCAGCGAGTTCATGGTCTCGAACCGCGCCGCATAGATCATCGAGCGTCCCTCGCGCCGGACAGTGGCAAGCCCGGCCATCCGCAGCCGGTCGAAGTGAAACGTCAACGTGTTTGGCGCCAGATCCAGCGCGTCCGCGATCGCACCTGCGGTCATGCCTTCAGGGCCGGACCGCACCAGCAGGCGGAATACGTCGAGCCGATTGTCCTGCGCCAGCGCGGCGAGCGCCGTGACGGCATCTGTCTTTTCCATATTTCAACGATTATTGAAATAACGGTGGCGCGTCAACTTTAATCTCGGCATTTCAGGGGCTGGAAAGAGCCGCAAAACTCGGGCCGATCAGTCCGCGAGGTCGCCAAATCATGTCCTTTTCGAGCGGAAAGGCAGCTTTATTCTCGCCACGGATGCGCTAAGGAAGAGCCTGGATGCGGTGCAGCACGTAAGGCGCCGCGGCTCGAAATTCAGGTCAAACCGGGCACGCTGCCGCTCAAGGCCGGCCCGTTCAACGAGAAGGACGTCATTCCATGATCAATACCGTTGGCATCATCGGAGCTGGGACCATGGGCAACGGCATCGCCCAGATCTGCGCCGCGGCCGGGCTGTCGGTCGTGATGGTCGACATCTCCGATGCGGCGGTGAACCGCGGCATCTCGACCGTCGGCGGCAGCCTCGAGCGCCTCGTCAAGAAGGAGAAGATCTCGGCGGCCGATCGCGAGGCGGCGCTCAAGCGCATCACCGGCACCACTGATCGGGCGAAGCTTGCCGACTGCGATCTCGTCATCGAGGCCGCAACCGAGAACGAGGAGCTGAAGGTCAAGATCCTGAAGGATCTCTGCGCCACGCTGTCGCCGCGCACGCTGGTTGCCACCAACACCTCGTCGATCTCGATCACCAAGCTTGCCGCAGCGACCGATCGCCCGGATCGATTCATCGGCATGCATTTCTTCAACCCGGTTCCGGTCATGCAGCTGCTGGAACTCATCCGCGGCCTGCAGACGTCCGACGAGACCCACGCCAAGGCGCTCGATTTCGCCCAGCGCGTCGGCAAGGTGGCGATCACGGCCAAGAACAGCCCCGGCTTCGCGGTCAACCGCATCCTGTGCCCGATGATCAACGAGGCGATCTTCGCGCTCCAGGAGGGCATCGCGACCGCCGAGGAAATCGACGCCGGCATGAAGCTCGGCTGCAACCATCCGATCGGGCCGCTGGCGCTGGCTGATCTGGTCGGTCTCGACACCATGCTGTCGGTGATGGAGGTCTTTTATAAGGGCTTCAACGATCCTAAATATCGTCCAGCCCCCTTGCTCAAGGAAATGGTCGATGCCGGCCATCTCGGCCGCAAGTCCGGGCAGGGCTTTTACTCTTACGGCGCCTGATCCAGTAATCGCTACAATGACGGTGCCGTAGGGTGGGCAAAGCGGAGCGTGCCCACGCATTTGTCGCGATCGAGAGAGATGGTGGGTACGGCGCAAGTGCGCCTTTGCCACCCTACGATGCTGATCATAGGGCAGGCAGGCGGGCTTAAAACGCCCGCTCCGCCCAATCCCGCAATTTGCGCTATGACAAAGACGTCGTGCGCATTTGGCCCGACAATGTTCAGCGGGCGGCTCGCGGGAACAACGAAACGGAAAACGAAGGACATGTCGGTTCGACTGAAGGCCGAGCGCGAGGCGGCGGCCGCGCGGCGGAACCTGCTGACCCAGGATGCGATCGAGCGTACCGGGATTACCGAGGAGATGATCGGGGAACTCGTCAGCCGCTTCTACGGCCGCGTCCGCGAGGACGCGCTGCTTGGGCCTGTCTTTGCTATCGTCCAGAATTGGGACGAGCATCTGGCGAAGCTCAAAGACTTCTGGTCTTCGGTGGTGTTGATGAGCGGCCGCTATCACGGCTCGCCGATGCGAGCGCATATGCCGCTCAGCCTGATTGGCGATCATTTCGACCGCTGGCTCGACCTGTTCGAACAGACTGCGCGCGAGGTCTGCCCGCCGCCGGCGGCCAGCCTGTTCATCGATAGGGCACGTCGCATCGCTGACAGTTTTGAGATGGCATCGGCCACCATCGCTGGTCGCATTGCGTCGCCGCGCCACGTTCTACGGTCTTGAACGTGCGAAGCTGACTTTATAACGTGCAGTTGAATCGCTCCACGGTTGCATCGCGTGGCGAAAACGCGCTGCACCAATTCCTACAGCATCGACCTGATCTGCAAAATCATCATGCCGATCGCGCGACATGATGTTGAAATGGCAAAAACGCGTTTGAATGCGTGCAATCGTGTTCAATCAAAGCGAGTAAAGCCTTATTGATGCGCTGCGGCGCCAATTCTTCGCCTTCATTTCGGCAGAGTTCCAGCGCCTGCTACTGTGCATGTCGAATGCACCAACCAACATCGCATCGTCATCCTCCGACAACATTGCGGAACTCGAATCCTGCGCCGAGCAGACGCGGCGAACGCTGCTGCTCGGTGCGCTCGCCACCACGGCGTGTCTCGGCTGTTCCGCACCGGTGCGCGCGGGCGAAGATGCGCCCGGCTCGGACGAGCGGCCGCAGAAGGGCGACCTTCTCGTCTTCTCCGAAGGTGACAGCGAAGGAAAGCTGATCAAGGCAGCTGACCTGACGCTCGGCGGTCCGCCGGTGCATGCCTGGCCGCAGGATCCCAAGACATCGGTGGTGCGCAGCGCCTCGCGGCTCAACGAGCTCCTGATCATCAAGCTCGATCCCGCCGAGCTCGACGAGCAAACCAAAGCGCGTGCCGTCGACGGCATCCTCGCTTATTCGGCGATCTGCGCCCATGCCGGTTGTCCCGTCACCGCCTGGGTCAAGAGCGATGTCGGCGACAAAGATGTTTTCAAATGCATGTGCCACAACTCCGAATACGACCCGCGCGAAGGCGCGCAGGTGGTGTACGGCCCGGCGCCGCGGCGGCTCGCCGCGCTGCCGCTGGCACTCGCTGACGGTTCGCTCAGCGTCGCGGGCGGCTTCGTCGGAAAGGTAGGTGGCGCGCAGCCGGGATGACGGACGGTGCGGGGATGGGCCCGCCTCACGAGAGGCCGCATCCGCCGAGGGGCGGATTTCGGGACGAACGACAAGAATTCAAAACAAGAATTCAATCGGATGAAAAGGGGAACGTCCATGAAAACGTACATGACCAGAAAGCAATTGCTGCTGTCCGGCTTCGTCGCCTTCACATGTGTCGTCTCGACCGCCGCAATCGCCGGCCCGATCGAGAATTACGCGCCCGTCACCCAGCAGCGCCTGGAGAATCCGGAACCCGGCAATTGGATGCTCTATCGGCGCACCTATGACGGGCAGGGCTACAGCCCGCTCGACCAGATCAACACCGCGAATGTGAAAGACCTCACGCCGGTCTGGACATTCGCCACCGGCGTCGTCGAGGGCCATGAGGCGCCGCCGATCGTCAATAACGGCGTGATGTTCGTGGCAACACCGATGGGGCAGGTGATCGCGCTGAATGCGAAAACCGGCGACGAATATTGGCGCTACAAGCGGCAGCTCCCCGACGATCTGTTCCAGCTGCATCCGACCAGCCGCGGCGTCGGCTTGTGGGAAGACAAGCTCTATCTCGCCACCACCGACGACCATGTCGTCGCGCTCGATGCCAAGACCGGCAAGGTGGTGTGGGACACCAAGGTGCAGGATTACAAGAAGGGTCAGTACATGACCCTGATGCCGCTGATCGTCGATGGCAAGGTCATCGTCGGCGGCTCCGGCGGCGAGTTCGGCGTGCGCGGCTATGTCGCCGCCTACGATGCCAAGGACGGCAAGGAGCTGTGGCGCACCTTCACCATTCCCGGCGAGGGTGAGCCCGGCCACGACACCTGGCAGGGCGACGACTGGAAGAACGGCGGCGGCTCGGCCTGGATGACCGGCACCTACGACAAGGACACCAAGACGATCTATTGGGGCGTCGGCAACGCCGCGCCGTGGCCCGGCGAGATGCATCCCGGCGACAATCTCTACACCTCGTCGGTGCTCGCGCTCGATCCCGGCAACGGCAAGATCAAGACCTATCACCAGTATCACCAGAACGATTCCTGGGACTGGGACGAGGTCGACGCGCCGATGCTGATCGACCTGCAGCGTGACGGCCGCAGCATCAAGAGCCTGGTCCATCCCGGCCGCGATGCGATCTTCTGGGTGCTCGAGCGCACGCCGACTAAGATCAACTACGTCGCCGGCTGGCCGTTCGTCTCGACCGATGTCTGGAAGGGCATCGACGAAAACGGCAAGCCGATCGTCGATCCCGCGCACAAGCCTGCGGTCGGCAAGCGCGTGGAGTTCTGCCCGTCGCTATGGGGCGGAAAGGATTGGCCATCGGCGGCCTACAGCCAGAAGACCGGCCTCGTCTACGTGCCCGCCAACGAGAATTTCTGCGGCGGCTTCACCGGCGAGAAGATCCCGCTCAAGCCAGGCGAGCTCTGGCTCGGCACCAAGCCTGAGGACATCGGCCTGAAGACCAAGCCCGGCGCCGATCATTTCGGCGAGATCCAGGCTTGGGATCCCGCGACCGGCAAGAAGGTGTGGCAGCACGACTTCCCGAAGTCGCAGATGTTTGGATCGGTCACGGCAACCGCAGGCGATCTCGTCTTCGCCGGCGGCACCAACGACCGCAACTTCCGCGCCTTCAACGCCAAGACCGGCGAGCTGCTCTGGCAGCAGAAGACCAACTCCGGCATCATGGGCATGCCGATGTCCTATGAGATCGACGGGACGCAATACATCGCGATCCAGTCGGGCTGGGGCGTCGACGCGCAGCGCATCCAGGATGCGCTCGCGACCAACAATATCGGCATCGAGTCCAACGTGCCGCAAGGCGGCGTGGTCTGGGTGTTCGCGCTGAAGAAATAAGCTCCGCAGGCGGATCGAAGACGGCGGAGCGACAGGGGGCAAATGCGGCGGACGGCAACGTCCGCCGCATTTTGCGTGTGCGACCGGACCTACTTCCCCTGCCTGTCCACCTTGTCCTTCTCCGTCTGATTCATCTCCCGAATCTTCGGATCGGTGCTGCTCTGCCCGGTTGTCTGGGTGGTCGAGGCGGGCGGGGCGCTGGTGTTGGGAAGCGAGCTCTGGTCCGGCGTGGTGGGGCGCGTCGCCGTGGTCGGCGGCGTGGTGGTGCTGCTTTGCGCGAACGCGGCCGTAACAGTCAAAAGAAAGGCGCTCGACAGCAGCGAGACTGCGAGCGCCCTTGAGATATTGGTCATCGATCTGCTCCTGTCAGATCGAAGAGAAACGGCGCGAGGCCGCGTCTGTTCCTTTACGCCTCCAATTGCTTCCCGATCGGAAGCGCGCGGATGCGCTTGCCGGTCGCCGCGAAGATCGCGTTCATCAGTGCCGGCGCGAAGGGCGGCACGCCGGGCTCGCCGACGCCACTCGGCGGCGTATCAGGCCCGGGCGGCACGATGTGGACATTGGTCACCAGCGGGGCCTCGTCGATCCTGACGACCTGGAAGCCGTCAAAATTCTTCTGCTCGACCTTGCCGTTCTTGAAGCTGATCTCGCCGTATTTGGCGAGGCTCAGGCCCATGATCGCCGCGCCCTCGATCTGCGAGGCGATGCGCTCCGGGTTGACATAGGTGCCGCAGTCGATCGCGGTGTCGACCCGTGGCACCGTGAGCTTGCCCTTTTCGTCCACGGCCACCTCGACGATGGTCGCGATATAGCTGACGAAGCTGCGGTGCACGGCGATGCCGAGGCCGTTGCCCTTCGGCACCGTCCGCCCCCACTCGCCCTTCTCGGCGACCAGCTCGACCACCTTGCGCAGGCGCGCGGTGTCGATCGGGTAGCTGTCATAGGGCTCGCCGTAGTTCCAGAGGTCCTTGACGTTGGGCTTGACGATGCGTGGGCTGCCGATCAACGCCAGCAGCGTCTCCTTCTGGTCGCGCCCGGTCGCATTCGCGATTTCGCCGACCATGGACTGCACCGCGAAGGCGCGCGGGATATTCGAGACCGAGCGGAACCAGCCGATGCGGGTGAACGCCGCGGCCTCGGGGTTCTCGCAGGAGATGTTGGCGATCTCGAACGGCATGTCGACGAGCCCCATGCCGAGCTCGAACGATGCCGCATGGTTGGCACCGGCCGCGAAAGTCGAGGCGATGGTCGGCGCCACGCTGCGATGGCGCCAGGCGATCACCTTGCCGTCCTTGTCGAGGCCAGCCTCGATCCGTTCCACCGAGACGGTATGCAGGAAGTCGTGGTGGAGGTCGTCCTCGCGCGTCCATTGTACCTTCACGGGCACGCCGAGCTCCTTCGACAGCAGCGCAGCCTCCAGCGCAAAGTCGCATTTCGATTTGCGGCCGAAGCCGCCGCCGAGCAGCGTGACATTGACGGTGACATTGCCCTCGGGAATGCCGAGCGTCTTGGCGACGTCCTCACGCGTGCCGCCGGGGCTCTGCACAGGCGCCCAGATCTCAGCCTTGTCGCCCTTGACGTCGGCCACCGCGACCGGCGGCTCCATGCTGACATGGGCGAGATGCGGCAAATAATATTCGCCGACGACGACCTTGGCGGCCGTCTTGAGCGCAGCATCCGCATCGCCCTCCTGGCGTACGACCAGGCCCGGCTTGCGTGAGGCCTCCTCGAGGTCCTTGCGGTAGGCGACCGAGTCGTATTTGCCGTTGGCGCCGTCGTCCCAGACCAGCTTCAGCGCGTCGCGGCCCTTGATCGCTGCGCCGGTGTTGCGCGCGATCACGGCAACGCCGCCGAGCGGCTGGAATTTCGATGGCCACGGCCAGCCTTGAACTTTCATCACCTTTTCGACGCCGGGCACTTTCAGTGCCGCGTCCGGATCGAACGAGGTGAGCTTGCCGCCGGTCACCGGCGGGCGCGCGATCACGGCGTATTTCATGCCCGGCAGGCGCACGTCGGCGCCGTAGCGGGCCTTGCCGGTGGTGATGTCGTGGAGATCGACGATGCTGACCTGACCCTTGCCGAGATAGCGGAAGTCCTTGGGGTCTTTCAGCTTGAGCCCTTCGATAGCAGGCACCGATTCCTTGGCGGCATCGGCAGCCAACTCGCCGAAGCCGAGCTTGCGTCCGCTGGCGCTGTGGACGACCTCGTGATTGACCGCCTTCACCTCAGTCGCCGGCACGTTCCAGCGCTTGGCCGCGGCCTGCTCCAGCATGGTGCGGGCGGAGGCGCCGATCTGGCGCATCGGAATCAGATAGTGCCGCGTACTGCGCGAGCCGTCGGTGTCTTGATTACCGAACTTGACCTCGTCGCCATGAGCTTGCTCGACCTTGACCTTGGACCAGTCGGCCTCCATCTCCTCGGCCACGATGAGCGGCAGGCTGGTGCGCACGCCGGTGCCCATCTCCGAGCGGTGGGCGAGGATGGTGACGGTGCCGTCAGGCGCGACCGCAACGAAGACGCGCGGATCAACCACGACGCCATGCGGCATCTTGCCGGCGCCGGTCTCATAGGCAAAGGCCTGGCGCGTCATCACGGGGGCCGCGAGCACGAAGCCACCGGTGATGCCGAGCCCCTTCAGGATGCTGCGGCGCGAGACCTTCTCGACCTTAATGTTCTTTTCGAAGCCACGGAGCTTGCCGGGATTGTCGATGAAATTCATGTCACACTCCCGTCGATGCGAGATGGACGGCATTCTCGATGCGCTGGTAGCAACCGCAGCGGCAGATGTTGCCGGACATCGCCTCGCGGATCTGGTCGTGTGACGGCTTGGGATTGTCCATCAGCAGCGCTGCCGCCTGCATGATCTGGCCGGCTTGGCAGAAGCCGCATTGGGGAACGTTGACCTGGCGCCAGGCCTTCTGGACGGGATGATCGCCGTCCGGATGCAGCCCCTCGATCGTGGTAACCTCGCGCCCCGCGACGTCGTTGATCGAGGTGATGCAGGAGCGCACCGCCTCCTTGTCGACGATGACGGTGCACGCACCGCACAGCGCCTGGCCGCAGCCGAACTTTGTGCCGGTCAGCCCGGCTTCGTCGCGCAGGAACCAGAGTAGCGGGAGATCCGGGTCGCCATCCCAGCTCTGTTCCTGGCCGTTGATCTTCACCTTGATCATGATCGTCCCTCGCTCTTCATAAGCTTGCTGATTTCAACATTGCCGATTTCGGTCGGCGCAATGTCCGTAGCGTCGTGTGACCGCACGCCAACCCGTCGTCCCACACGGGCAGGTCCCGGCAGGAAGCTGGAATGCGAATCGTGATGTCCGGATGTGCTCGATACCTCCCGTTTTGTTCTTATTTGATTGAACTCGCGCGGCATCGTGACGACGCGACCCTAGCAGAGATCGTGTCGAACCGGCGTTCACAGCCGGGTGTTCTTGACGTGAACAGATTGCATCCTGGGTTTGTCAAAAGCAGGGCGCAGCAAGAGGTCGCGCGACGGACGGTCGTAAAATCGAAAGACAAAAAAGCTTCGTCCGCCAGAGGGACTGAGCGGACGAAGCAGTAGTCCTCAGTCGAGGGAGGGAGAATCGCTAGGCCGCGCTGACTTCAAGACGGAAGAGGGCGACACTGCGCAGTCATTCAAAGACCAGGACTGAGGGAGCGGAACGCGCTCGCATACGCATGGTGCACTGGCGGCAGGATGGCCGCGATCATTCGAGAGCCGCACCCATCCTGCCCGCTGGCGAACCAGCGAGCGGACGGGACATCGTCAAGCGGCTTGTCACTCAGCCTTGTCAGGCAACGTTGCTCAGGCGGCCTTGGCCTTCGCCACGTGGGTCGCGATCGCATCCATGAGCGCGGGCGACAGGCAGTCATAGGGCTCGAGGCCGATTTCCTTCAGCCGCGACCGGATGCCAGCCATCTGCTCGGGCTTCACGCCGGATTCGATGACAGAGGAAACGAAGGCGGCGAATTGCGGCGCCTGCGAGCCCTGTTCCTGGAACAGCTCGGGATGGATGAAGTCGAGACCGTAGAACGGATGGTTCTTGTTCTCGATGCGGCCGAACATGTGGGTGCCGCAGGCCTTGCAGGCGTGCCGCTGGATCACCGCGGAGGCATCGACGATCTGGAGCTTGTCGCCGTTCTCGAGCACGGTGAGGTTCTGGCGCGGGACGACGGCCACGACCGAGAAGGTCGCGCCCTGCGGCTTCCAGCACTTGGTGCAGCCGCAGGCGTGGTTGTGCGCCACGTCGCCCTTGATGCCGACCTTGACCTGATGATCCCTGCATTTGCAGGCGAGCGTGCCGCCGGCAAAGTGCCCGGTACCTTGTTTGAGGCCGTTATCGATCGATGGGTGGAGTGCAACAGTCATGGCCGATCCTCCTTGGGGGTGACGCTTGAGCTAGAACACGACGACTGAACGAATTGATTTGCCCTCATGCATCAGGTCGAAGCCCTTGTTGATATCTTCGAGCTTGAGCGTGTGGGTGATCATCGGATCGATCTGGATCTTTCCGTTCATGTACCAGTCGACGATCTTCGGCACGTCGGTGCGGCCGCGGGCCCCGCCGAAGGCGGTGCCGCGCCAGTTGCGGCCGGTGACGAGCTGGAACGGACGGGTGGCGATTTCCTTGCCGGCTTCGGCAACGCCAATGATGATCGAGGTGCCCCAGCCGCGATGGCAGGCTTCCAGTGCCTGGCGCATCACCGTGGTGTTGCCGGTGCAGTCGAAGGTGTAATCGGCGCCACCGTCGGTCAGCGTGACGAGATGCGGGACGATGTCGCCGGTGAGTTTCTTGGGATTGACGAAGTCGGTCATGCCGAACCGGCGGCCCCATTCCTCCTTGGAGTCGTTGATGTCGACACCGATGATCTTGTCGGCGCCGGCCATCTTGGCGCCCTGGATCACGTTCAGCCCAATACCGCCGAGACCGAACACCACGACGTTGGAGCCGGGCGTAACCTTCGCGGTGTTGACGACGGCGCCGACGCCGGTGGTGACGCCGCAGCCGATGTAGCAGCTCTTGTCGAAGGGGGCGTCCTCGCGGATCTTCGCCACCGCGATTTCCGGCAGCACCGTGAAGTTGGAGAAGGTCGAGCAGCCCATATAGTGGTAGATCGGCTTGCCCTTGTAGGAGAAACGGCTGGTGCCGTCGGGCATCACGCCCTTTCCTTGCGTCGCGCGGATCGCGGTGCAGAGATTGGTCTTCTGGCTCAGGCAGCTTTTGCACTGCCGGCATTCCGGCGTGTAGAGCGGAATGACGTGATCGCCCGGCTTCACCGAGGTGACGCCCGCGCCAATCTCGCGGATGATCCCGGCGCCCTCGTGGCCGAGGATCGACGGGAAGATTCCTTCGCTGTCGAAACCGTCGAGTGTGTAGGCGTCGGTATGGCAGATGCCGGTCGCCTTGATCTCGACCAGGACCTCGCCGGCCTTCGGTCCTTCCAGATCGACTTCGACGATTTCGAGCGGTTTTTTGGCTTCGAAAGCGACGGCGGCACGTGTCTTCATCGGTAACTCCTCAAATTCTCGCAGGATGCCAAGACGTAAGTCTCGGCCGGGCTGCAAACGTTCACTTCTTGCCCATGCACGAATCTTCATTCTTGGTATAGGCGTCGTTCTTGTCCTCGTGCTTGCCCGGGCGGGCACGGCCCCAGGCCTCGTTGGAGCGGGCGCGCAGATAGACGTAGAGATCGTCCATGTAGCAGGCGACGTTCGGGTTATCGCCGAAGGCCGGCATCACGTTCTCCGAGGCGGTCGAGATGTTCTTGCGACCGGAGGCGACGACGCCGAGAAAGTCGGCATAGCTCATCGTCTTGAGCGAATCCTTCAATGCGGGTGCATAGGTCGAGCCCATGCCGTCAGGGCCATGACAGACGTGGCAGTCCGAGTGATAGCGGCGGTATCCGGAATAGGTGTACCAATCGACGGAGTCGCCGTTGATCTTGTAGGTCGGATTTCCGTCCTTATCGAGCCATTCGCCAGTTTCGTTCTGCTTGACGGCAGTCGGATCGCCCGAGCCGTCCGCAACAGCAATTCCCCCGGACGCAACGAAGATCATAGTAGCAATGACAGAGCAGATTTTACGCAAGAGCTGTTCCTCGAAGGCGTCAGATGGAGACGAGCCGGCGCGTGGATCTGATCCACGCGCCGGAGCGATTCTGAACAGAGGCTAGTTGGGCAGCGAGAACACGGTCAGCGTGCCGCCGAGGGCCGTGTAGTTGCTGAGCGCCGCGTAGCCACCGACCGCGCCGAGGCCCGCGGTCGGATCAGTCAGACCTGCTGCCAGACCGATACCGGCCCAGCCGCCGACGCCGGAGAGCACTGCGACATACTGCTTGCCGCCGTTCTCATAGGTGGTGACGTTGCCGATGATGCCGGAGGGAGTCTTGAACTTGTAGAGCTCCTTGCCGGTCTTGGCGTCGACCGCCTTCAGGTAGCCTTCGAGCGTGCCGTAGAACACCACGCCGCCGGCGGTTGCGAGCGCACCCGACCAGACCGAGAACTGCTCCTTGTTCGACCACACGATCTTGCCGGTCTTGCCGTCCCAGGCGATGAAGTTACCCATGTTGGTATCGCCCTGCGGCGGATACATCGAGAGCGTCGCACCCACATAGGGCTGGCCCGCGGTGTAGCTCACCTTGAACGGTTCGTAGTCCATGCAGACGTGGTTGGTCGGGACGTAGAACAGCTGCGTGTCCGGCGAGTAGGCTGCCGGCTGCTCGTCCTTGGTGCCGAGCGCGGCCGGGCAGATGCCCTTCACGTTGTGGTCTTCACCCGCCTTGTCGGTCGAAGCTGCGTCGAGCACCTTCGGACGACCATAGGTCGGCGAGTTCTTGTCCATGTCGACGCCGGAGGTCCAGTTCACCTTCGGATCGTACTTCTCGGCGACCAGAAGCTCGCCGGTTGCGCGATCGAGCGTATAGCCGAGGCCGTTACGATCGAAATGCGTCAGCAGCTTGCGTGCCTGGCCGTTGATCGACTGATCCGAGAGGATCATCTCGTTGACGCCGTCATAGTCCCATTCGTCATGGGGCGTCATCTGATAGACCCACTTGGCCGCGCCGGTGTCCGGGTTACGTGCCCAGATCGTCATCGACCATTTGTTGTCGCCGGGACGCTGCTTCGGATTCCAGGTCGAGGGGTTGCCCGACCCGTAGTAGATCAGGTTCAGCTCGGGATCGTAGGAGATCCAGCCCCAGGTGGCGCCGCCGCCGATCTTCCACTGATCGCCTTGCCAGGTCTTGAGGCTCGAATCCTTGCCGATCGGCTTGCCGAGTGCGGTGGTGCTGTCGTTGACCAGGATCTGGTCATCCGGACCTTCCGAATAGCCGCGCCAGGCCAGCTTGCCGGTCTTGATGTCGTAGGCGCTCATATGGGCCTGAACGCCGAACTCGCCACCGGAGATGCCGATCAGCACCTTGTCCTTGACGACCATCGGTGCCGAGGTGCCGGTCTCGCCCTTGCTCGGATCGCCGTTCTTGGCGGTCCATGCGACCTGACCGGTCTTGGCGTCGAGCGCGACGAGGGTCGTGTCGGCCTGGTGCAGGAAGATCTTGCCGTCGCCGAATGCGAGGCCGCGGTTAACCGTGTCGCAGCACATCACTGGGATGACGTTCGGATCCTGCTTCGGCTCGTACTTCCAGACGATCTTGTTCTCGTTTGAAAGGTCAATGGCGTAGACCTTGTTCGGGAAAGGCGTATGGACGTACATCATGTTGCCGATGATCAGCGGGCCGCCTTCGTGGCCGCGCAGCACACCGGTCGAGAAGGTCCAGGCAACTTGGAGCTTGCCGACATTTTGAGCGTTGATCTGATTGAGCTTGGAGTAGCGGTTGTTGGCGTAGTCGCCGGTCGGCATCACCCAATCTTTCGGGTTCTGCGACATCTTGTTCAGCTCGTCATTGGCCGACGCGGTCCCGACGGCGAGAGCCGCCGCGGAGCCAAGAAAGGTCGCCAGTAGCACCTTGCGCATAGTCATTCCTCCGTTGGTCTCGTTTATTATTTCCGAAGCATTGCTTAATCACCGGGCTTCTCGTCCGGCGTCTGCTCGTGCAGGGCGGTCACTTTGGGGACCAGAAACGATGCTGTGCTGTTTCCTCCTCCTGATGAGAGCTACGGGTCCACGTGCAGGAGCGGCCCGTTCTTTTTGTTCCTGCTGCAATCCCTAACGACTTCGCCAACGGGAAACTTGCCCAAGAGTGAACCCGCTTTGCTCGACAGCGCACGAACGCAAAGTTTTTGATTTTGCGGTAGCGAATTCAGCGGCTTCGGCGCGGCGCGGTGCCGTGCTCAACGCTCAGGTTCCCCTTGACGGCGGTGCAACTAAGGCGGAGGATTAACCGTCAAGGGTGGCAATGGAACGCTGGCGCTCGTTTCAAAAGACCGCCCAAATTTGAGGTAAACGTCACGCAATCATGGCTGAGGGCTTCAGCAGGCGCTGGCCGCGATTCGCGTCGGATCTCCGGGTATCACCAGTGGCTGGATTAATGTCCGACACAATTCACACGCTCTCGACGACGGGTCTGACGCCCAAGCGTCAGATCCAGAGCTGGGTCGACGGACTGACGAGTCTGTGTGGTCACTTCGATGTCGATCCGCTGGAGGCATCCTCGCTCGAAGGGCGCATCGACTACACCACGGTCTCGCGGCTGAAGCTTTGTCAGATCGAAGTCAGCCAGCATCGCATCGCGCACACGCTCGCGCGCGCCAAGGCCAATGAACACCCGTACATCAAGATTCACTTCCAGACCTATGGCGTGTCTTACTTCGAGCAGGAAGGCCGCCACATCGAGCTGAATCCGGGCGACATCATCGCCTATGACGTTTCCTGTCCGCACTTGATCGTCAGCCCCGCCTTCACGCGCCACGACGTGGTGATCGTACCGAAGGCGCTTTTGCGCGATCGCGGCTTCCCGTCACAGCGCATGCCGGCCTGCAAGCTATCGGCGAAGACGGGAACGGGGCGGATTGCCCATGATTTCGTCCATGCCACGTTCGACGAGGCGGCGAAGCTGTCGGCCAACAGTGCGGTCGGCGTTGCCGATTCGCTGATCGACCTGTTGCTGCTGCCGCTGCGCGAGGCCGATACGATGTTCGATCGGGTCGGGCCCGAGGCGATGTACGTACGTGCACAATTTTTCATCCGCGAACATCTGCGTGATCCGGATCTGTGCATCGACCAGATCTCCGCCGAGCTGGGCTGCTCCAAGCGTTATCTGCACATGCTGTTCTCGGAGCGCGGCACCACGGTGAGCGACTACATCTGGCAAGCGCGCCTGCAGAACTGCCGCCAGGAGCTCGAGGCCCACGGTGGCAAGACCATCACCGATGTCGCGTTCTCCTGGGGCTTCTCCAGCTCATCGCATTTCAGCCGCGTGTTCCGGAAGTATTTCGGCGTGGTGCCGTCCTCGATCCACAAGGCCCAGCAGGGTGCCGTCGCGGTGGACGAAACCTAGGCCCGGCCCGCTCAATTCGACGTGGCGACGTAGGGAATGCTGGTCACCAGCGCCGCGACCAGCGTGGCGTTGCAGAGCATTCCGCTCCAATGCAGCCGGCGTAGCCGGCGCACGGCATCAATGTCACCCGCATCCCTGGCGCTGAGCTCATCGTCCATCCGTTGCATGAACCAGCCGCGTCCCTGGATCGCGAGGGCCGCGATCAAGCCGATGCCCATGGCGAAAAGCGGCCGACCTGCGACGAGGAAAGCCATGGTCGCAAGGACACCGGTCACGGCAATCATTCTGAACTGGATGTTGAACATCCCGCGCAGCAATTGCGTGACGGGCGGAATGTCCAGCTTCACCAGCAGGAATGCGGGCGAGGCCAGCAGGAAATAGCCCATCGGAAAAAGCAGGATGACCAGGGCTGTGACGGCGACGGCATCGGGTTTCATGCGCTCGGCCTTTCTCGTCCGGGGCGACAGCGCGTGATTATAGCCGGCCCATGTGCTTGTAACACTAGGCGTTGGTCGGATGCGATCCTTGCTTGTACCCCGGACGCAGCGGAGCGCTACTTCAGCGGTGCGCTGCAGAGCCGGGGCCCACGCAGCGAGGTGCACGACGCGGCATGGGTCCCGGCTCCGCGCAACAACGCTAAGGGGCGTTGCAGCGCGTCCGGGATACAGGAACGTTCTTGGTCACCGCTGAATGATTTTCGTCCAGACATCGCCAAGGATCGCGGGCTCGCGTGGCGGCAGATAGGTGAGGCCGGCCTGTTTGCCGAGTTCGGCGATCTTGCCCTCGGTGACAAGATCCGCCAGCGCCTTGTTGACGGCCTCGATCAAGGCAGGATCGCTGCCGAGTCCGACGTAGCCGCGGTTGGCACCGATCGGATAATAATAGCCGGAGGCGGTGATGGCCGTATCAGGATGCGCGGCGCGATGGGCGTCGTAGCGAGCAAGGTCAATCAGGGTCGCGTCATAGTCACCGCGATTGAGCGCGCCGAGGAGATCGTCGCGGCCGGGGACGAGATGGGTGATGTTGTCGATCAGCTTTCCCTTGTCGAAGGTCATGAGGATGGCGTCGCCGAGAGAGCCGCTCTCGATCGCGAGGCGAAGCCCGGCGAGATCGCCGATATCGGCAATCCTGCGCTCGCGCGCCTTCGAGCCGAGGACGACGGTCATCGGTGAGTAAACGTAAGGCCTGGTCGGCGCGAGCATGCCGAGCGCAACGCGGCGGCGCCGATCGTCGCGCGTGGCGCCGGCAAAATCCGGCAGCCGCGCCGTTTGCACGCCTGGCTTGACGAGCGAATCCGTCGTCAGCGCGTAGCCGCCGATCAGCGAGCAGCGTCCATCGGAGAGCAGCGCATTGGCCTCGAGCTGCGGGCTCGAATCCTCATCCAGCTTGCTCTCAAACCATTGGATTTTGAGCGGCCGTCCCATCCGGTCCGCGATCGCCTGCGCCAGCAGCACGTCGAAGCCCGAGTCCGGCTTGCCCTTGTGATGCGCCGAGAGTGGCGGACGGTCCTCGTCGAGACAGATAGCGAGGGGATCGGCTGCCCAAGCCGACGTCCAGGCCGCCGTCGCCGGAGCTGCGAGCATCGTCAGCAGCGCGACCGCCGCAAACCGGTCCTTCATGGCTTCCTCCGGCTCGAGATGAAGGCCCAGAGATTGCCGATGTCATCGTCGCTCAGAACATCGCCCCAGGGCGGCATCTTGTTGTTCTTGCCGTTCTTCACGGTGGTGACGAAACGCGTCCTGTCGTCAGGGAAGGCGCGCAGGTCCGGCGTGATGGTGCCGGAGTTCATCAAATTGGGGCCGTGGCAGTGCGAGCATTTTTCGGCATAGGTCGACTTGCCATGGTCGATCTGCGCCTGCAACGGATTGCCGTTCGAATCATCCGCGGCACGGACGGTCGCCGCAAGCGCGACCGTCAGCACCGCGACGGTGGCGAGGATCGCCACCGTCTTGTGAGATATGTGCCTCAAAATGTCTTGCCGTTACTGCTTCACCGCAAAGACCCAGAGCGAGCCGCCGGGCGGCACCTTGGCCAGCCGTTCGTCGCCGGAGAACAGCGAGTACACGCCGCCATAGCCGCTCGTGACGGCGACGTACTGCACGCCGTCCTGCTGCCAGGTCACCGGCTGTCCCTCGATGCCGGAACCGGTCTGGAACTGCCAGAGCTTCTTGCCGGTGTCGGCGTCGAAGGCCTCGAACTCGCCGGTCAGTGCGCCTGTGAAGACGACGCCGCCCGCGGTCGACAGCACGCCGGAGAAGCGCGGGATGTCGCTGGCCGCTTCCCACTTGGCCTTGCCGGTCATCGGATCGATCGCCTTCAGATGGCCGCGCGGTCCGGTGCCCCACTCCCAGGGATCGGTCAGGTCCATGCCGAGATACCATTCACCCTGTTTGAAGGTGGCTGGCTCCGACTTGTACTTGCCGCCGAAGGCGAGCGTGTTGGCGTAGGCAAGGCCGGTCTGCGGGTTGAACGACATCGGCTCCCAGTTCTTGCCGCCGAGGATCGACGGATAGACGGTGACCTTCTTGCCGTCGCGGGCATCCTTGACAACGTCGGTCTCGATCGGCTTGCCCGTCTTCAGGTCAACGCCGCTCGCCCAATTCACCTTCACGTAAGGATTGGCGGCGAGCACCTTTCCGTTGGTGCGGTCGAGCACATAAAAGAAGCCGTTGCGGTTCGCATCCATCAGCACTTTGGTCGGCTTGCCCTCGACATTCATGTCGGCGAGGACCATCTCGGCCACCGAGTCATAGTCGAACGGATTGTTCGGCGAGAACTGGTAGTGCCACTTGATCTTGCCGGTCTTGGGATCCATCGCCAGCACGGAGCAGGTGTAGAGATTGTCGCCCGGACGCACGGCCGCGTTGAACGGGCCGGGATTGCCGATGCCCCAGTACACCGTGTTCAGCTCGGGATCATAGGACCCTGTGATCCAGGTCGAGCCGCCGCCGAGCTTCCAGGTGTCGCCCTTCCAGGTGTCGCCACCGGGCTCGTCCGGCGAGGGGATCGAGTGGGTGCGCCAGAGATGCTTGCCCGTTGCAGGATCCCAGCCGTCGATGAAGCCACGGGTGCCGAATTCGGCGCCGGAGATGCCGGTGATGACGACGCCGTCAGCCACCAGCGGCGCGACCGTCATCGAGTAGCCTTCCTTGATGTCGGCCGCCTTCTGCCGCCACAGCTCCTTGCCGTCCTTGATGTCGATCGCAATCACGTTGGCGTCTAACGTGGTGCGGAACAGCTTGCCGTCGAACAGCGCGCCGCCGCGGTTGATGATGCCGCAGCAGACGATGCGCGGTGTCTCCGCCGGATATTCGATCTTGGATTTCCAGATCTGCTTGCCGGTCTTGGCGTCGACCGCCATGGTCGCATTGTGAGAGGTCACGTAGATCACGCCCTGATACACCAGCGGCTGCGATTCCTCGCTGCGATCGTCGTTGAGCGAGTAATTCCAGACCGGGACGAGGTTCTTGACGGTATCCTTGTTGATCTGGTTCAGCGTCGAGAAGCGCTGAAGATTGTAGCCCATCCCGTAATTGAGAACGTTCGACGTATCGGTTGCGCCCTTGACCAGTTGATCGGTCGTCTGTGCGCTCGCAACCGAGCATGCGGATATGACGAGGCTCGCGGCCATCGCAAGGCGTTTCATCCCGTTCCTCCCAATATGCGCGTCTTTTGACGCTGCGATTGCAACACTCTGTCGGAAAGCAAAAGCCGTCAATACGAAAGTCGAAACTGCGCTGCCGATATGTTGGATGCCAGGCACTGGTCACCTGAGGGAAACCTGACGAACAACTCCGACTTGCGCGCAGACGCTGAAAAAATTCCGTGGCATGATGCAAGGCCTGTAGTGAGCAGCCGCGTGGACAGTCTGGCTCCGCCGGTTGTGCAGTGCCATAGCTGCAATTCCGGACTTGAACCATGGCCGTCTTGCGGACTTATGTTGTCGCGAACCCGGCGAATCGGGCTCATGGTCAGGGAGGTCAAAATGATATCGCGTCGCTCAGTTGCGCTTGCGCTCACGTTTGCCGTGGTGTCCGGTCCGGCCTGGTCTGCCTCCGGCAGCGCCGTCAAGTTGTTCGACACCGACAATGACGGCACGCTCGATCTGGCCGAGGTGAAGAAGGCCGCAGCAGCGCTGTTCGCCAAGCTCGATCCGGACCATGATGGCACGCTCGATGTCCGCGAATTGCGCGGACGCTTGTCGGCGAAAGAACTCGCCGCCGCGGACCCCGATCACGACGGCACGCTGACGCTCGATGAATATCTCGCCGTCGTGGAGCAGCGCTTCAACGCCGCAAATCCTGACAAGGACGGCACGCTCGACGCCAAGGAGCTGAATTCGCGTGCAGGACGCGCATTGCTGCGATTGTTGCGCTGAGGTCATCAGCGCTTGACTGGGAGCGAAGGCGCTTTGCCCGAGAGCGAAATTTGCGTGTGTTACGCGATACTTCGCTGTGCTTGCGGTCCGATTCCAGACTTGCGCTGTGCTTGACGCAGCCCTAGGTTTTGCCCGGCGCGATGTCGCGCTCAATACTTGGGGAGACCCCGAATGGCCTGGAAAGCTCCGAAGATCGTGGAAGTGCCGGTCGGCATGGAAATCAACATGTACGCCTGCGCTGCGCGCAAGTAAGACTGACGGCTTGCCACGGCTTCGATGGCAGATGCCCTCGAAGCCGTGGTAGTATTGGAATTGTGGTCGCAGCTCGTCATGTGGCTCGCTCCGACTCGCCATTCACACAAAGCCACATCTGATCGAGCTTGGGCTCGGTCCTCTCCCGCTAAAGTCCGGCCTGTGTTTTCCGCGCACCGCCTTTCGCTGACGGTCGGTCAGTGTGGCTGAGTTTGAAGCTGCGTATCGTCGTGCTTCTGCGCCCCATCGGGGTGGTTCTTGAAACGCGCATATCGAAGCGCCAGGGTCGGCAGGACCAGCAGACTAAGTGCCATCGACGTCATCAATCCTCCAAGGATGACGATCGCCATGGGTCCCTCGATTTCACGCCCGGGCTCTCCCGCGCCGATCGCGAGTGGCAGCAATCCCAGGCCTGTCACAAGCGACGTCATCAGAATCGGAACGAGACGGTCGGACGCACCTTCGATCGCGGTATCGAGGTCCCAGACGCGACCATCGACGAGGACGAGATGTTCGTAGTGAGAGATGATGAGGATGGAGTTGCGCAGCGTGATGCCGAACAGCGTGACAAAGCCGACCATCGATCCGAGCGAAAGCAGGCCACCCGTCAGCGCCAAAGCGAACACTCCGCCGACGAAGGCAAATGGCAAGTTGATCATGACCAGCAACAGATTGCGCCAATGGCCCGTTACCATCGCAAGGAGAATGATGATGCCCGTTCCGGCCAGCAAGGAGTTGACGATGAGATCGCGCCGAGACCGGGCCTGGGCCTCGGCGGCTCCGGCAAATTCGAGGCGGGCACCGGTGGGCAGCGTGACCTCGCGAGCCAGTTTTCGTTTCGCCGCCGCTACGAAGGATTCGAGGTCGCGTCCGTTGACATTCGACGTGACCGTCTGAACGCGCTGCGCATTCTGGTGCTGGATTTGATACCGTCCGGAGGTTTCGTAAACGTCAGCGATCTGCTTGAGCAGAATGTAAGCTCCGCTCGGCGTGCGCACCGGCAAGTCTCCGATCTGGGTGAGCCGCGCTCGGACATGTGCATCGAGAATCACGATGACATTGAAGACAGCATTGCCTTCATATCCTTGTCCGACGATGTCGCCCTGATAGGCCGTGCGCACCAGCTCGAGCACCTCGACCGCATCGAGCCCCCAACGTTGCAGATCGGTCGGGCGAAGCGTCACATTGACCTGCGGCATTCCCGGCGGAGTTCGCCGCTGCACGTCGGCCGCACCCCCGACCTCGTCGAGTTCGCGCGCGACGTCGCGCGCGGCGCGGTCGAGTGAGTCGAGATCCGGCCCATAGATGTTGATGACGACAGCTGCGCTGAAGCCAGAGACGGTTTCTTCCACGCGCTCCGTCAGATAGGTCTTGCTGGAGAAGGAAATTCCCGGGAAGTCGGCCAAGGCGGCCCTGATGCGTGCTTCGGCTTCGGATTGCTCCTGACCCGAGAGCTCCGGCTCCAGATCGACCTCGAACTCGCTGGAGTGCGGACCAACTGTGTCGATGCCAGCCTCGGCTCGCCCTGCGTGCTGCGCTACCCTGCGGATGCCCGGGATATTTTGCAGCGCGTCCGTCATCAGTTTGCCGATGCGAAGGGATTCGTCGAGCGAGGTCCCGGGGATCGCGGAGACGTGCAAGATCAGATGGCCTTCGCGCAGATCCGGCAGGAAGGTTCCGCCGAAGAAGGGCAACATCGCTGCGCCGGCGATCGTGACAGCCGCGGCGGCCGCCATCACGAGCTTCGGGAAGCGGCCGATATGACGTAGCAGGGCCTGGTAATGGCGACGCGACCATCGCACCGCAGGCGGTTCATGCAGGCGCTCTCTGCCGCTTCTGCCGACGAGGAGCAGCATGGAGAGCGCCGGCGTCACCGTGAGGGCGACCGCGAGCGAGGCGATCACGGCGAGGATGTAAGCGATACCCAGGGGGGCGAACAGGCGGCCGGCAATGCCGGAAAGGGCCAAAACCGGAAAGAAGACCAGCAGTACCGCAAACGTCGCATAAGCAACCGCGGTGCGCACCTCGAGGAAGGCGTCGAGCACGACGCGAGGCTCGGGTCTCGGCACCGTCGCCCGGCGATTTTCGCGCAACCGGCGCACGACGTTTTCGACGCCGATGACGGCATCATCGACGACCTCGCCGATCGCAATCGCGAGGCCGCCGAGAGTCATCGTGTTCAGAGTCTCGCCCATCCATTGCAATGCGAGTACGGCCGCTATCAACGACAGGGGGATTGCAGTGCAACTGATGATCGAGGTGCGCCAGTCGAACAGGAATAGAAAAAGAACGATGACCACCAGTGCCCCGCCGATCAACAGGGCATTGAGGACGTTCTTCGTTGCGGCGTCGATGAAGCTGGCGGGACGAAATATGTCCGCATATAGCTTGACGTTGTCGGCCTCGAGGCCGGGACGCAGCTCTTGCAGCGCGGCTTCGGCGCGCGTGGTGATCTCTCGTGTATTCGCGCCATATTGCTGGCTGACCATGAGCATGATGCCAGGTGCGCCGTCGATGAGGGCGGCGCCAATCGGCGGTTCGGGAGCGGTTACGACGGTGGCGACGTCGCCGAGGACCACGCTGGCGCCGCCTTCGTGCAGAAGAACGGTGCGGGCAAGTTGGTCGGGCGTCAGTGACTGGCCCTGGGTTTGCAGCGTGATGCGCTGATTGGCGGTGTCGATGAACCCGGCGCCGCGCACGCCTGTGGCCTTACGCGCGGCGGCCAGCACATCGTTTAGGCCGACTCGAAAGCGGATCAGATCATTTGGACGGACCTGAACCTGCAAAGACCTGACGTCCTTGCCGTAAGTCGAGACTTGCGCCACGCCCGGGACGGCCAGCAGCCGTCGTGCCACGGTCCAGTCCGCGATGGTGCGCAGATCCATCAGCGATCGCTTGTCGGACGTCAGGCCGATGACCAGCACCGTGCCGGCCAGCGGGGTCAATGGCGTCATCGACGGCGGTTGAACGCCTTGCGGCAGTCGCGCGGCGACGACCGCGAGACGTTCCGTCACCAATTGTCGCGCGCGGTAGATATCGCTGCGCGGCTGGAAGACGACGGTTACGACCGAGAGGCCCTGGATCGATGACGAGCGCAGACTCTCGACGCCGGCCAGGCCATTGATCGACGTCTCGATCGGCTGTGTGACCAGGATCTCGACGTGCTCCGGGCTGAGGCCAGGGGCTTCGGTTTGTATGGTCACCTGAGGCGGGGCGAATTCGGGAAAGACCCCGTATTTGGCTTCGCCGATTGCGAACAAGCCGTAGCCCAGCAGAGCAAAGGAAAGCGCCAGCACGATGCCGCGGAAGCGGATGGCGAATGCGACGAGAGCGGCTTGTGGGCCTGACCTGCCGGAGCCGGTGTCATCAGTCGTCATCGCCGCCCCGAAGCTCGCTCTTGGCCTCTTCGGACAGCAGGACTTGTGCTCCGCGCATGACGATTTCGGATCCGGATGGGATGTCCCGGACGACATAGTCGTCGTCTGAGACCGGCTGATCCGTGCTGATCGGGTGCCGTCGGAAGCTGTCGGGGCTCACGCGCAGGTAAACCCACGATCGCCCCTGCCATCGCACGATCGCGGTGTCCTCGATGAATACACCCTCATAGGTGTTACCTGACGGCACATAGACAGTGGTGTTCATGCCCGGCAGTAGGCCGCTGTCCCCCGGCACGGAGAAGAAATAGCTCAATCCCTGAATACGAGGGTCGGTGCGCGTTGCCGGAGAGATGTACTGGAGATCGATATTGGCATTCCGCGTCGGTGCCTGCGCCAGAGCCGTTCCCGGAGTGCCGGTGACGGTCACGCCGGGCGGCAGTGTCACCTGAACCAGCAGCTGGTCGCGTTCGATTAGTTTGACAACGGCAGGCGAGCGCTCGACGATTCCCCGGCCGACGACTGGCCCCCATTCCTGCTGTGCCGTAGCGGTGAGAGTTCTGAGCTGCGATTCTGCCGCGGCCAGTGCGGCCTTGTCGACCCGCAGCGTTCCCTCCGCGGTCTCGGCTTCTTTCTTCGGAAGGGCGGCGGAGTCGACGAGATTCTTGGTGCGGTCGTAGGCGCTCTTGGCGACTTCGAGCTTGGCCTGCGCTGTCTGGAATTGAGCTTGCGCATTGGCGTAGTTGTTTGTGAGCTCCGTAATGCGGGAGATATCGAGCACGGCACCATAGGCGCGGAATTGCTCCGGATGTGGCGCGGCTTCCAGAAGCGCGGTTTCGAGCCCGATCTGTGTTTGCTGGCTCGGCGTCAGCTTGACCACGGGCTGGTCGCTGTCTGCGGTGCCGGAAGGCGCGGTGCGGGCAGAATTCGATTTGTCCGGCGGTGCCTCGGCAGCAGCTCGCCGGATGTAACCCGTGACAGCCCAGGTGCTGGCCAAAAGCACCAGCACGCAGACTGCGGCCGCGACGCCGCGGCGGGAGGTTTCCGTAAGAGCCATCAGCCTGTTAGCAGTTGTCGGGACCAGCTTATTGACGAAATCAACGGGCGGCAAGGCGCCGGCTGCACCTCTGTCACTGCGGCAACCGAGGTGCGTGTGGGAACGAAGCCATAACCGTTGCCCCGCATGGCTCGCGCCTGTTTGAAACTTCTGACTGCCCAGGACGTAGGTTTTTATGGTAGTTTTCTTCGATCCCTGAAGGATTCCCGGCATGAACCCGATCGACCTGGTGGTGACTGTGTGTGCGCTGCTCTCGCCTGCGACCTGCGAGGAGCAGCATCTGGTGTTCAACTTCGGCGGCTCGCCGGCGCAATGCTCCATGGCCGCGCCGCCCTATATCGCGCAATGGATCGGTGATCACCCGAAATGGCAGGCGGTGCGCTGGCGCTGCGAATATCCGCATACGCATGACAAGGCGTGATGCGCACGCTACTTCGTGCAGTCCTTTAAATCCTTGTCGGCGATCGAGAACACCGCGTCGGCCTTGATCTCGATGTCGCGGACGACGCATTGCCGTGAATTGGGATAGCTGACCTTGGCGTCGTAGCGGCCGGGTTCGACGCCGGTGATGCGCAGACGTTCGTCGTGGTCGACCTCCTTGTCCTTGTCGTTCAGGCACTGGTTCGGGCCCCAGTCGGTCTTGCCTGACGGTGCGAGCTGAAAGCCGGAGATCGTCTCGCTGGTCAAATTCCAGAGACGGATGCCCTTGCCCTTGGCCTGCGCGAGCGCCACGCCTGGCATCGCAACCAACAGGATGCCTGTGGCAATCAGCTGACGGCGCATGGTGACCTCCCTGGACAGTCTCGTTGAGCGCAATTGACCACGAGTTCTCATTTCGATTCAAGCAGCAAGGCCGCAAGCTCCGTCCTGATCCTGGCGAGCTCAACCTCGCTGCGCTCTGCGCGCGGAATCGGGATCGGCACCTCCTGCACGATGCGTGCAGGGCGGGGCGACAGGAAGAACAGGCGATCGCCGAGGCGGATGGCGTCGTCGAGGCTGTGGGTAACCAGCAGCGTCATCACGGGACGGCTTGCCACCAGGGTCGCGATCTCGTCGCGCAGGCGGCCGGCGAGCGCATCGTCGAGCGAGGCGAGGGGCTCGTCGAGCACCAGCAAATCGGGCTCGACTGCGAAGGCACGGGCGAGCGCGACGCGGCGTGCGAGGCCCAGCGACAATTCGCCGGGGAAGTGGCTGCGGTGCGCGTCGAGCTCGAGAATCCTGAACAGCTCCGACAGCTTGCCATCGGTGACGTCAGGCGCAGCAAGCCGCACATTCTGCTCGACCGAGCGCCACGGCAATAGCCGTGGCTCCTGGAACACCATGCCGATCCGCGCTTCCGGTGGGCGCGCGACTTGGCCGTCGAAGTCGCGATCGAGCCCGAGGATGATGCGCAGCATCGTGCTCTTGCCGCAGCCGGAGGGGCCGATCAGCACGCCGACCTCGCCGGACTGCAACGCGAATTTCAGGGGCGACAGCACCTCGTGCGTTCCGCCCGCAGCGCTCCGGTAGGTCTTGCCCGTGATCTCGACCTCAAGCCGCACGGGGCCGCCACCGTGTTGCGCGGGCTTCGAACGGCTGCACCAGCGCCGTCTCGATCACGAGCACGACCGCGGCGAAGGTCAGGGAGTAGGCGAGCAGGCGCGGCGTGTCGAACAGCTGGAAGGCTACGCCGATCTCGAAACCGACGCCATTCGGCCGCCCCAGGAGCTCGGCGACCAGCACGATCTTCCAGACCAGCGACAGGCCGGAGCGGGCTGAGGCCGCGATGTAGGGTGCTAGCTGCGGCAACACGACATGGCGGAAGGCGCGCCAGCGCGGCATCGCAAAGACGGTCGCCATCTCGTCGAGCGAACGGTCGAGTGCGCGCGTGCCTTCGCGCAAGGTGACGACCGCGGTCGGCAGCTTGTTGATGGCAATCGCCGCGATCGCCGCGGCCTCGGTGAGCCCCGCCCAGATATACGCCAGCACGATCACCACCAGCGCCGGCAGATTGAGCAGCAGGATCAGCCAGGGATCACCGAGCCGGTCTGCAAGCTTCACGCGTCCCATCAGATAGCCGATGGCACTGCCGAGCGACATTGCCAGCACGAAGGCGAGCGCGACGCGCGCGAGCGTGGCGCCGAGATGCAGGAAAAGCGCGCCTGAGGCCGCTTCCGCGATGATGACGTGGAGTACGACAGGCGGGGAGGGCAGTTTTGCACCGTCGACGAACAGCGCGGCTGTCCACCAGATCGCAAGCAACAGGGCAATCGACAGAAGGCGCAGCACCTCAGTCTCCGGGCACGGCGTGATAGAATGTGCCGGGATCGAGCTCCGCCGCCGGCCCGACCAGATCGCGGCTGCCGATCTCGGCCAGCACGCGATAGAGCACGCGCGCATCGGCTTCCTCGTCATTGATGCTCCGGCGCGGAATGCCGTCGCGATAGCGGTCGCGATAGGTCTTTAACATGGCCGGATCGGTCGCGCCGGTGAGCGGAGCGATCTTGTCCCAGGCCGCGTCGGAGGTGACCAGAAGCTGCTTGGCCTTGCGGGTCATGGCGATGAAGCGCGCCACGGCGTCGCGATGGCTCGCGGCCCAGCCCTCATCGAAGACATAGCCGACGGCGGAGACCGCGCCCTTGGCGCCGAGTTTCGGCAAGATCTCCTCGATACCGGCGAGACGCCTGAAGCCCTTGGCCTCGAGCTGGGCGCAGAAATTCCAGAAATTCAGGCTCGCATCCATCTCGCCGTCGAGCGCCTTGGCGGCGATCAGGGGGGGCGCGCCATAGACGATGGTCGCATCCGACTTGAGGTCGAGGCCGTCCTGCTTCATCCGCGCCTGCAGCAGCAGCCAGCTTTTGTCGATCGGGCCGCCGCCGACGCCGAGCTTGCGGCCCTTCAGATCGGCGAGCGTCTTGATCGGCGAGGATGCGGGCACCATCACTGCGCCGAGCGCGCTGGAATAGGGATAGAAGGTCAGCTTGGCGCCGAGCGTGCGCTCGCGCGACACCCAGAGCCAATCCGACAGCATGATGTCGGCGTTGCCGGCACGCATCGCGATCTTGCCAGCCTCGGGGCTCGCAAGCTCGGTGACCTCCAGCGACAGATCGGCCTCCTTGTCGAGCCCCGCCTCGCGAATCGTCGCCAGTTCCCAGGAGAACGTTCCGGTCTTCTGCACCGCAAGGCGGATGGTGTCGGCGGCTTGGGCCGGCATGCCCAGCGCCAGCATCATCGCCGGCACTATTGTTCGTGCCAAAACTCTCATCACCTTGTGAGCCATTTCCTCGGACAGAGTGCTTTTCAGGACAATACGCATAGCATAGCTTCCATCGCAACCAGCCGGAGGACGCTCATGGATTGTGCGGGACGGATACGACCGATTGTCGCCGCTGTGATTGTGCTGGCCGCGACCGTGTACGCGGCCAGGGCTGAGGAGGCCAATGACTATCCGACCTCGGCGCGCGCGGAATATGTTTACGGCTGCATGAAAGCCAATGGCGAGACGCGGCAGGCGATCGAGCAATGCTCCTGCTCAATCGACGTGGTCGCCTCGATCGTCTCTTACGAGCGCTACGTCACCGCCGAAACCGCGCTCAGCATGTCCCAGGTTCGCGGCAATCTCGGGACCCAGTTCCGGACATCCGAGCAGGCGAATGCGGCCGTGAATGATCTCAGACGGGCGCAGGCTGAAGCCGAGGTGAGGTGTTTTTGACTTAGCACCGTCATTGCGGGGCGCGCGAAGCGCGAACCATGGTGCGCAATTGCGCACCTGAGAATCTCGAGATTCCAGGTTCGGTCCTGCGGACCGCCCCGGAATGACAGCAAGGGGTCTACGTACCAGACTTCTCCACGTCCCACTCGTTCCGGAACAAGTGTCCGTCGGTGTCCTTGGCCTCCGCGCGGAAACGCTTGGCGCCGTTGGAGACATAGGTGAAGCGCAGGTTGGGATCTTCCGAGATCGAGATGCCGCCTTCCATCGACAGCACCGGGCTGTCGTCCTGCGTCAGCTTCAGCTGATTGATGAAGAAGGCGGGAGTATAGAGCTGCGTTACCTGATCCATCTGCAGGCCGGAATTGTTGGGATGGCCGATCATGATCTGGGCTTCACGGATGCGGCTCGCCGGCGCGTCCTCGCGTGCGAATTGCCGGTAGCGCATCTGGCCGAGGCGGTTGTTGGCTTCTTCGGCATTCTTCCCTGCCGGCGCCGAACAGCCGCCCGATGCCTTCACATAGGTCTTGGAGACGTAGAGCTGCCCGTCGCTGAGTTCGGCGACCGCATGCACATCGGTGTAATTGTTGACGCGCACGCGCGTAGAGATTTCGGTGACATTGGCATCCGGCCCGAGATCGAATTTCGCGGCCATCGGCGCCGGGTTGCGATCGATCACCAGCGTGATCGAGCGGATGCGGCGGCTATCGGCGGGCGATAGCTTGCTGCGCAAAGTCACCGGCACGATCGCCGCATCCTCGGCGCGATATGGCATCTCGATGGCGATGACATCAGCGCCGTCGTTCATCGGACGGTTATTGAAGATATCCTGCACCAGGCCCGGCCAGGGATCGTAGGCCTCTTCGGCGCTCGCAGGCAACGCAAAGGCGATGCCGAGTAGCGCGGCGATCAGGGGCAGGCGGCGTGTGCATCCCATCATGGTCGTGGTCTCGCACGGTCGAAGCAGTCTGGGTCAGCGTAGCTGATCCCAACGTAGCGCGCCCGCTATTCCCATTCAATTTCAGAAAATGCTGCGGTTGCGTTGCGGGCGTTGTAATCGTCGAAAAGTTCCCAATGCGACCGCTCGGTCGCGGCGGCCGTGTCAGCCGCCGTTCGGATCGGCTCGCCCTTCTTGTTTAGGGCACGGACATCCGACAGCAGCGTCGTGAGATAACGCTTTTCATCGGCCAAAGCGGCAGGCCAGTCGCTCACAGGGCCGTGACCGGGGACGACGTGGATCGCCGGGACGGCCTCGAGCTCCTTCAGCAGGCCCAGCCAGCCGCGAATGCTGCCATCCATTACCGGAATGTGGCGGAGAAAGACGAGGTCGCCCGCGAACAGCGTCTTCGTGGTCTCGTCATACACGGTCAGATCGTTGTCGCTGTGCGCGGCCGGCCATGCGCGCAAGGTCAGCCGTCTGGATCCGAGGTCAACCGTCATCGTGTCCTTCACCAGCACGGTCGGCGGCACGATCTTCACGGGATCTATCAGTTCGCCACCCATGATGCGGCGGAAATTATCGAGATAATACGGTCCACGCGTCGCCAGCGCTTGCGGGAGCTTGCTGTGTCCGACGAAGCTGGTTCCCTCTGCGACAAAAGCGGCATTGCCGAAGACATGGTCGGGATGGCCGTGGGTGTTGATGACGTAGCGGATCGGCTTCCTGGTGTGGGCCCGCACCGCCGCCAACAGCGCCTCGCCTTCACGCAGGCTGCCGCCGGTATCGATCACGGCCACCGCGTCGTCGCCGACAATGAAGCCGACATTGGCGATATCGCCCTCGTTCTCGCGGGTCATCAGGGCAATGGCCCCGGAGTGCACGAAGATTCCGGCCGCGACTTCGCTCACAGGCAATTCGGCCGCCCCGACGCGTGCTAGCGTCGCGAGTCCAAGCAGAGATAGGGCTGCGATCTTTGAGATGAGCTGCGACACTTTTCCGCCTCAGTTCAGGATTTGCCTCATTGCACTGCAACACAACGAGCCAACACTAAGTTTGGCAAACAATAGAGGGTGCGTCCTGCCTTGCATGGATAGCATTCGAGGGAAATGAGGAGGAAGCGCGATGGAGGCCGGACGACATCGTCGCTGGTTGTTTTCACTATGTCTGATGGCGGCGTCTTGTGCGATCGGCGACGTTGCCCGCGCGCAGACGAGTGATGGTGGCGATCTCTCGTTCGAGCTGGTCGACCCGAAGGTGCTGCGGGTCTGCGCCGATCCGCGCAACATGCCGTTCTCCAACGAGAAGGGCGAAGGCATCGAGAACAAGCTCGCCGAGCTGTTCGCCGACAAGCTGCAGAAGAAGCTCGACTACGTGTTCTTCCCGCAAGCGACAGGCTTCGTGCGTATGACGCTGGGCGCGCATCGCTGCGACGTTATCATGGGTTTTCCCCAGGGTGACGACATCGTGCAAGGCACCAATCCCTATTACCGCACCACCTATGCGCTGGTGGCCAAGGCCGGCAGCGGGCTCGAGGATATCGACACGCTCGAGGATCCAAAGCTGAAGGGCAAGCATGTCGGTATCATCGCCGGCACGCCGCCGGCAACCAACATGGCGATCGCCGGGCTGATGAGCGACGCCAAGCCCTATCCGTTGATGATCGACACACGCTATGACAATTCGGCGCAGGCGATGATCGACGATCTTACCTCGGGAAAGATCGATGCCGGCGTGCTGTGGGGACCAATGGCGGGGTACTACGCCAAGAAGGCCGGCTCGCTGCACGTGACGCCGCTGGTGAAGGAGACCTCTGGCCCAAAACTGGTCTATCGCATCGGCATGGGCGTGCGTGCCGCCGACCAGAACTGGAAGCGGCAGCTCAACAAATTGATCCAGGAGAACCAGGGCGAGATCAACAAGATCCTGATCGACTTCGGTGTGCCCCTGCTCGACGAGAACGATCGGCCGCTCGGCGTGGAGGCGGCCAAGAAGGCGCCATGAGACGGCCCCTTGCCGCTGCGCTGGTCGCCGCCTTGCTGGCGGTGCCGGTATCGGCGCAACAAGATCAGGCGCGGCAGCAAGAGCCGTTCGAGCCGGAAGGCTATCGCGCCGACAATTACCGCGCGCCGGTGCCGGAGACCCTGGAAGGCGCGCGCGTGCTCTCGACGACCGACGCCGAGACGATCTGGCGCGCGAAGGGCGGTGCTTTCATCGACGTGCTTCCGCGCGCACCGAAGCCGAAGAACCTTCCCGCGGGCACGGTGTGGCGCGATACGCCGCGCAGAAACATTCCGGGCAGTCTCTGGCTGCCGGACACCGGCTATGGCGCGCTGCCGCCGGCGATGGATGATTATTTCCAGCGCGGGCTCAAGCAGGCCTCGCACGGCGACAAGGCCGCGCTGCTCGTAATCTATTGCCTCGCCGATTGCTGGATGTCCTGGAACGCCGCCAAGCGCGCGCTGGCTTACGGCTATTCCAACGTCGCCTGGTATCCTGAAGGGACAGACGGTTGGGAGCACGCGAAGCTACCGACGGAGGAGGCGCAGCCGGAGCCGCGGCCTGAACAATAGCCCCGGCGCTCTCCCCGTCATTGCGAGCGCAGCGAAGCAATCCAGGATCTTTCCTGCGAAGGCAATCTGGATTGCTTCGCCGCAAGGGCTCTTCGCAATGACGGCGTGGATGCAGTCTCGCTTACATCAATCAGTCCGACTGCGGCGACCTGAATCCTACTGCTTCTGCAACTTCGTCAGCGTGCTCGCCCCATCCGTATCGGTCGCGGTGTAGGTCACCCTGTCGCCGGCATGGACGGCATCCAGCATCGCGGCGTCCTTGGCCTTGTACTGCTGGAGCGCGCCGGCGCCGCCGGCACTTCCGCCGACCGTGCCCTTCTGCGTCTCCTGGATCGAGATCGTGTTGTTGAGCCTGTTGATGCTCGTGACCATTCCGGTCATGTCGTCAGCAAAGGCGTTGGATGTGAGCATGGTGATGGCTGCAGCGCTTGCGAGGATGAATTTTGCTGTTCCCATCGCGGCCTCCCGGCGTTTTGGATTCACGGGACAAGCCATCCTAGATCGATTTGGTTCCGGCAGATAGCGCGGCAAACATTAATGATCGTGTTGATATCGCGGGAACTTTTATGAAAGTCGTCAGCAGGGCTGACGCTATTCCATTTCCTGCTGAATGACGCGGCCGAGCGCGAACAGGCGCTGGTCGATCGTGGTCGGAACCTCGCAGACGAAGCGCACCACCTTGCGGCGGTCCTCAAAAATGCGGGTCTCCCAGATCAGCTGGTTGCTCATGGCATCGACCTTGGTGTCGTCGCGCGGCGTGGCGTCCTGGAGCGCCTGGAGCTGGATGGTCTCCTCGCGGATCTTGTCGGCGGCCTCGCGCTGCTTGCGGCTGACGCGTTCGAGACCGCCCATGACCTGGGAGCGCTGGGCGTTCAGCGTGTCGAACAGGCCTGCGAACAGCAGCTTTGCGTTGGTACTCTTGTCGGCGGCGGAGCCGGCCAGGAATTCCTTCACCGACTTCTCGGCCTCGTCCAGCGGCGTCTTGCGCGCCGCAAGCTTCGAGACCAGCGCGCTGATCTTGCCGTCGTCCTTCCACTTGGTCTCGGCGTCGCCGAGCTCCGGACCGGCCCAGACGGCGGCCAGTGAAATCTCCGGAACCTTGGCCTGCGCACACGGCCAGTTGGGATAGCGCGGATCGGCGGCGCGCGCGGCGGTGGCGGAGACCGCGAACGCAAGGGCCGCCATGGCTGCTGTCCGAACCTTCATCCTTCGCCTCCCGCAGGCCCGCGCCGTGCCAGCCCGCGTGACGGATCATAGGCGAAAATCGCGCCGATCATGAAGACGATTGTGCAAGCGCCGACCACGGCGAGCGAGATCCAGTTGATCTGCCCATACAGCGCAAAACGTATCAGCTCGACTGCATGGGTGAACGGATTGGCTTGGCAGACATAATAGAGATAGGGACTGCCCTCCTGTACCCGCCAGAGCGGGTAAAGTGCGGATGACGCAAAGAACATCGGGAAGATGACGAAGTTCATCACGCCGGCAAAGTTCTCCAATTGCTTGATGCCGGAGGAGATCAGCATGCCGAGCGATCCCAGCATCAGCCCTGATAGTATCAGCGCCGGCAGCACGGTGAGGTAGCCGATCGGAGGTGGCGTGATGTCCCAGAACCAGGCGATGATCAGGAACGCATAGACCTGGAGCAGCGACACCGCGGTGCCCGCCAGCAGCTTGCAGAACAAGAGAAAGCCGCGCGGCAGCGGGCTCACCAGCAGCGTGCGCATATTGCCCATCTCGCGGTCGTAGACCATCGAGAGCGAGGATTGCATGCCGTTGAAGAGCTGGATCATCGCCATCAGCCCCGGCGCGATGAAGACCTCGTAGAGGATGTAGGTTTCGTAAGGCGGGATGATGGAGATCCCGAGCACCTGGCGGAAGCCGGCGGCAAAGATGAACAGCCATACCAGCGGCCGCACCAGCGCCGAGACGAAGCGCTCGCGCTGATGCAGGAAGCGCAGGCCCTCGCGCCAGACGATGCCGGTCAGGCAGGTCATGTACTCGGCAGCCGTGAAGCCGCGTGGCACATCGCGCGTGGTGATGCTGCTCATGCGCCGCCTCCGGGCATCACTTGCGCGCCGGTCAGGCGCATGAAGGCGGTGTTGACGTCTAGCGCACCGGCCTCGGTGATGACGCGGTTCATGGGGCCCCGCGCCAGCACCTTGCCCTGGTGCAGCACCACAAGATCGTCGCTGGGCATGATCTCGTCGAACAGATGTGTGGCCCAGAGCACGCCGATGCCCTGCTCGGTCACGAGCTGGCGGACATGGCTGATGATGTCGGCACGCGCCTTGACGTCGAGGCCGACGGTCGGTTCGTCCAGCAGCAGCAGTCGTGGCCGGTGCAGCAGCGCGCGTGCGATCTCGAGCCGCCGCATCTGGCCGCCGGAGAGATCGCGCACCTTGCTGCCGGCGCGGTCTTCGAGCCCAATGCGGCCGAGCAGCTCGGCGCTGCGGGTGGCCGCCTCGCGCCGGCTGATGCCGTGGAGAGCGGCGTGATAGAGCAGGTTCTGCGTCAGCGACAGGTCGAGATCGAGCGTGCGCGGCTGGAACACGACGCCGAGCAGGCGCAGCGCCTCGCCGGGGCTCTTGCTGACGTCATGGCCAAAGATGCCGACGCGCCCGGTCTGGATGCCGAACAGCCGCGTGATCAGCGAGAACAGTGTGCTCTTGCCGGCGCCGTTGAGGCCGAGCAGGGCGGTAAAGCTCGCCGGCTGCACATTGAAGGAGACGTCGGTCAGCGCCCGGCGCGGGCCGTAGGCATGGCTGACGCTATCGATCGACAGCGCCGGCACCGCGGCGGGATCGGGCCGTGGCGTCTTGTGTAGTTCGGCGATGGGAGCAGGGCTGGTCATGGCGCGATCGTGATGCCCCAGGGCAGCTCGCCCACCTGAATGGTCTTGATCACTTTCTGCGCGGCGACGTCGATGACGGAGATGTCGTTGGAAACGCCGTTGGTCGTGAGCAGGTATTTTTCATCCGGCGTGAACGCCATGTGCCAGACGCGCTGTCCCACCAGGAGATATTTCGTCACCTTGCGCGTGGCGATGTCGACCACCGCGATGCGGTTGGCGGGCCCGAGCGCCACAAAGGCGGTCTTGTCATCCTTGGTCATGCCGATGCCAACGGGCTGGATCGCCTCCTTCCGCAGGCCCGGAATGTCGAATGTGACCTTGCCGATCACCTCGTGCTTTCCAGGGTCGACGATCGAAACGGTGCCGCCGATCTCGGAGGACACCCATAATTCGGAGGCGTCGTGCTTGAACTCGGCAAAGCGCGGCCGCGGATCGACCAGCACGTTGGCGACGATCTGGCGCGATGACGTGTCGATGAAATGCGCCATGTTGGTCGTCTCGGACGTGTTGATCAGGGTCTTGCCGTCAGGGCTGATGGTCATGCCCTCGGGCTCGACGCCGACCTGGATGTCGCCGAGGCGGGCGCGCTTCTCCAGGTCGATCACGGTCACCGTGTTGTCGTTCTCGTTGGCGACGTAGAGCGTCTTGCCGGCGGCATCCTGGGTGAACAGTTCAGGGTCGGGGCCGGAGGGCAGGGTGTCCACCACGCCTTGCGTCTTGGCGTCGATAAGCTGGATCGTGTCATCGTCGCCGACCGCGACCATCACGAACTTGCCGTCGCGGGTGAACTCGATGCCGCGCGGACGCTGGCCGACCTTGATGGTCTTGGTCACGGTCCAGCTGTCGGTGTCGATCACCGACACCGTGTTGCTCTTCTCGTTCGAGACATAGGCAATGAAAGCATGCGCGGGCGCTGCCGCCAGCACCAGTCCGGACAGCAATCCCACACGCAACATCCAAATCCTCATTTCAGCTTGCATTTGCTCTCCGGGCGATCATAGCCGAGCGTGTCGAGCTCGGAGACCTGGTGCAGAAACCCTTCCTGCGGCGATACCGACACCACCATGCGGCCGTCGACCAGCAGGATCGGCTGCCGCAGCTGAAGATTCCAGTCGCGCAAGGTGAGTCGGGTGCCTTTGAAGGCGGCGACCTCGAAATTCGGCCCCTTGATGAAGTCGGTGACTTTCTTGACGTCGCCGGAATTGGTCCGCGAGGTGGCCTCGCCAATCATGCGCACTGCGGTCCAGGCCTGCATGTCAAGCGCGGTCATGCGGCGCGCGTTCAGCTTCATGAAGCGATTCTGCATCTGCGTCGCGCCCCATTGGTCCTGCGCGGCGTCCCAGCTGCGCGGCACGAGGCCGGCCGAGCCCGCGACGGGGCGAGCATCCCATGTGCGATAGGGCAGATAGGCCGCGAACACCTCGCTTTCATCAGCGGCGACGAGCACATCGTAAGCGGGCGCCTGTTGCGTGAACACCGGCATCTGCCGCTGGATCAGCGTGACGCCGGAATCCGTGCGGCGTGCGCCGCCGGTGTCCTCGAAGGTGCGCTCCTGTACGATCTTGGCGCCGAACCGCGTCGCGGCGCGGCGGAGCGCGTCGGCATAGAGCTTGTCCTCGTCATGCGAGCCGACCACCAGAAGCCAGCGCGACCATTTCTTCCACACCAGATACTGGCCGAGCGCATCCGCCAGCATCGCGCGCGTCGGCGCGGTGTGGATCACGTTGGCGCGGCAATCGGCCTCGCGCAGTCGCTCGTCGATGGCGCCGGCGTTGAACAGCAGCGTGCCGCGGTCGCGCAAGGCGTCGGCCACTTTCAGAAGTGCATCGGCCGGCAGGTCGGCGACAATAAAACCATTGTGCTCGGCGAGCGCGGATGCAGCCTGGACCGGATCCTCTCCCTCCTTGATGCGGTGCTCCTCCAGCGTGAAGCGCTGGCCCAGGAATTTGCCGGTGGTGTTGTTGTCCTCGATCGCGAGCTTGGCGCCGGCGAGGCCGTCATTCTCGGCGGGCTGCTCGACCAGCGACAGTGTCGATCTGGTGCCGGCGACGCCGAGATAGCCGACGCCGATCGTCACAGGGTCGGCCGCGAGCGCTTGCGCTGCTGCCAGACACAGGCCGATCGGGCCGAGCAACCATCGGATCATGCTTCCTCCGTCACGTCCTCCCCGGCTTGACCGCCGGTGGAGAATTGTTTCTGCTGGAAGCATGACCGATTTGGCAAGGCTTGCAACCCCGCATTTCGTCCTCACGCGCGCAAGCGCTGGAATCACGATCGTGCGAGCGCTGCTGTGTTTCGCGGCATTGCTGTTGACGGGATCGGCCGCACTGGCCGACCCGCCGAAGCTTGCCGTGTTCGATTTCGAGCTGATCGACACCAGCCTGCCCGGCGAGTTCTATGGCTCGAAGCCGGAAGAGGCGCGCCTCGATCGTATCAGTGAGCAGCTCCGCAAGGAACTGGCCGATTCAGGCAAGTTCCAGGTGCTCGATATCGCGCCGGTCAGGGATGCGGCCCGTCACAGCAATCTGCAGGCCTGCGGCGGTTGCGACCTCAAGCTTGCCGGACAGTTGGGTGCGGACGTCGAGATCACAGGCATGGTGCAGAAGGTCTCGAACCTGATCATCAATCTCAACATCTATCTGCGCGACGTGAAGACCGGCAACATGATCACTGCGGCGAGCGCCGACATGCGCGGCAATACCGATGAATCCTGGACGCGCACGATGAGCTATCTGATCCGCAACCGCCTGCTGGCGCCGAACTACGGCAAGCCGTAGTAGGATATTCGCTCAGCGAGTCGGGGATCGTAGGGTGGGCAAAGGCGCACTTGCGTCGTGCCCACCTTCAATCAATGATTCGAGAGAAATCATGGGCACGCTTCGCTTTGCCCACCCTACGATACTGCGGTTGTGGAGGTATACCCCTCCTCACAAGGGGAGAAGAAAGATCTCACCCCTTCAATCTCTCCGCATGCCAGTGCAGATGATCGCTCATGAAGGTCGAGATGAAATAATAGCTGTGGTCATAGCCCGGCTGGCGCCGCAGCGTCAGCGGGATGTTGGCCTTGGTGCAAGCCGCCTCCAGCAGCTCGGGCCTGAGTTGTTCTTTCAGGAAATTATCGGCCTCGCCGACATCGACCAGGAAGCCGGAATATTTCGCGCCGTCCTCGATCAGCGCCACAGTGTCATGGCTGCGCCAGGTATCCTTGTTCGGTCCGAGATATCCGGTGAGCGCCTTGATACCCCACGGCACCTGGGATGGTGCCACGATCGGGGCGAATGCGCTGGCGGCGCGGTAGCGGTGCGGGTTGCGCAGCGCTACCGTCAGCGCGCCGTGGCCGCCCATGGAATGGCCCATGATCGATTGTCGCTTGGCATCGACGGGAAAATTTCCCGCCACGACCTTCGGCAACTCGTCGGTCACATAGCTCCACATCCGGTAATTCCGCGCGAACGGCTCTTGCGTGGCGTCGACATAGAAGCCGGCTCCCAGGCCGAAATCATAGGTGTTGTTGGCGTCGCCAGGCACGTCGGGCCCGCGCGGCGAGGTGTCGGGAGCGACGAAGATCAGCCCGAGCTCGGCGCAGGCTTTGCGGAATTCGCCTTTCTCGGTGACGTTGGCGTGGGTGCAGGTGAGGCCGGAGAGATACCAGACCACGGGCAGCTTGGCGCTTTCGGCATGCGGGGGAACATAGACCGAGAACACCATGTCGGTTCCGGTCGTCTGGCTCGCATGGCGGTACACGCCCTGCACGCCGCCATAGGATCTGTTGGTCGAGACAGTCTGGATCGTCATGCCTGATAGCTCCGTGGCATCTCACCACATTGAGAATGCAATGCTTGTGTGACCGAAATTTGTGGCGCTCTTTAAGCCACGCCGCTGTCGATCGCCAGCCGCACCAGCTCGACCGAGGTCTTCACCCCCAGCTTCTGGCGCATGATCGAGGAGGTGTTGGCGACGGTCTTGTAGGACGATTGCACCAGCCAGGCGATCTCGGAGAGGCTTTTTCCCGCGCTGAGCAGCCGCAAGATCTCCATCTCGCGTGCGTTCAGCTTCGAGAGCGGGCTCTGCGCCAGCGTGGGTCCTGCGAAGGCGATGCTGCGGGCAATCGCGCTCGGCAGATAGGTGCCGCCGCCGCCGACGCTGCGGATCGCCTCGACGAGATCATCAGGGTCGCCGGTCTTGGAGACATAGCCCTTGGCGCCGCATTCGATCGCGCGCGCGGCGAAAGCCGGGTCGTCGTTCATGCTGAACATGATGATGCGCGCTTCAGGCGCGCGCTCGAGGATGCGGCGCGCCAGCTCGAAGCCGGAGACCGTCGGCAGGTTGATGTCGATGACGCAGAGGTCGGGGCGCTCGACGATGAAGATGCTCTCCCCGTCTTCGGCGTCAGCAGCCTCCAGGATCTCGATCTCGCCCTCGTCGGCCAGCACGGCGCGGCAGCCGGAGGCGACAATGGGATGATCGTCGACGATCAGAATGCGCATAGGCGTTCCCCGTGACAGCGCCGGACTCTTTGGTTTCGCGATTTCGCGCCGCATGATGCCGAACGAGGAAAAATGTCCGGTCATGCAACCCGGCCGGGATTGCTGTACGCTTCCGATTAGATATCGGGCGCTTCGCCCCTGTCAACGCTATCGGACAGGCGCGGGCGACCCATGGCGGGGCACGGGCGAAAGCAATGTGGCAAAATCTTTCCTTGCGCGGGCGCATCAACCTTCTGCTGGCGCTGCTGCTGGCACTTGGGCTCGCGGTCAACATCGCCCGCCAGGTCGCGGAGGCGGGGCCGCGCGTGCAGGCCGAGGACCAGAGCGTGATCCGGCTGGCGCGTGAATTCATCGAGATGATCGTTGCCGATCTCAACGAGGCGCTGGATCCCGACGCCAGGCTGAACCAGATCGCGCACGATCTGAACCGTCTGCGTCATGTCAGCATCGCGCTCCGCGATGCCGGTGGTAACCCGCTGACCCCACCGCGGCCCGATGCGGATGACGATACGCCGGGGCCGCCGGCCTGGTTCGTCAGCCTGGTTCATCCCGAACAGACCGCCGTCAGTGTGCCGGTCTCCGTTCATGGCAAGCCGGGCTCGCTGGTGATCACCTCGCATCCCAATGACGAGATTGCCGAGATCTGGGACGCGATCGTTACCCAGCTCGAGGTCGGCTCGGTGATCGCGCTGGTGCTGTTCCTGGTGATGATGACGGTTGTCGGCCGGGCGCTTGCGCCGCTCCAGTCCCTGGCGCAGACCATGGGGGAGATCGAGGACGGCGACTACGATGCGCGCGTTGCGCCCGGTGGCGCGCCCGAGCTTGCGGCGATCTGCACCAGGCTCAATCATCTTGCGGCGACGCTGGGCGAGGCGGTCGAGGACAAGCGTCGCCTTGCCGAGCGCGCGGTGTCGCTCCAGGACGTCGAGCGCAAGGAGATCGCGCGCGAGCTGCATGACGAGTTCGGGCCCTATCTGTTCTCGCTGCGCGCGCATGCCAGTGCGCTGGCGAAGCTCGCCGATGGACGGGCGCCGAGTGCGGACGCCGTGAGAAAACACGGCGGCGCGCTGCTGGAGCAGATCAACGCGCTGCAGCAGTTCACGCGCCGCGTGCTGGAGAGGTTGCGGCCGGTCGGGCTTGCCGAGCTAGGTCTCGGCAAGGCGTTGGAATCGCTATCGCGGTTGTGGCGGGAATCTCATCCCGACGTCACCATCGAGACCACGATCTCTCCCGCACTCGGCGTCACGGGTGAGACTGCCGACCTCACCATCTATCGCGTCGTACAGGAGGCTCTCACCAACGCGTTCCGCCACGCCGGCGCGACCGCAATCAATGTCGTGATCGAGCCCGCGGAGCAGCCGGGCCGCGATGGCCGCTTCTGTGCGCGTGTGCGGGTCAGCGACAACGGGCGCGGCATGGAGCCTGGCCAGAAGCTCGGCTTCGGCCTCGTCGGCATGCGCGAGCGCATCCTCGCGCTCGGTGGCACCCTCAACGTCGCCACGGGCGAACGCGGCGTGACCGTAGAGGCGCTGGTTCCAACCGCGGCCGCCTGATCGCGCCCGCTTCAAGCAGGAAATTTCCCGATCGGGAAAAATTCCCGATTTGGTCGGGAAAACGGGTGCGGATACTGCCCGACCTTTTGTGGCTAGTGCGTGAGCTGCCGCCGAATACACTCGTCTCGACCAAACGGCGAACATGAAAACAGCCGGTGGTGCCTGATGGGGCGAGGGAATGGGCAAGCTGGGACACGCGCGAAATCTGCTGATGGCCTCGGCCTCGACCGGGCTGCTGTCCAGCCTGGTTTTCGCGGCCGACGCGCGCGCCGCGCAGGATGAGGAGACCAACGTCCAGAATTTGCCCGCGGTCGAGGTGGTGGCGCCGCAGCCGACCGCGCGTCGCGCGCCGTCGCGCCCCGTCGCGCGGACGGCTTCGAATTCGGGCAAGCCGAGGAGTAGTGGCAGGATCTACGTCTATCCGACGGCGCCTGGCACCGGCAGAGGTCTCGAGGTCGACAAGGTTCCGTCGGCGATCAACGCCGTCGACGCCAACCAGATCAAGCGCACCGGCTCGCTCAACGTCACGGATGCTCTGCGCGACAACATCGCCGGCGTCAGCATCAGCGAGGTCACCGGCAACCCGTTCCAGCCCAACGTCGAGTTTCGCGGCTTTATCGCCTCGCCCGTGACGGGCACGCCGCAGGGACTGGCCGTGTACCAGAACGGCGTGCGCATCAACGAAGCGTTCTCGGACGCCGTCAACTGGGACCTGATCCCGACCGCAGCGATCAGGTCGGCGACGCTGGTGACAAATAATCCGGCCTTCGGCCTCAACGCGCTCGGTGGCGCGATCAATCTGCAGATGAAGGATGGCTTCACCTATCAAGGCACGGAGCTTGATGTCATGGGCGGCTCGTTCGGCCGCATCCAGGGCTCGGCACAATGGGGCAAGCAGGTCGATCAGAACTACGGCGTCTACGCCGCGCTCGAAGGCCTGCACGACAACGGTTTCCGCAACTTCTCCCAATCGGATGTGCGGCGCTTCTACAGTGACGTCGGCTACAAGGCGGGCGACAGCGAATTCCACCTCAATGTCGGAGCTGCCAAGAACGATTTCGGCGCCAGCGCCACCGTGCCGGCTGAGCTCCTGAACAATTATTGGGGCGCGACCTACACGACACCGCAGACCAGTTCCAACCGCGTCGGCTATCTCAACCTGACTGCCAAGGCCGACGCGACGCCGACCTGGACGCTCGAAGGCACCGCTCACGTGCGCCGGTACGAGCACAAGGTCGTCGACGGCAATCCGACCGAGGTCGGCGAGTGTGCGGCGGACGCGACACTGCTGTGCTTCGGCGACGGTGCGACTCCTGCGAACGGCACGAACGGCGTCCAGCTCGGCAATCCCTTTGCGCCGGGCACGATCCTCGGCGAGATCGATCGGAGCTCGATACGGTCGACCAGCTTTGGCGTCTCGGGGCAGGCCACCAACACCGATCAGTTGTTCGGGCACGAGAACCGCTTCGTGGTCGGTACGAGCTACGATGCCAGCACCACGCGCTACGATGCCATGGCGGAGATCGGCTCGATCGGAGAGAACTACGTCGTGACTGGCAGCGGCGTCTTCCTGGGGCCATCAGGCACGGTCGCGACCGGGCTTGCCGGTCCCGTCTCGCTGCGGACGGTCAATCAATATAACGGCCTCTATGCGACCGATACGTTCAACGTGACGGACGCCTTCTCGATCACGGGCGGAGGCCGCTTCAATGTGGCGCGCATCTCGCTGGAGGATCAGCTCGGCACCGCGCTCAACGGCGACTATACCTACACACGGTTCAATCCGGTGATCGGCGGCACCTACAAGATCACGTCGGAGCTGACCGCCTATGCCGGCTATTCCGAGGCCAACCGTGTGCCAACGCCGCTCGAGCTCGGCTGCGCCGATCCGAACAATCCCTGTCTCATCGCGGCGTTTCTGGTCTCCGATCCGCCGTTGAAGCAGGTTGTGTCCAAGACCGTGGAAGCGGGGCTGCGCGGCACCAGGGAGCTGAACATCGGTACGCTCGGCTGGAAGCTCGGTGGCTTCCGCGCCACCAACTATGACGACATCCTGGCCGTCCCTGTCCCTGATAGAACCGGCTTTGGCTATTTCACCAATGTCGGCAGGACGCGGCGTCAGGGGTTGGAGGCCGAGGTCAACATCAAATCACAGGCGCTTCAGTTCCAGGCGAGCTACACCTTCATCGATGCCCGCTTCCTCGATCCACTGACCCTCGGCTCGAACAGCCCGTTCGCCGATGCTGATGGCCACATCCAGGTCTTGCCCGGCGACCAGATCCCCGCGATCCCGCGCCACCGCGTCAAGGTCGGCGTCGACTACGCTGTTACTGACGAGTGGAAAGTCGGCGGCAATGCGCTGTTCGTCTCCAGCCAATACCTGGTCGGCGACGAGTCCAACCAATCTTCGAAGCTGCCGTCCTACACGGTCTTCAACCTGCATACGTCCTACCAGGTCACCAAGAACGTCCAGCTCTACGGCAAGGTCGACAACGTCCTCGACAATCGCTACGCGACCTACGGACAGTTCTTCGACACCGGCGCGCTGCCGAACTTCACCAACGGCGGCAACCCCTTCACCGATCCGCGCTCGCTGAGCCCGGCAAGGCCAAGGGCTTTCTATGCGGGGGCGCGGGTGACGTTCTGAGGCAGAGTCTTCCGCCGCATCCATGGCCGTGGCCAACCAGGCGACCCGGACGGCTGCCCGGCGGCAGGTAGTCTCTCAGTAAGCGCACAATTCGCAATGTCTAAGATGGACGACGCCCCGCATCCCGACTGCGAACTGTACGTTGAAGATGAGGCATCAAAGACGCTCTTAGGTGAGATACTGTTTATTCGTTCACGAGATTTATCAACGCGCGTGCAGATATTTCAATTGGCGCAGCTTCCGTTGGGTATCAACTAGGTCATATGGTTGAGAACAAACGGTTCCCGCGAGCTACCGGCGCAACGGAGGGCAACATGAAGGGATTGCTAAGAGCAATTCTCTTCGGAGGCGGCTGGTCATTCGGCCTACTTGCAATCGGTTTGCTGGTCGGACTTCCGCAAGCCGCCTTCAAAGATCGCGAGTCAGTAGTTATTGGTGCCTGCTCGGCGATAGCATCGGCGCTGGTCTTTTGGACCGCAACGCGGCTGCCCGCGACCCCATCATGGCCCATTGCCATAGTCGGCTGGATCGTTGGTTTCTTTCTGCTTCCCGGCGCGGTCCGCGTTCTGGTTGAAATCGCCGACCGAATGTTCCGATGAATTTCAAACTGAGACACTACCCGGCGGCAGCCGCGGTCTCCGGCCCCGACATCCCGGTCCAAACCTTGATCGGCCGCAAGGCACGATGTTGCCAGCTGCCCGTAAGCTCTCCGGCGCTATAGTGCGACGTTACGCGAGCACGATAAGGCAGAGGCAATGTGGATCAGAACATTCCAGCTGGGATTGAGCTTGACGGTTTTCGCAGCGCTTCCAGCCGACGCGCGATCGGGAGGCGTCGGTCATGACGATCCCTTGAATTCAGAGCACATCGGCGTCCTTCCGAGCGATATCCGGCAATATATTGCCGGGATATGCAAGGGCCCTGCGCGCGCCCAACACGATTTCGCGACCTATCTGCCGTCGGAGAAGCGATGGCGCATCAACCTCGAATATCTGCATTGCGAGGGATTGGGCGCGTTTCGTCGCGGCAACCAATGTCTGGACGTTGATTTCGTCGGCGACGGCTCGCACTTCCGCCTGGCGCGGAAAGGCTATGCGGAGTGTGGCTTCTGACGCCTTGCCGGCGCCGGTTCAGGTGAGCAAAACCGACGCCGCTGCGTAAGCGGCGCGCCGCTCACCTCACCTTCACCCTTCGAGGGGGGCGGCGGCGAGGCTTGCCTGCGTCCGGCCCTTGGCCGTGCTCACGCGTTGCCGGCGCTGGACGAGATACTGGTCGGCGAGCACGCCGATCAGGATCACTGCGCCCATCACAGCGAAATTCAGCGAGCTCGGGATTCCCAGCAGATTGACCAGGTTCTGCAGCACCTGCAGCAGCACGGTGCCGAGCACGACGCCGACGATCGAGCCTTCGCCGCCGCGCAACGAGCAGCCGCCGAGCACGGCCGCGGCGATGGCATAGAGCTCGTAGAACGAGCCGTGCACGGCGGGCGAGATCGAGCGGGTATACATCGCGAACAGGATCGCCGCGAACGCGGTCAGCCCGCCGCAGATGACATAGGCCGAAACCATCACGCGTTCGGAGCGGATGCCGGAATAGCGCGCGGCCTCCTCGTTCTTGCCGACGGCGTAGAGATAACGGCCGAACACCGAGCGGTGCAGCAGCACCCATGCAATGGCGGCGACGACGATCAGCGCCACAAGGCTGTGCGGGACCGGAAAGCCCAGCAAATTGGTTCGGCCCGCGGTCAGCCATTCCAGCGTCGGGAAGCTGGCGCCGAAGCCGAAGCCGGCCGTCGCGTCCTCGGTGTAATAGCGCGCCGCGCCGCGATAGATCAGAAGTCCGCACAGCGTCACCACGAACGGCTGGATATGCATCCGCGTCACCAGTGCGCCGTGCACGAGGCCGATCACGAGGCCGCTCGCGATGATCGCGGCAAAGGCGACCATCCAGTTGACGTCGTGATTGACGATGAGGTCGATGAAGAGAACGCCGAGCAGGGCGATCACCGATCCGACCGAGAGCTCGATCCCGCCGATGATGATCACGAAAGCTTCCGCGATCGAGAAGATGCCGAACATCCCGACCTGGTTCAGCGTGTTGGAGAGATTGCCGACGTAGAGGAAACGCGGATTGATGAAGGCCACGACCGCGCCGACGACGAGGATCAGGACCAGCAGGCTCAGATCTTTCTTGTTCAAGGCACCCTCATCTCAAACCGCGTGGCCGACGGCCAATTGAAGCACGTTGTGCTCGCTGAACTGGCTGCGATCAAGGAAACCCGAGATCGCCCCCTCGTGCATGACGGCGATCCGGTCGCTGACCCCGATCACCTCCTCCATGTCGCTCGAAATCATCAGGATCGCGACGCCGGCGTCGGTCAGCCGGCGCAGCATCTCATAGATTTCCTGCTTGGCGCCGACGTCGACGCCGCGCGTCGGCTCGTCGAAGATCAGCACCTTGGGCCGCATCGACAGCCATTTGGCCAGCACGACCTTCTGCTGATTGCCGCCGGACAGCGAGCCGACCGTGGTTGCAACGTCCGGCGCACGGATCTTGAGCTGCTCGCGCTGGACCCGGGCATTCTTCGTCTCCTGCGCCGTGTTGACCAGGAAGTAGCGCAGATAGGACGCCAGGTCCGGCAGCGAAATGTTCTCGGCGATCGACACGTCGAGCAGGAGCCCGCAGCCCTTGCGGTCCTCCGGGATAAGGTAGATGCCATGGTCGATCGCCGCGCGCGGGTTTGTCACGCGGATCGCTTCGCCGTTCAGCTTGATCGCGCCGCCCCGGAGCGCATCGACGCCAAAAACGACGCGCGCCAGCTCGGTCCGGCCGGAGCCGACGAGGCCGGCCAGCCCCAAAATCTCGCCGCGGCGAACCGACAGGCTCACTGCGCGCTCCGGATAGGTATCGGTGACCGCCTCGACGATGTCGAGCACGGGCTCGCCAGGTGGGGCGGCCGGCGGCACGTAGAGCGATTTGAGGTCGCGCCCGATCATCAACCGGATCATCGCCGCCGGCGACAGCTCGGCGCGGGTCAGCGCGCCGACCATGCGGCCGTCGCGCAAGACCACCGCGCGGTCGGCGCATTGCATCACCTCGTTGAGGCGATGGGTGATGAAGATGATGCTGACGCCGTGGGCCTTCAGGGCTGCGATGACCCGCATCAGCCGGTCGGTCTCGGAAAGGGTCAGGCTCGATGTCGGCTCGTCCATGATCACAAGGCGCGCATCGAGCGACAGCGCCTTCATGATCTCGACGAGCTGACGCTGGGCCAGCGACAGCTCGGCGAGCGGCGCGTCCGGCGCGAAATCGGCCCCCAAGCGGTCCAGCAGCGGCTGCGTCTTGGCGTAGAGCGCCTTGCGGTCGATCAGCCGCAGCGGCCCGCCATGCACGGGCTCGCGGCCGATGAACACATTGCCGGCAACGTCGAGATTGTCGAAGAGGTTGAGCTCCTGATGGACGAAGGCGATGCCTGCGGTGATCGCCTCAGCCACCGTCAGCGCGTTCCGCTCGACACCGTCGACGCGGATGCGGCCGCCGCTCGGCTCAACCACGCCGCCGAGCACCTTCATCAAGGTCGACTTGCCGGCGCCGTTCTCGCCGATCAGCGCGATCACCTCGCCCGGCGACACGGCAAGGCCGACGTGGTCGAGTGCGACCACGCCGGGGTAGCTCTTGCTGATGTCGACGAGTTCGAGGAACGGCTCAGTCATTGAAGGCTGCGGGCAATGCCCGCACGTCTCCTACTTTTTGAGCATTGCCTTCATCGAGCCCATGAAGTCGTCGACGTTGCTCTTGTCGATGACCTTGCCGGGTACGATGATGATGCCGTTGGCGGGCACGCCGGACTTGTCGCCCTCAATGTACTTCGCCATCAGCTTCATGCCCTGATAACCCCACTCGAACGGCTGCTGCACGACGGTGCCGGCGATCGCACCTTCCTTGACGCCGCCCAGCGTGATCGGATCCTCGTCGAAGCCGATGATCTGGATCTTGCCGAGCTTGCCGGCTTCCTTGAGCACTTCATAGATGCGAGGCGTGTTGTAGGAGTAGAAGCCGACCAGGCAGCTCACGTCGGGCATGGCAGCGAGAATGTCCTCGACGTTGCGCTTGGCGCGGGTCTGATCGATCTCGTCGCCGCGAACGTCGACCAGCTCGACCTTCGAGCCCTTGATGGTCTCCTTGACGCCCTCGATGCGTTCGCGGGCGTTGTCGGCGCCGGGCAGGCCGACGAAGCCGACGCACTTGCCGCCGTTCGGCAGCGCCTTGAGCATCAGCTTGCCGGCGTCCTTGCCGAGGTCGACGTTGGACGAGCCGATATAGGCGATGCGCTTCGAGTTCGGCGCGTCGCTGTCGGTGGTGAACAGCAGCGTCTGCGAGGCGATCTTGTTGAGGTGCTCGACCTGGTTCTTCGGATCGACCGCGCTGACCATGATGCCGGCGGCACCGGCGGCGACGAGGTCGTCCATCATGCGCTGCTGGACGGCAGCGGCGGCCTGTTCTGGATATTTGAGCTGAAGATTGTAGTTGGGCAGTTCGCCCTGGGCCTTCTTCACGCCGGCTTCCGCGATCTTCCAGAAGTCGGACGCGCCGTTGACGACGAAGGCCAGAACCTTCTTGTCGGCCGCATTGGCCGAGCCGAGGCCCAGAACCAGTGCGAACGCGACAGATACGCCTGCGATCAAGTGACGCTGCATGTCATCCTCCCCTTGTGCGGTCAGCCCTTGATGGAGGCCAACTCTGCTTCAGCCCGAATTGGGCACATGCCTCACCCTCCTCACGGGACGCAAAGGTCGGCCGCCAATCCGCATCTTTGCGGCAGGGGCGGGATCACCCGTCGGCCCATGAGGTGAAATGAGGCGCGTACCTCAACCGTAGCAAAAGCACGTCGAGCGTGCAACAGGAGGCGTCGTTCGCGCGAAATCGCGCCAAAACTCGCTCGCCCGGCGTTCATCATCCTGAACATGATTGAGGAAGTTGATGCCCTGAGGCGGACCACCGGATTGGTACGGGCCGGATCATTAACCGCGCTTTAGCCCTGATCATGTGGATGATTAGCCTAGCAAGATCAGGGGGAGACCGCTCCCATGCTGAAGGATGGCACCTACGCGGCGTGGTACAAGACGCCATTCGACCAGGGCACCGGCATCGTCCATGTCGCCGACGGCCAGATCTGGGGCCGCGACAGCCTGATGACGTATCACGGTTCCTGCCGGGTCAATGGCGATCGTTTCACCGCGACCGTATCGACGAAGCGTCACACCGAAGGGCGTGACACGGTGTTCGGCGTCTATGATGAACTCACGCTGGACATCGAAGGCACGTGCCCCGGCAAGATCGCGACCTACACGGCGACCGCGGGGCAGGCGCAGGGCGTCGTCCTCGAGGGAACGCTCATTCTGACGGAACAGCCCGCGGCGGCGCCTGAACGGACCGGGGAGATCCCAGCCTTCAATCCCGCGAAACTGCCAAAGCTGCCCAAACGCTCGCGCTGAGCGCAGCATGGCTTGCCGCGACATCTCGCGCCCTGGGTCAGCGCGATGCCGTATCCTCAAATTCCGGTGCCGGCGCTTCTCAAACGGACCGCACCCCGTCATTGTGCCGCCGTACCATCAATCTCGAGGCAGCATCAATGTCGGACAAGGTCTCGCGTCGCCAGTTCGCGAAAGTCGCGGGACTATCCGCAGCCGGAATCGCAAGTCCCCTTGAGATCGCCGACGCCAAGCCGGCTGCGGTACCGCGCAGCGCCGGCGGATTCCCGGCAGGCTTTCTCTGGGGCACGGCGACCTCCTCCTATCAAGTCGAGGGCGCGGTCGAGGAGGACGGGCGAGGGGCCTCGATCTGGGACAAGTTCGTGCGCATCCCCGGAAAGATCGAGGACGGCACCAATGGCGACCGCGCCGCTGAGCATTATCACCGCTACAAGGATGACGTCGCACTCATCAAGGAGCTCGGCTGCAAGGCCTATCGGTTCTCGGTGGCCTGGCCGCGGGTGTTTCCTGACGGCGATGGCAAGCCGAACCCGAAGGGGCTCGACTTCTACAATCGCCTGATCGACGAGCTCCTGAAGAACGGCATCGACCCGTGGCTGACGCTTTATCACTGGGACCTGCCGCAATCATTGCAGGACCGCTTCGGCGGCTGGCGGTCGACCGAGACCTGCAAGATCTTTGGCGACTACGCGGCCTATGTCGCCGAGCACCTCACCGATCGCGTCAAGAACGTGTTTACGCTGAACGAGAGTGGCCGCTTCGTTTATTTTGGCTATGGCATCGGCATCGACGCGCCCGGCCTGACGCTGCCGCAGGTCGACGTGAACCAGGTCAGGCATAACAGCGCGCTCGCGCATGGGCTCGCGGTGCAGGCGGTGCGCGCCCATGGCCGCCGCGGCACGCGCGTCGGACCTGCCGAGAACATCGATGCCTGCATTCCCGCGATCGACACGCCCGAGAACGTCCGCGCCGCCGAGATCGCGCTGCGCGAGCTGAACGCCGGCTATCTCAACGTCATCATGACCGGCCGCTATACCGACGCGTTTCTGAAATATGCAGGCCGCGACGCGCCGAAATACACAGACGCGGAATTGAAGATCATCTCCTCGCCGGTCGACTTCCTCGGCCTCAACATCTACGCGCCGCAGCACTACATTGTCGCGTCCGACCAGGGCGCGGGCTTCATGCCGCTGCCGATCCCGAAATCCTTTCCGCACATGAACTCGGACTGGCTGCGCGTCGGACCCGAGACGATCTATTGGGTGCCGAAGCTCGCCGCAAAGATCTGGAAGACCGATGCGATCTATATCAGCGAGAACGGCACATCCGGTGAGGATCAGGTGATGCAAGACGGCAAGATCTACGACACCGACCGCATCATGTATCTGCGCAACTATCTTGCCCAGCTCCAGCGCGCCACCGCGGAAGGCGTGCCGGTGCGCGGTTATTTCCTCTGGAGCCTGCTCGACAATTTCGAATGGGTGTTCGGCCTCAACAAGCGTTTCGGACTCTACCACGTCAATTTCGACACCCAGGTGCGGACACCAAAACTCAGCGCGAGCTTCTACCGCAACGTCATCGCGAAGAACGCGGCGGGGGCTTAGCTCGTCCGACTGCTATCGCGCCAATTCCAACAGCCGACGACAGTCCGCCGGCAGCCGCCGTTCGTTGAGGTTGGTCACACAGAGCAATAGTCCCTGCTGCCGGGGCGGTTGCATGTACCACGCCGATATCGGACGCGGCGCGAGCCCGCACTCCAGCGCACGTGAAGCGATGTCCACGTCTGACGCGGACTTGGGAAGCAAGATCACGACTGCAAGACCGGCGGTCGCCTGCACCTTTATCGAGTCTGGCGCCATTTCTCCCAGGCAACGAAGCAGAGCCTCTCTTCGAGCGGCGTAAAGCCGCTTCATGCGGCGCAGATGGCGAAGATAATGACCGTCCCGCAGGAATTCCGCCACGGCACGCTGCATGCCTGCGGCCGGCGCCGGCGCCAGGGAAGCAGCAAGCTCAGCGAACCGGCGACTCAGTTCCGGCGGCACGACCATGAAACCCAGGCGCAGCGCCGGGCTGATCGTTTTGCTGAAACTGCCTATGTGCAGCACCCGACCTCCATGATCGAGAGATGCAAGAGCCGGAGCCGCCCGTCCCTTCAGCTGTAGTTCGCTCAGGTAATCGTCCTCGATGATCCAGGCGTCGTTGCGCCGAGCCCACTCGATCAGTGCAAACCGCCGCGGCTGAGACATCGTCATGCCGAGCGGCGCCTGCTGGCCTGGCGTCACAACTGCCAATTTCGCTCCAGCGGCGGTCTGGACACCGGCTGCAACGTCCAGTCCTTCCGCATCGACCGGGATAGCTGTCACGGCCATGCCAGCTAGGCCGAGTGCGGTGCGAGTGAGCGGAAAACCTGGATCCTCGATCCAGGCTCCCATCCTTCCAAGCTGGAGTCCTCGGATCGCCAGACCGAGTGCACCGGAGAATCCACCCGTTATCAGCACCTGAGAGGGATTGCACTGAAGGCCGCGGGCCAGCCCCAAGTAAGCCGCGACCTCCTTTCGCAGCTCCGGATCGCCACGCGGATCCGGATACGTCACCGGCGCCGCTGCAACCCGCCGGGTCTCACGAGTCAGGATGCGTGACCACAGCTTGAACGGGAAAGCGTCTTGAGCGGGCACGCCCATTTGAAATGCCAGCGGCGCGTTTCCGAATTCGTAGAAGAGGTCCGGCAGAAGCGGGGATTCCGGCGACCAATCAGGTGCTGAGGATCGGGACTGCCGCTCGGCCACACGCGTTCCTGCCGGCCCGAGACCAATCACGAATTGCTCCGCGACGAGACGCTCGTAAGCCACACGCACGGTGCCGCGAGAGACGCCGAGTTGAGCGGCCAGATCCTGCCAAGAGGGCAACCGCGCCCCCGGGGCGAGCCGTCCGTTTTCAATGCCGTCTCGGATCGCCGAATAAATCTGGGTAGCCAGCGGAGTCCTTCTGGCACGATCGAGTTGGATCGGGAGGACAGCCATCGCGCGATGGTACAGCCAAAATCGGCAATCTTGGGACTGTTTCTCTGATCAGGCGCAATGCATCTATCCGCCATCGCTCGCGACCGGAGCGATCCCGATCCATCAGGCTTGGTGGGAACCGCGGTCAAGCAGACAGCGCAGATTGTAGACACCGATAGGAGTTCCACAATGGATGACATTTTGTCGATAGCCGCAGCGTCCACGCGCCCGAGCCCAGAGAGACAAACGACCCAAGAGAAATTGATCATGAAGGCAATCGTCGTAACGGACCAGGCGGCGGGAACCGCCGGAATGAAGCTGGTGAAGCGACCCGAGCCGCAGGCGGCGATAAACGACGTCATCGTTCAGGTTCATGCGTCGGGATTCGTCCCGACTGAGCTGGAGTGGCCCTCGACCTGGACCGATCGCCTCGACCGTGATCGAACGCCGTCGATCCCTGGGCACGAGCTGGCCGGAGTGGTCACCGCTCTCGGCTACGGCACGACGGGACTGTCGGTGGGACAGCGAGTGTTCGGCCTCGCCGACTGGTATCGCGACGGCACCCTGGCGGAGTATGTAGCCATGGAGGCACGCAACCTCGCGCCGCTTCCGGGCGACGTCGACTTCACGGTGGGCGCGAGTCTGCCAATTTCGGGCCTCACCGCGTGGCAGGGACTGTTCCAGCACGGCCGCCTTCAGGCGGGGCAGAGCGTACTCGTGCACGGCGCGGCGGGCGCAGTCGGTTCGATGGTGACGCAGCTCGCACGAGAGTTCGGCGCCTACATCATCGGCACCGGACGTGCTGCCGACCGTCAGACGGTGCTCGAGTTCGGCGCGAAGGAGTTCGTCGACCTCGATAGCGACGCGCTGGAGGACGTCGGCGAGGTCGATCTGGTGCTCGATGGCATCGGCGGCAACATCGGGAAGCGCTCCGCTGACCTTATTCGAACCGGAGGAACGCTGGTGTCCATCGTCGGGCCGGCCGAGGCGCGGCCCGTCGACGGCCGCGTGGTCGACTTCGTCGTCGAGTCCGATCAGGCCCAACTGAGTGAGATCGTTCAGCGGGTGCGGGACGGACGACTGCGGACGAACATCGGCAGCGTCTCGACCCTTGACACTGCCGTCGCCGCCTTGAACCCGACCAAGCGACGCACGGGGAAGACGATCATCCGCGTTCGTCCCTGAGCGACGCATGCCCATTGATGCACGCAGCCGGCCGGCACCGTAGCTGGACGGCAGGTGAGCGCCGATGCGAGCAAGGCACGAGTGCCACCAGCGGAAACACTTCTACACTTCAACCTAGCTCTCACTTATAGGAATCTCCATGAGCGACGGAATCACGATGACCAACACCGTCATCGAATGCATTCTGAGCCGTAGCGCCGCCAAGTACTACGACCCTGCTGCCATCTTAAGCGACGACCAAATCCGCGAACTGGTGCGAATCGGCACCACCGCGCCGACATCCCTCCACTTGCAGAATTGGCGCTTCATCGCCGTACGTACGCCTGAAGCAAAGGCTCGGTTGCATCCGATTGCCTGGCATCAGCCCGCGATCACCGAAGCAGCCGTCACCTTCATCGTCTGCGGCCAGTTGGCCGATTCCAGCGTAATACCAAAGCGCCTCGCGCCACTGGTGCAGGCGGGCATCATGCCGGCAAAGATGGTGCCGGATTGGGAAATCCCCGCACGCGATCTGTACATGGAGTACCCGCAGCGCCAACGCGACGAGGCAGTACGTACCGCCACCTTCGGGGCGGCGGCGATAATCTATGCGGCCCGCTCGCTGGGCCTCGGTTCGACGCCGATGATCGGTTTCGATGCCGAAGCAGTGGCCCGAGAGTTCGCGCTGGACGAGGACGAAGTGCCGGTCATGCTGTTGTCCGTAGGGGGGGAGCGTCCCGGAAACTGGCCACAGAAGCCGCGCCGTCCGGTGGCCGATGTGCTGGAATTCGCATAGTTGAGGAGTCCGGTCTTGGCAGGGCGGCCGCCGGATTGTTCGGACACTGGGTCCATGCCTTGCATTTCACGGGTGGTCGATGCCCCGACTGCGAATGGGTCTTCGGGCTCAACAGGCGCTTCGGGCTCTACCACGTCAATTTCGACACCCAGGTGCGTACGGCGAAGCTCTGCGCAAGCTGTTACCGCAACGTGATCGCGAATAACGCGGCGGTGGCGTGAACTCTTTGCCTCTCCCCGCATGCGGGGAGAGGCCGGATTTTACGCGCAGCGGAAAATCCGGGTGAGGGGGAGTCTCCGCGAGTCCGTCTGATCCCATTTTTGCTGAGACAGCCGCTCATTGACTCCCCTCTCCCCCTGATTCAAAACCGTCCTCAACACGCATAACAAGAGGACAACGCCCATGACCGACGCGCTGATCATCGATGCCTGCCGCACCCCGCGCGGCGTCGGCAAGGCCGGCAAGGGGGCTCTCTCAGGCATTCATCCGCAGCAGCTCGGCGCCACCGTGCTGCGCGCGCTGGCCGATCGCACCGGGATCAACACCGCCGATGTCGACGATATCGTCTGGGGCTGCAGCGCGCAGGTGGCGACGCAGAGCGGCGATCTCGGCCGTATGTCGGCGCTCGATGCCGGCTATGACGTGCGCGCCAGCGCCGTGACGCTGGATCGCTTCTGCGGTTCCGGCATCACCAGCGTCAACATGGCGGCCTCCTCGATCATGGCGGGCGCGGAAGAACTCGTCATCGCCGGCGGCTGCGAGATGATGTCGATGGAGGGACGTCGCGGCGGCGGCCCGATGATGATGGACTCCGGCAATCTGCGGCTTCGTGCAAAACATCCGCAGTCGCATCAGGGCGTCTGCGCGGATGCGATCGCGACGCTGGAAGGCATCACGCGTCGGGACGTCGACGCGCTTGGCCTTGAAAGCCAGAAGCGCGCCGCCCATGCGATTGCCGGCGGGTATTTCAAGAAGAGCCTCGTGCCGGTTTATCGCGAGGACGGCAGCCTCGCGCTCGACCATGAAGAATATCCGCGGCCGCAGACCACGATGGAAGGGCTGGCGGCGCTGAAGCCGGCATTCCCGGCGATCGCCGACTATGCGCTGGACGACAAGGGTACGACCTATCGCGGCCTGATCCTGCAAAAATTCCCTGACCTCGACATCGACTTCATGCACCACGCCGGCAATTCGTCGGGCGTCGTCGACGGCGCCGCAGCGATCCTGCTCGCGTCACCTTCTTACGCCAAGGCGCATGGCCTCAAAGCCCGCGCCCGCGTGGTCGCCATGGCCAATATGGGGGACTCGCCGACCCTGATGCTGAACGCGCCGGTGCCGGCGACGCGCAAGGTGCTGGCGAAGGCGGGGCTCACCATCGACGACATCGACCTGTTCGAGATCAACGAGGCCTTTGCGGTGGTGGCCGAAAAATATATCAGGGATCTCAAGCTCGATCGCGCCAAGGTCAACGTCAATGGCGGCTCGATCGCGCTCGGTCATCCCATCGGGGCGACGGGCTCGATCCTGATCGGCACTGTGCTCGACGAACTCGAACGGCGCGACCTCAAGCGCGGTCTCGTCACGATGTGCGCGGCCGGTGGCATGGCTCCGGCCATCATCATCGAGCGCATCTAGTGCGCCGCGGCCCGTAAAAAGCAGGGAAAAACGTCGCAGGGCGACGATCAAGCCTTATTTTTCAGGGTGAATCGCGCTTCTCCTCGCACAAAGAGGCCGGTCGTCGCTTGTCGAAAGCATCGAATCAGCTTTAGCAAGGCTGCTTGCGGGCCTTTGAAACAAGGCAAAAACCGCTGCGCGAGGCGCCATCCGTTCTGGAAGCCGCTAAAATGCAGGGTTTTTTGTCTCAGGGGGCCAAAAAAGCCCGTAAAACCGCGACAAAACTGTGCAGAAGGCTATAGGCCTTCGCCGGTTGGTCTAATATGCAACCGGCAACGAATCAGAGGAGACACGATGCCAGCCCAAATGTCCAAATCGCAGTTGATCGAAAAGATTGCGACCGCCACCGAGCTTTCCAAGCGCGACGTCAAGAGCGTCATGGAGACGCTGACCGACGTCGGCCACAAGGAGCTCAAGAAGAACGGCCTGTTCCTGGTGCCGGGCTTCGCCAAGTTCGTGGTCATCAAGAAGCCCGCGACCAAGGCGCGCAAGGGCACCAACCCGTTCACGGGCGAAGAGATGATGTTCAAGGCCAAGCCGGCCCGGAAGATCGTCCGCGCCCGCCCCGTCAAGGCCGCCAAGGACGCCGTGGCCTGATAACGCAAAGGCCCCCTCGATGAGAGGGGGCCTTTTGGTTTGAATGGACCGCAGGGGCCGATCGGAGGGGATCAGCCCTTGCGGCGCCTCACCCGGACCGGGATCGGCTGAAGCCGCGGCTCAGGTCCTGCAAGTGCATCGCGCACCCGGTCGATGGCACGGCCGAGCAGCTGGCGCAGCTTTTGCGTTTTTCGCGATCGCTTTGCGTCTTCCAGCAGTTTCTTCATCGCATCACTCCGCCGCTTCGACCTTCGCATCGACTCCCACCGGCTCGAGCGCCGCGGCGATGGCCTCGTCGACGCGCTCCAGCCAGATGAATTCGAGGTTGTCCCGCGCGCTCTTCGGGATGTCGTCATAGTCCCGCTTGTTGCGCGCCGGCAGCATCACCCGCTTCAATCCGGCGGCGGCCGCAGCCACCACCTTCTCCTTGATGCCGCCGACCGGCAGCACCAGGCCGCGCAGCGAGATCTCGCCGGTCATCGCGGTGTCGCTCCGCACGGTGCGATTGGTGAGCAGTGATGTCAGCGCCGTGAACATCGCCACGCCCGCGCTCGGTCCGTCTTTCGGGGTTGCGCCCGCAGGAACGTGAACGTGGATGTCGCTCTTCTCGAACACCTGGGGATCGATGCCGAGCTGGTTCGCTTTGCTCTTCACCAGCGTCAGCGCGGCCTGCACGCTCTCGCGCATGACCTCGCCAAGCTGGCCGGTCAGGATCATGCCGCCGCGGCCGGGCACGCGCGAGGCCTCGATGAACAGGATGTCGCCGCCCACAGGCGTCCAGGCAAGGCCGGTGGCCACGCCCGGAATGCTGGTGCGCTGCGCGATCTCGCCTTCGAAGCGCGGCTGTCCCAGCACGTCGCCGATGTCCTTCGCCGTCACCACCACCTTTGTGGTCGTGCCTTCGGCGACCTGCACCGCGGCATGGCGGAACACCTTGCCGATCTCACGCTCGAGGTTACGCACGCCGGCCTCACGGGTGTAACCCTTGACCACTAGCCTCAGCGCATCCGGCTCGATCTCGGCCTGCTCGGCCGTCAGGCCATTGGCCTCCAGCTGCCGCCGCACCAGATACCGCCGCGCGATCTCCAGCTTCTCATCCTCGGTGTAACCGGCCAGGCTGATCAGCTCCATGCGGTCCAGCAGCGGACCCGGAATCTGGTCCAGCATGTTGGCGGTCGCGATGAAGACGACGCGCGACAGGTCGAAGGGCACGCCCAGGTAATTGTCCCGGAACGTCCCGTTCTGCTCGGGGTCGAGCACCTCCAGCATCGCGGCGGAAGGATCGCCCTGGACGCCACGGCCCATCTTGTCGATCTCGTCCAGCATCATGACGCAGTTGCGGGCGCCCGCCTTCTTGATGCCCTGGATGATGTTGCCGGGCAGCGCGCCGATATAGGTGCGCCGGTGACCGCGGATCTCGGCCTCGTCATGCACGCCACCCAGGCTGACGCGCACGAAGGGGCGATCCATCGCACGCGCGATGGACTGGCCGAGCGAGGTCTTGCCGACGCCGGGCGGGCCGACGAAGCACAGGATCGGGGCCTTGCCCTGCGGCGCCAGCTTGCGCACCGCCAGATATTCGATGATCCGGCTCTTGATCTTCTCCAGGCCAAAGTGATCCGCATCCAGGATGCGACGTGCCTCCTTGATGTCGATCGGCTTCTCCGCGGGGAGCGCCCAGGGCAACTCAATCAGCCAGTCGAGGTACGTGCGGACCATGCCGGCTTCGCCGGCAGCCTCGGGCATGCGCTCGTAGCGGCGCAGTTCCTTCCTGGCGTGCGCGTCCGCCTCCGGCGGCATGTTGGCCTTGGCGATCGCAGCCGTCAGGTCGGCGACCTCGGCAGACTTGCCGTCGCCTTCGCCCAGTTGCCGCTGGATGGTCGCCATCTGCTCGCGCAGGATCGCCTCGCGCTGCCGCTCGTCGAACGAGGCGCGGGTCTTCTGGCCGATCTCGTTGGAGATGCGCAGCACCTCCAGCCGCTCGGCCAGGTGCTTCGACACCTTCTCGACGCGCAAGGAGAGGTCGATGGTCTCCAGCACCTCCTGCTTGTCGGACGGCTTGATGTCCATGAACGACGTCGCCAGGTCCGCCAGCGCGCCGGGCGCACTGGTGCTCTGGAACATCGCGACCAGCTCGGGCGGGGCCTGCGGCAGCAGCTCGATCGCCTCGATGGCCTGGCGCTGCAGGTTCAGCGCCCGTGCCTCGATCTCGGCTGAGGTCGTGGTCGGCTCGGGGATCTGCTGGAAGCGCGCAGCCAGGAACGGCGTCCCCGGCAGGAAGTCGAGGATACGCGCGCGCTGCACGCCCTGGCAGACGATGTGATGCGTGCCGTCGGGTGCGGTGATGTAGCGCACGATGTTGGCGATGGTCGCGACCTTGTAGAGATCATCAGGGCCGGGCTCGTCGGTCTCGGGGCTGCGCTGCAGCACGATGCCGACCGGCCGCTGCTCGCGCAGCGCCTGCTGCGCGGCGGCGACGGATTTCGGGCGTGCGATCGCGATCGGCGCGATGGCGCCGGGGAACAGCACCATCTCGCGCACCGGGATGATGATCAGTGCGTCGTCGGGGATATTCACGTCAGGATTGGTCTGTGCGGTATTCATCTGTTCGGTGGCCATGATCGACCTCAGGATTTGGCGAGGCGCAGCGCGACGCAGCCGTCCATCACGAAGCGGCTGATGGCGTAGCGGCCAAGGGGCAATGCAATGCGGCGCTCAAAACGCCCCTGCGGCAGCTCGAGCCGGTGGATGCGGGCGTTGCGAAGCTCCGGCGGCAGCGTGCGCTGGCCGGATATGACCAGCACGCCGTCATGGATGACGGTCTCGACATTGTCCGGATTGACGCCGGGAAGCGCGACCAGGATCAGAAGCTCATGCTCGGTCTCGAGCACGTCGATCGGCGGCTCCCAGCAGGTGTCCTGACGGCCGAACTGCTGCCGCATCCGTTCGGCGCGGGTCAGCTGGTCGAGGGCCTCGGACAGCATCCAGTCAAAGGGATTCTTGGGTTGCATGGCAAAACTCGGGGAAGGCGCTGCGGTTGGAAAACGGGATATGGTGATGGTTCCCGCAAATTCCAGCATCGCGCGTTTGCGGCATGCCTGCCTCTCTTGGCGGAGCAGGCCCTTGCGCTCAGACGCATCGACGCCGCGAAAGATGTTCCGCGGCGCCGGAGGTAACAATTGGGTGGTCTGGATCAGGCGGCTTCGCGGTATTCGGCCTCGGCTTCGAGGTTGATGACCGACGTGGCGAGCTCGGTCAGGGTGTGGTCGGTCGCCTCTTCCTCGTCCAGCGTATCCTGGAGCAGCCTTGCCGCCTCGGGCATGCCGAGCTCTTCGGCCCAGGTGCGAAGTGTGCCGTAACGGGAGATTTCGTAGTGCTCGACGGCCTGCGCCGCCGCGAGCAGCCCGGCATCGAGGGCAGGGGCGTTCTTGAAGTCCTTCATGATCTCGGCGCCCTCGTCGGTGATGCCGTTGATCGCTTCGCACGGTTTGCCGCGCGCGGGCTTGTTCAGCATCCCGAAGATCTGCTCGAGCCGTCTGACCTGGCCCTGCGTCTCCCGCAGGTGTTTGTTGAAGGCGGCGGCAAGGTCCTTCGAATGCGCGGCCTTGGCCATCTTCGGCAGCGTCTTGATGATCTTGTTCTCCGCGTAATAAATGTCCTTCAGCGTTTCCAGGAAAAGGTCGCTCAGCATCTTAGGCGCCCGACGCGGGCGGCGCGACGCGGTCTTTTTCGCGGGTGCACGTTTCTTTGCTTTCTTCGCCATTGGTCCTCCTCATGAGGCGACACGGGAAGGCCCGTCCTTCCTCAATCCTCACGCGATCAAGAGCCGGGACGGGCAAATGTTCCTCGCGAAGGTCTGCGCGAGCCGCTATGGCTGGCCTTCCATCCTCGCCCGAGGCGCCTGACACATGCTCGACTTCGCCCTGTCCGCCTTCGTCACGCTGCTGCTGGTGGTCGATCCCGTCGGCCTCGCACCGGCGTTTCTGGCCGCGACCGGCGGCATGCCCGACGCGAGCAAGCGGACGGTGGCGGTGCGGGCGCCGTTCATCGCGGCCTCGATCCTGGTCGTGATCGCGCTGGTCGGAAACTGGCTGCTGCGCCAGCTCGGGATCGGCATCCCCGCCTTCCAGATCGCGGGCGGGCTGCTGCTGTTCGGCGTGTCCTACCAGATGATCTTCGGCGACCGGCCGCATCGCGAGGCGCGGGAGGCGGACAAGGCGACGGCCGAGCACGCCTCCGATGTCGCGGTGTTTCCGCTCGCAATCCCCATGATGGCCGGTCCCGGAGCGATCGCAACCACGCTGTTGCTGGCGGGCGATGCCGGCTATGGGGCAAGGCTCGCCATCATCATCGCGATCGTGCTGGCGGTCTGCCTGCTCTGCATGCTCTGCTTCGTCTCGGCGCACCTGATTGCGCGCACGCTCGGGCGCACCGGAAATGCCGTGCTCTCGCGGGTGCTCGGCATGCTGCTGGCGGCCTATTCGGTGCAATTCGTGATCAACGGCATTGCGGCTGTCCGGGCGAGCCTGTCTTGAGGTCTGCGGGCCTGCGACAAACTGTTAATCTGTTGATTTTACGATAAATTCATGTCCCGGGCGGGCGCGCCAGAAATCCAGTGCCTGAACAGGTCCGCTTTCGCTTGCACTGCCATATTGCTTTGACGTACTTCGGGTCTAACAAGAGCCCATCGAAGAAATCGACAAGAAGGTCGAGATGAAATCGAAGTCGATGACAGCGGACGAACTCGCAAAGAGACAGGCCATCATCGACGCCTGCCGCCGCATGAATGCGCTCGGCATCAACCAGGGCACATCAGGCAATATCAGCGTGCGGCATGGGGACGGGCTCCTGATCACGCCCACCAGCCTGCCCTATGACACCATGACGCCGGACCAGATCGTCTTCATGGCGATGGACGGCTCGCATGCCCCAGGCCAGAAGCCGTCCAGCGAGTGGCGCTTCCATCTGGACATCCTGAAGGCGCGCGCCGACGTCAACGCCGTCGTGCACGCCCATCCAACCTATTGCACCATCCTGGCGATCATGGGCATGGAGATCCCGCCGGTGCACTACATGATCGCGGCGGCCGGCGGCGACAGCATCCGCTGCGCGCCCTATGCCACCTTCGGGACCGTGGAGCTATCCGCGCATGCGGTGCGCGCGCTGGAGGGCCGGCTCGCCTGTCTGCTGGACCATCACGGCATGATCGCGCTCGGCCAGACGCTCGACAAGGCGATGTGGCTCGCCGTCGAGGTCGAGACGCTGGCGCGGCAGTATCACGGCTGTCTCCAGATCGGCAAACCGCCGCTGCTCTCGAGCGCCGAGATCGAGCGGGTCCGTCAGCGCATGGCCGGCTACGGCCTATCGGAAGGGTAGGGCTCGCAAGCGGTGTTCGCGCGGATCAGATATTTCGTCGACGGCAAGGGCACCAACCGCACGATGGTTCGGCTGCGCGCACTGTTGCGCAGCAACGAGTTCTACCTGATCCCGCTCGCGCTCGTGATCGGCACGCTGGCCGGTGCGATCGTGACGCTGATGGCCGTGATCGCGCAGATCGCCCACGTCGTGATCTTTGGCATTCCGATCGACGTGCGCCTCTCTGCCAACGCCTATATCAGCCCCTGGGCGGCAATGATCGCGCCGGCGCTCGGCGGCCTCGTGCTCGGCATCATGGAATGGTGGCGGCGACGGCTGAAGATCTCGAGCGCAGTCGACCCGATCGAGGCCAATGCGCTGCGCGGCGGCATTCTGTCGATGCGCGACAGCGTGGTGGTGTCGAGCCAGACGCTGATCTCGAACGGTTGCGGCGCCTCCGTCGGCCTCGAGGCCGGCTACACCCAGATCGGCTCGGGCATCGCCTCGCTGTTCGGCAAGTTCTTCAACCTCCGCCGTAACGATCTCCGCCTGATGGTCGGCTGCGGCGCCGCGGCGGCGATCGCGGCCGCTTTCGGCGCGCCGATCACCGGCGCGTTCTACGCCTGCGAGCTGATTGTCGGTGTCTATTCCGTCGGCAGCGCGGCGCCGATTTTGGCGGCCTCGCTCGCCGGCGCGCTCACCGCGCAATGGCTCGGCGGCGCGCCTTACTCCATCGAAATACCGAAGGTCAGCGCCGTCGGCGTCGAGCAATATCTGGCGCTGATCGGGCTCGCGCTTGTCACCAGCGGCGTCGGCATTGCCGTGATGCGCTCGTCCTCGATGTTCGAGCGGCTGTTCAAATGGCTGCCGGTCTGGCTGCGCCCCGTGATCGGCGGTCTCGTCGTCGGAAGCTTCGCCCTCGTCACGCCGCAGGTGCTGGCGGCCGGCCACGGCGCCATGGTGCTCGACCTCTTCCACGACATGACGATCGGACTGGTCGCGATCATCATCGCGCTGAAGGTGACGGCCTGCCTGATCTCGCTGGCCTCGGGCTTCCGCGGCGGTCTTTTCTTCGCCTCCCTGTTCGTCGGCAGCCTGATCGGTAAGTTCTTCGCCGCGGTGCTGCTCTTGATCAGCCCGAACTTCGCGATCGATCCGCTGGTGGCGATGCTGACCGGCATGGCGACGCTGGGCGTGGCCATCGTCGGCGGCCCGCTGACCATGTCGTTCCTCGTGCTCGAGATGACCCGCAATGTCGACGTCACCGCCGTGGTGCTGGCCGGCTGCATCGTCACCTCGATCTGCGTCCGCTTCATGTTCGGCCATTCCTTCTCGACCTGGCGCCTGCATCTGCGCGGCGAGACCATCCGTAGCGCCAATGACGTCGGTTGGCTGCGCAACCTCACCGTCGAGCGGCTGATGCGCTCCGACGTCGGCAAGGTGCCGTCGAGCACGACGATCGCCGCGACCCGCAGCGAATTTCCGCTGGGGTCGCGCCCGGGCGTCGTCATCGTCAACAATTCCGACGAATATGTCGGCCTGGTCCTGCTGCCCGACTTGTTCTCCAGCGACCTCGACACCATCGCCGATGATATCCAGATCATCGAGCTCGCGCGGCTGACCGAAATCGTGCTGATCCCGGAAATGAACGTGAAGTCTGCCATGGCTGTGTTCGACGAGGCCGAGGCCGAAATGCTGGCGGTGGTCGATTCCACCGACAGCCGCAAGGTGGTCGGCTTCCTGACCGAGACCACCGCCCGTCGCCGCTATGTCGAGGAGATCGACAAGGCCACGCGCGGCGTGCTGGGGGCGCTGTCCTGAGGTCTTCACCCCGGGCAAGTTGACGCTGGCACGCTGGGCGGACTTGCCAGATCGTTCACAACCTCTAGGCTAGGGATCGACGGCGGGGCTGGCGCCTGGCCGCATCCAGCGACGAGGGACGTGCGATGTCGGACACGCTTCGCCTGTTGCTTGCCTTGCTCGAACTCGGGCCCCGGCTGAAGGATCTGCTGGGCGACAAATGGCCCCCTTACGCCGACGAATTGCAGGAATTGGCCGGCCGCGCCGGCAAGGGCGAGGATCCGGCCAGGCTTCGTCAGTCGCTTGACCTGCTGCTCGTGCGGCTGCTCGCCGAGGCGCCGGCCACGGAACTCGTCGAGCATTTGATGGAAGACATGACGGCGCCCATGGCTGCCACGGAGACTGTGACCCGCCGCGGCCGGGTAACGCCGCTGGTCGTCCCGGACATTGTCGGGCCGAGCACGGATGAGGCGACCGGCGTCGTCACCATCCCCGTGTTCTACGGCACCGACCGCGCCCGCGGCGACGACACGCCGGCGCACTATTTTGGCGGTGCGCGCGGGACGCCGTCATTCGGAATCGCGGAGGTCAGCGTGCCCACGCGTGGCCGCGACCTCGGCGAACTCACCAGCCCGAGCTGGTGGCACCTCGAATTCTCGGCCAATCCGGAAAAGCATGTCATCCTCAAGTCAGTGGGAGCGCTTGGCAGGGACACGTTCGTTACGAGTCTGAAGGACTCGCTTGCGGCCGCGGATTTGCACGACGTCCTGATCTTCGTGCACGGCTACAACGTCACTTTCGAGGACGCGGCGCGGCGCGCCGGGCAGCTTGCGGTGGATCTGAAATTCGCCGGCAGGACGCTGCTGTATAGCTGGGCGTCGGCGGCGGACACCAAGAAGTACACGGTGGACGAGAGCACGATCGACTGGTCGCGCGATCATTTCGAGACATTTCTCCAGCTTGCGCTCGGCGAGATCGGTGCCGGCAAGGTCCACGTCATCGCTCACAGCATGGGCAACCGCGCGGTGATCAACACGCTCGAGCGCGTGACGTCGTGGCAGCTGCCGGCCGGCGCCGCAAAGCTCGGTCAGATCATCTTTGCCGCGCCCGACATCGACCGCGACCGTTTCGTCCAGCTCGCGGCCAGGTTCAAAGGCTGCGCTGCGCGCGTCACGCTCTATGCGTCGTCGCGCGACGTGGCGCTGCTGGCCTCCAAATTCGTGCACGGCTATCCCCGGGCGGGCGAGGCCGGTGACGCGCTGACCGTTGTCGACGGCGTCGATACGATCGATGCCTCGCTGGTCGACACCAGCCTGGTCGGCCTGCGCCATTCTTATTTCGGCGAGAAGCGCTCGATCCTGAACGACATGTTCAATCTGATCGTGCAGCAACTCGCGCCCGACCAGCGTTTTGATCTCCAGGTCGCGGGCGATGCGTTGCGGAAGTATTGGAGTTACAGGGCCTAGAGGTAGCGCGACCAGTCAAAACGTGGCAGATTGCCGCGATCACGAAACCATTTCGGTGCTTTGCGCATTATGTGGTGTTTCCATATCTTTTCTTTGGCGAGAGCGGAGGACGTGAGGATGAGTGACAGGTCCGTGAAATCGAGAGTTGGCCGCAGCACCGCACTCGCCGCATTCGCCAGTCTCGCTTTGGTCGTTGCTTCCGTCTCGCCGTCAGCTGCCGCGTCGCCGGCAGCGGCCAAGGCCGCGACTGCCGCTGTGGCCGGGCAGGGCTCGTCCAACGCGACCGATTTCAGCGCCGCGCGCCGTCATCGCTATTACCGGCGTGGGCCGAGCGCTGCGGGCCTTGCCTTCATGGGCGCCGCGGTTGGTATGATCGGAGGCGCGATCGCCGAGAGCCGGCGCCAGGAATATTACGACAACTATTACTATGGCGGCCCGCGCTATTATGGTCCCGGCTACGGCTATTACGGTGGACCGCGCTACTACGATCCGTATTGACGGATGCCGTAGCCCGGATGGAGCGCAGCGAAATCCGGGATCACTGGAGCATGTCGCAAGCGTCCCGGATTACGCTGCGCTCTGCGCAGCAGCGTTGCACGCTGCAGCGCGTCCGGGACACGAGAGCCGCGCCCTACGCCTTCCGTATCACCGTCCCGCCGGCGCCGACATTGCGCCATTGGCGTAGCGCGACCAGTCAGGTTCCGTCGGCTGCGATGGCCACATGGCCGCGTTGGAGTCGCGCGCCGACTGGGTGATGGGAGCAGGTCGTGCCTTGCGAAGGTGGTGATGGTCGTTCGCGGCCGCGGTCTGGATGGTGATGGCAGCGATCAGCGTCGCGCCGAGAATGGCAAGAGTCTTCTGCATGGTTGTATCTCCCGTGACGACGTCCCGGTCGTGAGAAATGTCGTCGTCGTCGCGGCTGACATGGCGATGCCGCCAGCCTGATATCACTGTCGCCGGGTTCACGATGGGGCGAGCAAATTTTTTGGTCCCGGCTAAATATTCGGCAGCCTCCTGGCGGGGGCCGGATGGACTTGACCAGCGCCATCAGGTTGAATGGGGGCAACAAAGGTTTCAGGCGCGACAATGATGTCGAAATATCTGCTGGTCCTGCTTTTGATCGCCTCGCCGGCTGTGGCGCAGGTCAAAACCGCTCCCAAAATCTCGGCGGCACATCCTGACCCCTGCGCTCCGATCGGACGCACCGCGGACGGCAAGCTGGTCTATTCCATGAAATGCGAGAACCTGCCGGCACCGCCTCCGCCACCGCCCCAGGCGGAACTGAAGGAGGCGCCGGCGGCAGCCGCCGCTGCGGAGCCCGAGCCGGAGGTGCGGCGGAGCGGCATATTTGGCTGGTCCTACGACCGCAGGTAATGGGTCCTAGCGCCCTTGCGCGAAGCCCGCTGGAATGCTCTTTGCGTGCAAGTTCCCCGTGGGGCCTCACCCCCCGATCCAGAGAGATGAGATGAGCAAACTCGTTATCCGCGCCGGCGATTTCACCTTCGATGCCCGCTTCGAAGAGGAGGCCGCACCCAAGACTGTCGCGGCGTTCCGCAAGGCGCTGCCGTTCGAGAGCCACATCATCCATGTACGCTGGAGCGGCGAAGGCGTCTGGATGCCGCTCGGCGATCTCGACTTTGGCGTCGGCTATGAGAACCACACCAGCTATCCCGCGCCGGGCCAGATCATCCTCTATCCTGGCGGCATCAGCGAGACCGAGATCCTGCTTGCCTATGGCGGCGTGCACTTCGCCAGCAAGATGGGCCAGCTCGCCGGCAATCACTTCATCACCGTGACTTCGGGCCTGGAGAACCTGGCGACGCTGGGCAAGAGCGTGCTGTGGAAGGGCGCACTGCCGATCCGCTTCGAGGAAGTCTAAGTGACTGATATCAGCTACCCGCGCGATCTCCGCGGTTACGGTCGCAACCCGCCGCATCCGGAGTGGCCCGGCCATGCGCGGGTCGCGGTGCAGTTCGTCGTCAATTTCGAGGAGGGCGGCGAGAACAACATTCTGCACGGCGACCGTGCGTCGGAAGCGTTCCTGTCCGACGTGCTGGGCGCGCAGCCCTGGCCCGGCCAGCGTCACGCCAATATCGAATCCATGTTCGAATATGGCTCGCGCGCCGGCTTCTGGCGCTTGTGGCGCATGTTCAATGAGCGCAACTGGCCGACCACCGTGTTCGGTGTTGCCACCGCGCTGAAGCGCAATCCGGAAATCGTCGCGGCGATGAAGGAGTCCGGTTGGGACATTGCGAGCCACAGCCTGAAATGGATCGAGCACAAGGACATGACGGAAGCGCAGGAGCGCGCCGAGATCGCCGAGTCCATTCGCGTCCACACCGAGGCCACCGGCGCGCGTCCGCTCGGCTGGTACACCGGGCGCTCCTCGATCAACACCAACCGTCTGCTGATGGAGGAGGGCGGCTTCCTTTATCTCTGCGATTCCTACGCCGACGATCTGCCCTATTGGGTCAAGGGCGCGAACGGCAAGCAGCTCGTCATTCCCTATACGTTAGATGCCAACGACATGCGCTTCATCAACCCGCAAGGGTTTGCCGAAGGCGAGCAGTTCTACACCTATCTGAAGGACGCCTTCGACGTGCTCTATGCCGAAGGTGAGACCGCGCCGAAGATGATGTCGGTGGGGCTGCACTGCCGCCTCGCCGGCCGGCCCGGCCGCGCCGCGGGCCTGATCCGCTTCCTCGATTACATCGGCAAGCACGATCGCGTCTGGGTGCCGACGCGACTTCAGATCGCGCAGCATTGGCACGACAAGCATGCGGGTCTTGCCGACAACGCTTTCGAGATCCGGTAAAGATCTGATGGCGCAAATCTCGCTCGCCGATCTCAACACCGCAAGCAGGGCCGACTTCGTCGCCGTGCTCGCCAACGTTGTCGAATATTCGCCGTGGATCGCCGAGCAGCTCGCGGCACAGCGGCCGTTCGCCGGTATCAACCAGCTGCACGCCGCGCTAATGGCGGCGATCCAGGCTGCCGAACCCGACGTACAGCTGGCGCTGATCCGCGCGCATCCCGATCTCGCCGACAAGACCCAGCGCGCCGCGGGCCTGACGGCGGAATCGACCAGCGAGCAGAACAGCGCCGGCCTCGACCGGCTGTCGGAGGCCGAATATTCCGCGTTCGAGCGCGTCAACAACGCCTACCGCGAAAAATTCGGCTTCCCCTATATCGTCTGCGTGCGGCGCCACACCAAGGATTCGGTGCTGCACGACTTCGAGACGCGTCTGCGCAACATTGCCAAGACTGAGACGCGCCGCGCGATCGAGGAGATCGGCCGTATCGCGGCCCTGCGGCTCGATCAGCTCGTCGTCGCCGATGACAGACTGAAAGTGCACGGCCGGCTCTCGACCCATGTGCTGGATAATCACATAGGCAAGCCGGCCCCCGGAATCGCGGTGGAGCTCGTCGAGCTAGCCGCGCTCGGCGAGAATCGCGTCATCGCGCGCGGCGTCACCAACGCTGACGGCCGCACCGACCAGCCGCTGATCGGCGGCCGCCCGCTGCCGATCGGCCGCTACGAGCTCCGCTTCAACGTCGGAAGGTATTACGCCGAACGCAATGTGCAGCTTCCCGATCCGCCGTTCCTCGACGAGATCCCGCTGCGCTTCGCGATCAGCGAGCCGGAAGGCCACTACCACGTGCCACTGCTGGTCACGCCGTGGAGCTACTCGACCTATCGCGGGAGCTAGTCGCCGAACTTGTCGTGTAGCGCCGGAAACAGCCGGTCCGGCTTGAACGGCGGTGCGGTGAAGCGGATGCCGGTGGCATCAGCGATGGCGTTGCCGAGGGCCGCGGCGACCGGATTGTAGGGGCTCTCGCTCATCGACTTCGCGCCCAGCGGTCCGATCGTGTCGGAGGTCTCGGCGAACAACACTTCCGTGCGCGGCACGTCCGCGAAGGACGGCAGATGGTAATCGCGGAATTTGGGATTGGTGACGCGGCCCTCGGCGTCGATCACCATCTCCTCGTAGAGCGCAGCACCGAGCGCCTGGGCGACACCGCCTTCGACCTGCCCCCGGCATTGCATGGGATTGGCGACGACGCCGGCATCGGCCGCCTGCACGCTCCTGAGAATCCTGACCTCGCCGGTGCCCTTGTTCACGGCGACGCGAAAGCCCTGCACGTTGAAGCCGACCGAACGCGGCGTTCCCTCGGAATTGCCGTGAGCGACGAGCGGACGACCCGCCTCGCGCGCCAGCCTGGCAAGCTCGGTAAAGGACATGCGTCGCACGCCGCTGACGACGAACTCGCCCTCGAGCGTGCACGTCGCGACATCGCAAAGCCACGCGCCGGCTGCGGCTGCCTTCAGCTCGGCTGCAAGCTGCATCGCGGCGGCCTGCGTTGCCTTGCCGGCCACGAAGGTGCCGGTGCTGCCATAGGCGCCGGTGTCGTGGCCGCCATGGGCGGTGTCGGACTGGCGCAGGCGGATTCTATCGACGGTGGTCGCGAGCACAGTGGCGGCGATCTGCCGGTGCACGGTGCTGGTGCCATTGCCGAACTCGGCGGTACCGACGGTGAGATCGAAGCCGCCATCGTCGTTGAGCGCGATCATGGCGTCGGCGATGTGGCCGGCGGGCGGCGCGGTGTCGATCATGGTCAGCGCGATGCCGTCGCCGGTCAGCCAGTCCGGCGACAGCTCGCCTTGCGACTGATCCACCCGCATCGCGCGCTCGACGAGATCGATGCACTGGTCGAGCCCGTAGGAGCCGTAGAGCACGTCGTGATATTCGGATTCAGGCGGCGACAGCATGGGATCGCCGGGCCTGACGACATTGCGGCGACGGATCTCGTAGGGGCTGATGTCGAGCTGCTTCGCCAGTTCGTCGATTGCGGCTTCCACCGCGATCACGGACTGCGGCAAGCCATAGCCGCGAAACGCGCCTGCTGGCACCGTATTGGTGTAAACGACGAAGCCGTCGACGCGCTTGTTCGGGCAGTTATAGACGGCGATCGACTCGTTCACCGCGTGGAACATCACGGAGGGGCCGTGATTGCCATAGGCGCCGGTGTTGGAGAGCACGTCGAGCTGCAGCGCGGTGAGCTTGCCCTGGGCATCGGCGCCGGCCTTGACGTGGACGCGCATCGGATGCCGCGTCGAGGTCGCGATGAACTGCTCCTCGCGGGTCAGCTCGAGCTTGACGGGGCGTCCGGTCTTCAGTGCGGCCAGCGCCAGAATATCCTCGACGAACATCTCCTGCTTGCCGCCGAAGCCGCCGCCGACCCGCTCGCAGAACACGCGGACCTTGTCCATGGGAAGCTGGAAGATGTCCGAGAGCGCGCGCCGCGTCAGGAACGGGACCTGCGTCGAGGTGCGGACGTTGAGCACGCCTGTCGCGTCGAGCCAGGCGAGGCCGCCATGGGTCTCCAGCGCCGCATGCTGCACACGATGGCTGTGGAAGGTGGCTTCATAAGTGACGGCGGATGTGGCGAGCGCGGCGGCGACATCGCCGAATTCGCCATGAATCTCCGCGACCAGATTGCGCTGCGCGTCGGCAACGCGGTTGGCGCTGGTCCTGTCGGGATGAACGAGCGGCGCGCCCGGCATCATCGCCTGCTCCGGATCGATCAGCGCGGGCAGAATCTCGTATGTGACCGTCAACCGGCGGCAGGCTTCCTCGGCCGCGCCTTCACTCTCGGCCACCACCGCCGCGACCCTCTGGCCGATGAAGCGGACGACGTCGTCGAGGATGCGGGTATCCTCGGGATCCATCCAATCCTTCTCATGCCGCGCGGTCGATGTCAGCACCGACGGCGCATCCTCATGCGTCAGGATTGCGTGCACGCCCGGAACGGCCATCGCCGACGATCTGTCGATCGAAACGATCCGCGCGTGCGCATGCGGCGAGCGCAGCAGCTTGATGTGCAGCAGGCCATCGACGTGCGTGTCGAACGTGTAGCGCGCCTTGCCGCGCACGACGTCCGGACCTGCCGGCGCCGGCAGGCTGCGGCCGAATGCGCCGCCTGCCTTGATATCCTCCTCGACATTGCTCCTGCCGTGGATCGCATCCTCGATCGCGCGGTAGCCGGTGCAGCGGCAGATATTGCCCTTCAGCGCTGCGCCGAGATCGGTGCGCTGCGCCTGGTTCAGCGAAGCGCAGGTCAGGATCATGCCGGCGGTGCAGAAGCCGCACTGGAATCCCTGCGCGTCGAGGAAGGCCTGCTGCATCGGATGCGCGCCGTCCTCGCCGCCGAGCCCTTCGATCGTGGTGACGGCGCGCCCCTCCGCGCGAAACGCGGGGATCAGGCAGCTGTGCACGGGTTCGCCGTCGAGCAGCACGGTGCAGGCGCCGCAATCGCCGGCGTCGCAGCCCTTTTTCACCCCGAATTGGCCAAGCTCCCGCAGGAATGTGCGCAGGCACTGGCCGGTGCGCGGCGTTTGCGTAAATGTCGTGCCGTTGACTTCGAAACTCATGGCGATATTGCACCCAGCAGTTCGGCGCGGACCTCCTCGGCGAGCCGGAGCGTCATGTGCTTGCGCCAGAGTGGCTTGCCATGAATGTCGGTGTGATAGAGATCGTCGGGGATCTCCTCGGAGATCGCGGTGCGAAGCGTGCCCGCATCGATCGGTCCGGGAAACGACATCTGGATCGGGCGTACGGTCGATGCGGTCACGGTCAGCTTCAGCGCGCCAGTTGCATCGAAGCTTCCGATCAGAAGCGCCGCGGAGCGGCCGACCGGTGCGAGCGAAATCTGGCGAAACGCGGAGCGACGCTTCAGCGCCGCAATCGGGATATCGATCTGCCGCAGCAGGTCGCCCGGCGACAGGCGGTTGCGCTGGTTGCCGGTGACGAAGTCGGTGACGGGAATCCTTTGCTCGCCGCCGCCGGCCTTCCAGATGGTGCAGACCCCGTCGAGTGCGGCGGTCAGCGAGATCATCGGTCCCGCCGGCAGCGACATGCAGAGATTGCCGCCCACCGTCGCCGTCTTCCAGATCTTGAAGGAGGCGAGGAAGGCGCGGCAGCATTGGCCGATCAGCGGTGCAGCGAGCCAGTCGGGCGGAGAGGTGAACGCATCGAGTTGCGAGATGGTGCAGGTGGCGGCGATGCTGAGGTGACCGGGCGTGATCGTCAGCGCAGGCCATTTCAGATCGGTGAGATCGATCAGCCGCGTGAGGTGAACTTGCGGTTCGGAGAACAGCCACGTGCCGCCCGCGAGCCAAGCATCACCTGGCGTCCAAACGGGCAGATCGGAGCGCGTTTGCGGATGAGACACCGCTGTGATGGTATTCAAGTCCATGGCCGCAACAACGCCTGCGCCGAAGTGATTTGTCGAGGGAAAGTCTTGCAAGACCAGCGCCAAGTAGCAACAACAAGTCGCAGCCATAACGCTGTCGGGATGGCCTCTGCCTTGCAGGCGCTTTGTTAACGAGGGTCGGGAGAAACAGAGTCATGAGCGACGCAAAGCCGGTCTGGATCAGGGATCCCCTCGCCATTCTCGCTGACGGCGCCGGGCGCGGGATCGTCGTGAAGGATGGCCGCATCGTCGAGCTCGTTCCGGCCGGCGGGACGCCCGTGACCGCAGACGTCGCCGTGTTCGATGCGAGTGGGCATGTCGTGCTGCCTGGCCTCATCAACACCCATCATCATTTTTATCAGACGTTGACGCGGGCGCTGCCGGCGGCGATGGACCGCGAGCTGTTTCCCTGGCTCCAGGCGCTCTATCCGGTGTGGGCGAAGCTGACGCCCGAGGCGCTCGAGCTCGGCGTCACCGTGGCGATGTCGGAACTGCTACTCTCGGGCTGCACGACGACGACCGACCATCACTACGTCTTCCCCAAGGGGCTCGAAGAATCCGTCGATATCGAGGTCGGCGTCGCAAGGCGGCTCGGCGTCCGCGTGCTGCTGACGCGCGGCTCGATGAACCTGTCGCAGCGCGATGGCGGCCTGCCGCCCGACAGCGTCGTCCAGGACGAGGACACCATCCTCGCCGATAGCGCGCGCGTCGTCGCCAAGCATCACCAGCGCGGTGCGGATGCGATGGTGCAGATTGCGCTGGCGCCATGCTCGCCGTTCTCGGTGACGACGTCCTTGATGCGCGCCACCGCCGATCTCGCCGACAAGCTCGACGTGCGTCTGCACACCCATCTCGCCGAGACCGAGGACGAGAACAAATTCTGCCAGCAGATGTATGGCTGCCGTCCGCTCGACTATCTCGAGCAATGCGGCTGGCTCAACGGGCGGACTTGGCTCGCGCACGGCATCTTTTTCAACGCCGACGAGATGAAACGGCTCGGCAAGGCCAAGACCACAATCAGCCACTGTGCGTGCAGCAACCAGCTGCTGGCGTCGGGCTGCTGTCCGGTTTGCGAGATGGAAGAGGCGGGCGTCGGCATCGGTCTCGGCGTCGACGGCTCGGCATCGAATGACGGGTCCAATCTGATGCAGGAGGTGCGCGCGGCCTTCCTGTTGCAGCGGGCGCGCTACGGCGTGACCAAGGTCAGCCATAAGGATGCGCTACGCTGGGCGACAAAGGGTTCGGCGGCCTGCGTCGGCCGTCCGGAACTCGGCGAGATCGCGGTCGGCAAGGCGGCCGACCTCGCGCTGTTCAGGCTCGATGAGCTGCGCTTCTCCGGCCATGGCGATCCCATGGCCGCGCTGGTGCTGTGCGGCGCGCATCGGGCTGAGAGGGTGATGGTGGCGGGGAACTGGGCCGTGATCGACGGTGCCATCCCGGGACTGGACGTTCCGGACCTCATCCGCCGGCACAGCGCCGCAGCGCGGGCGATGCAGGCGGGATAGAGCATGATCCGGAAAAGCGTGAAGCGGTTTTCCGGAAAGATCATGCTCAAACAAAGAGCTAAAGCGCGATGACGATTCAGCCCAATCTCATCGCGCTTTAGGATAGAAAGAGGGGGCGGCCACAAGTGCCGGGTGCTTCTGGCCACCCCCTCCGAACCTCCTCCGGGAGGAGCAGGTGATTTAGGCAATGCAAGAAGCGTGCTACTTGCCCGGCAGCTTGTCGTCGATGCCCTTGACGTAGAAATTCATGCCGAGGATCTGGCCGTCGTCGAGATTGGCGCCGCCCTTGCACTCGATCTCCTTGCCGTCCTGCCCAACGACCGGGCATTTGAACGGGTGCAGCTTGCCGGCCGTGATCGCCGCCTGGGCATCCTCGGCGACCTTCTTCACGTCGTCAGGCATGTTGGTGTACGGCGCCATCGCGAACATGTGGCTGTCGAGGCCGCCCCAGGTGTCTTCCGACTTCCAGGTGCCGTCGAGCTCGGCCTTGACGCGGGCGATGTAGTAGGGGGCCCAGGTGTCGAGGATCGAGGTCAGCTGGGTCTTGGGCCCGAACTTGATCATCTCGGAGTCCTGGCCGAAGGCGAGCTTGCCGCGTTCGCTGGCGATCTGCATCGCGGCGGGCGAGTCGGTGTGCTGCATGATCACGTCGGCGCCCTGGTCGATCAGCGCCTTGGCGGCGTCGGCTTCCTTGCCCGGGTCGAACCAGGTGTTGGCCCAGATGATCTTGACCTTGATGTTCGGGTTGATGCTCTGCGCCGCGATCATCGTCGCGTTGATGCCGGAGACGACCTCGGGAATCGGGAATGAGCCGATATAGCCGAGCACGCCTGACTTCGACATCTTGGCGGCGATCAGGCCTTGGATGTAGCGGCCCTGATACCACTTCGAAGAATAGGTCGACATGTTCTTGTCGCGCTTGTAGCCGGTCGCGTGCTCGAAATGCACGTTCGGATATTTCTTGGCGACCTTCAGTGTCGGATCCATGTAGCCGAACGACGTCGTGAAGATCAGCTTGTTGCCGGCGCGGACCAGCTGCTCGATGGCGCGCTCGGCGTCGGGACCTTCAGGGACGTTTTCGAGATAGGTGGTCTCGATCTTGTCGCCGAACTCCTTAACCAGCGCCTGGCGCGCAAGCTCGTGCTGATAGGTCCAGCCGAGATCGCCGATCGGGCCGAGGTAAATGAAGCCGACTTTCAGCTTGTCGGCGGCGGAAGCTGCACTGACGCTTCCGGCAAGCAGAAGACCGGCTGCCAGCGCAAGAAGTGATTTCCTCATCATCAATCTCCAAACATCAGGGGAAAGCCACGATCCGCGACCTGCGCGCCCCATCGCGCACGCTGCGAAAACCAAAACTCTAGAGCATGATCCGGAAAAGTGTGAAGCGGTTTTCCGAAAAGATCATGCTCAAACAAAGAGCTAAAGCGCGATGACGATTCAACCCAATCTCATTGCGCTTTAGCGGTCAGGCACGAACACGGTCCCGAGCGCGGCTGGCGCGGTCGAGCCGCCGGTGCGCGCGCGAGAGAGCAGAACCAGTACGATGACCGTCGCGAGATACGGTAGCGCCGACATAAATTGCGAGGGAATGCCGACGCCCCAGCCTTGCGCATGCAGTTGCAGGATCGTCACGGCGCCGAACAGGTAAGCGCCGACCACGAGCCGGCCCGGTCGCCAGGATGCGAACACGACCAGCGCGAGCGCGATCCAGCCGCGGCCCGCGGTCATGCCGGGAATGAAGAACGGCGTATAGGCGAGCGGCAGATAGGCGCCGGCGAGACCTGCGCAGGCGCCCCCGAACATCACGGCGAGGGTGCGGATGCGCAGCACGGGATAGCCGAGTGCATGTGCGGAGACGTGATTGTCGCCACAGGCGCGCAGGATCAGTCCCGCACGCGTGCGATACAGGAACCACCACACGCCGATGATGAGAGCGATGGAGAAATAAACGAATGCGTCTTCGCCGAACAGCACGCGGCCGATCAGCGGAATGTCGGTGAGGCCGGGAATGTGCAGATGTGCAGCCGGCGTGAGGCGCTCGCCGACAAAACCCGCGCCGATCAGGCCGGACAGGCCGACGCCGAGGATGGTCAACGCCAGACCCGTTGCGACCTGGTTGACCGCGAGGCCGAGTGCCATCAGTGCGAAGATCAGCGACATCAGCACTCCCGCGATGATGCCGAACAGCGCGCCGATGAAGATTGATCCGGTGAGCCAGGCGCCGCCAAAGCCGCAGGCTGCGCCGACGATCATCATGCCCTCCACGCCGAGATTGAGCACGCCGGACCGCTCGGTCACGAGCTCGCCGGTTGCCGCGATCAGCAGCGGTGTCGAGGCGGCGAGCACCGACAGGATGATGGCTTCAACCAGCTCCACGGGTCACCTGTCGGCTCGGGACAACCAGCTTGAAGCGGTAGAGAATGAGAGAATCGCAGGCGAGCACGTAGAAGAGCAGGATGCCCTGGAACACCTTGGTGACGTCCAACGGGATCTTCATTGCGATCTGCGCCTGCTCGCCGCCGATAAAGGTCAGGGCGAGAAAAAGGCCTGCAATTAATATTCCAAGCGGGTTCAGCCGGCCGAGGAAGGCAACGATGATCGCGGTGAAACCGTAGCCAGGCGAGATACCGGGCTGAAGGTGTCCGACGGGACCTGCGACCTCGATGATGCCGGCAAGGCCCGCGAGCGCGCCGGACACCGCGAAGGTCAGGATGATCAGCTGGTTGGCGTTGAAACCGCCAAACCGCGCGGCGCGAGGAGCAGCGCCAACGACACGGATCTCAAAGCCCTTGATGGTGCGCCCGAGCAGGATCGCAGCCGCCGCGACGACGAGCAAGGCGATGATCGAGCCGAGATGCAGCCGGCCGCCTTCGATCAGCAGCGGCACCGTTGCCACGGGATCGAACTCCGCCGTGGTGGGGAAGTTGAAGCCGTGCGGATCGCGCCAGGGTCCGCGCACGAGGTAGTCGAGGAAGAGGTCGGCGACATAAACCAACATCAGGCTGGTCAGGATCTCGCTGGCGCCGAACTTCACCTTGCAGATCGCCGGGATCAGCGCATAGAGCGCGCCTGCGACCGCCGCGAGCACCAGCATCGCCGGCAGCACCCAGGCCCCGGCGTCGGTGCCTTGCGTCTTCACCGCGATCCAGCTTCCGGCGACCGCGCCGATCAGGAATTGTCCTTCAGCGCCGATGTTCCAGGCATTGGCGAGGTAGCAGAGCGACAGCCCGATCGCGATCATCACCAGCGGCGTCGCCTTCACCGCGATCTCCTGGAGCGAATAGCTGTCGGTCAATGGCGCAATGAAATAGGCCTGCAGCGCGAGAAACGGATTCTTGCCAAGGATCGCGAACAGGATGGTCATGGTCACGATCGTCAGACCGATCGCGATCAGCGGCGAGACCAGCGCGATCGTGTTGGAGCGCTCGGTGCGCTTCTCAAGCACCAACTGCATGCGCGCCCTCCTTCGGCTCCAGGCTGCTGCCGCCCATCAACAGGCCGAGCTTCTCGCGCGTCGCTTCGCTTGCTGCCAGCGGAGCGGATAGCCGGCCATGGAACATCACGGCGATGCGGTCGGCGATCTCGGTGAGTTCGTCGAGATCCTGGCTTGTGACAAGCACCGCGGCGCCTGCGGAGGCAAGGTCAAGCAACGCCTGGCGGATGACGGCGGCAGCTCCGGCATCGACGCCCCAGGTCGGCTGGCTCACCACCAGCACGGCGGGGTTACGCAGGATCTCGCGACCGACGATGAATTTCTGCAGATTACCCCCGGAGAGGGATGCCGCTTCCGGGTCGCGCTTGGCCTTGCGCACGTCGAAGGTCTCGGTCGCCTTGTCCACCGTCTTCAGCGTGGCCGCGGTGTCGATGAAGCCGTGATTGACCATGCCGCTGGCGGCGTGTCCCGTCAGCAGCGCGTTCTCCGATAGCTTCATGCGCGGCGCGGTGCCGTGGCCGAGCCGCTCTTCGGGCACGAAGGCGGCGCCGAGCTTGCGGCGCTTGGTGATCGAGAGGTGGCCGGCAGCGATGCCTTCGATCACGATCGTTCCGGGATCCTTCGACCGCCGCTCGCCGGACAGCGCGGCAAACAGTTCGTCCTGACCGTTGCCGGCGACGCCGGCGATGCCGAGGATTTCGCCGCCCTTGAGCTCGAACGAGATGTGTTCGAGCCGCACCCCATGCGCCTCGTCGGGCGCGAGCGAAAGATCGTTGACGACGAGCCGCGGTATCGTCGTCTGCCGCCCGGCCGCCGCCTTCACTTCCCTGATCTCGCCGCCAACCATCATGCGCGCGAGCGAGGCGGCGGTCTCCTGCCTGGGATTGCAGGTCTGGATCTTCTTGCCGCCGCGCAAAATAGTGGCGGTGTCGCAGAGGCGCTTCACCTCCTCGAGCTTGTGGCTGATGTAGAGGATGGCGCGGCCCTCGGTCTTGAGCCGCTCCAGCACGACGAAGAGCTGGTCCGCCTCCTGCGGCGTCAGCACCGCGGTGGGCTCATCCAGGATCAGGAATCTTGGATTCTGCATCAGCGCGCGAACGATCTCGATTCGCTGGCGCTCGCCGACCGAGAGTTGCCAGACCTCCCGTCCGGGATCGAGCGGCAGTCCGTAGGTCCTGGACACCTGCTCCAGCCGCGCCGACATGTCCTTGAACGATTCCTTGCCGTCGAGGCCAAGGGCGACGTTTTCGGCGACGGTGAGGTTGTCGAACAGCGAGAAGTGCTGGAACACCATGCCGATGCCGCGGCTGCGCGCCTCGGAGGGACCGGACAGCACGATTGGTTCGCCCTGCCAGCGGATTTCGCCGGCAGAGGGCTGGATCAGCCCATAGATCGCCTTCACCAGCGTCGATTTGCCGGCGCCGTTCTCGCCAAGCAGGGCGTGGATTTCCTTCGGCCAGACGTCGATGTCGATGGAATCGTTGGCGAGGAAATCCCCATAGCGCTTGGTCAGCCCGACCGTCTTGAGCAACGGGGACTCGCCGGAATGCAGGCCGTTAGGCGTCGGATCTAACATTCGTTGATGCGCTTGCATGGGATGCAGTGCCTCAATAGTGGGCTAGTTTGAACCGCCGCGTAAGGTGTGAAAAAGCGTCATCCCTTGCTTAACGCTTCGGCAGGAGAGGGGGCCGCGAGTCGCGGGGGCTCGTCGAACCATGAGCCTCCAGGTGAGGGGCCGGGGCCGTTGCGGCGCGGCCTGCAGGCGAGGCCTGTTGCAAATTTGTGACGGTTTAAACCAAATCGGAACTCGCTGGGCAGGCTTGATGTGATGTTGAGCAAAATCGCGCCAGCCTGCGTATGCAATGCGGGTTCTCCACGACAGCCATTGCCCGCATTGGGATTCGCATCGCGCGGTCGGGATAAAACGCAAACGATATCAACCGGGAATGTTTGGCATTGCGTCGTCGATCCTGCGCGGCAACGACACGCAAAAACCCGCAGATTTCCGCAGTGAATCGTCGCTCGTTGCCGAAACATGCGGCATGCCTTGAAAAAAGTTGAGGCTTCTCACTCCGGGACTTCGGCGCAAGTGTCGCACCCAAGGGACGTTCATTTTTACGTGTCCAAACTTGGGGGTATTCAGGATGTCGTTTCGTTTCAAGGCAGTTGCAGCAACGGCGCTGTCACTTGCTACGCTGGCCATCGGTGGCTGGGCTCACGCGGCAGATCTGCCGGTCAAGGCGGCCAAGAAGGCGCCTGACCTTCCGTTCTTCCTGGTGATCGATGACCGCGTGTCGTTCTCCTGGATGCCGAAGGGCACCGATCCTGGCATGTGGAGCACCCGGCCGGACGGCAGCATCAACGGCACGACTGCCAAGCAGGTCTACTCGTTCACGCATTTCGACCTCTGGGCCTACGGCACCAACTTCTTCACGATCTCGATGTTCAAGTCGGGTCACAACGACCCTGCCTCTCCGTGTACGGCCCCGGGCGTGAACATTTTCGGCACCCCGAGCAATTGCGCCGGCGCGACCGAGATCTATGGCCTGTTCCGCTCGACCTTCGGCTGGAACGAGCTGTTCAACACCAAGACCTTCACCGCGGGCCCGCTGCACAACATCTCGTTCGAAGTCGGTATGGACGCGAACACCGAAAACAACTTCCTCGCGCCCGCCAAGCGTGACGTGGTTGGCGGTCTCCAGTTCGCCTTCGACCTTCCGTACAAGGGCTACATCGACGTCGCGCCGTTGGTGTACTGGGAGTTCCTGAATCACAACGCCTTCACACAGTGCGGCCTGTTCGGCGCTGGTGTCGCGGGTGTGACCTGTAACTCGGACGGAAACGTCAGCTATCGCGCGACCTGGGCCGTCGAAATCAACTACTACATGGACCTCGGCTTCCTGCCGCCGAACATGCAGTTCTGGTCGATCAGCGGCCGTGCCGGCTGGTATGGCCCGAAGGGCGATTCGAACGGTCTTCCCGCGCTCTCAGGCATCGGCCGGTTCTCGACCGCTTCGAAGACCGAGCTGAACAGCGAACCGATCCGCCTGACCTTCGACGCGTCGAAGGCCGCCTGGGGTGACAAGTACTCGCACTTCGTCGACCTCTGGGTCGCCTATCGCTACTGGCAGAACAAGTTCGGCCTCGACCACAACGCCATGCCCGGCGTCTGCACGGTCGCCGCGACCGGCCAGAGCACCAACAGCTGCACCGAGTCCACCGTCTATGGTGGCGTGACGGTGAAGTTCTGATCGCCTGAGGTTTCAGGTTCGAGTGGCGCCGCGCAGGAATGCGCGGCGCCATTCGTGTTTGCGGAGAGAACCGCTGCCGTAGGGTGAGCAAGGCGACTTGTCCGCCGTAGAAATTACAAATTACGAAATTACGGTGACAGAAATTACGGTGACAGTGCACTAAATTGACGCCACCCGCCTTCGAGGGCATGATGCGGCATGGCTCGTCTCGCCCGTGTCGTCATCCCCGGCCATCCCCACCATGTCACCCAGCGCGGCAATGGCCGGGCACGCACGTTCTTCGGCGATGACGACTACGCGCTGTATCGCGACCTGCTCGCGGCGAATTGCAAGGCCGCCGGGGTCGAGGTGTGGGCCTGGTGCCTGATGCCCAACCACGTGCACCTCATCCTGGTGCCGTCCGATCCCGACGGGCTGCGCCATGCGCTCGCACGCGTTCACCGCAGCTATGCCGGGACCATCCAGGCGCGGCGCAAGCGCACCGGTCATTTCTGGCAAGGCCGGTTCGGCGCCGTCGCCATGGACGAGCAGCATCTTGCTGCGGCGCTGCGCTACGTGTCGCTCAATCCGGTGCGGGCGCGTCTGGTGCAGCGCGCCCAGGATTGGCGCTGGTCGAGCACGCGCGCACATTTGCGCGGGCGCGACGATGGCCTGACCGTGCTAAGGCCGATCCGCGATCGTTTTCCTGATTTCGCCGATCTGTTGGCAACCGAACCGGAAGCCGATCTGTTCGGCGCGCTGCGTTCCGCGGAGAGTGTCGGACGACCACTGGGAGATAGCCGCTTTCTCGCCCGTATCGAACGCCAGACCGGACGCGTCCTCAAGCCGGCCAAGCGCGGGCCAAAGCCCGCCGTGGAAGACGAATGATCTATTTAGTGCACTGTCACCGTAATTCCCAATCCGGTACGGGCGCGTCTGGTGCAGCGCGCCCAGGATTGGCGCTGGTCGAGCACGCGCGCGCATTTGCGCGGGCGCGACGATGGCCTGACCGCGCTAGGGCCGATCCGCGATCGTTTTCCTGATTTCGCCGATCTGTTGGCAACCGAACCGGAAGCCGATCTGTTCGGCGCGCTGCGTTCCGCGGAGAGCGTCGGGCGACCGCTGGGAGATAGCCGCTTTCTCGCCCGTCTCGAACGCCAGACCGGACGCGTCCTCAAGCCGGCCAAGCGCGGGCGAAAGCCCTCCGTGGAAGACGAATGATCTATTTAGTGCACTGTCACCGTAATTCAGGCAGTTGAGCAGTCTCTGGGCGCCAACCTTCCAAGTAGTTTTCCAGTGATTGATAGATTTGCCAGCGGTACTGCAACGAGCATTAAGTCGATTGACCTGAATGCCGCGACCTACCAGAATATAGGTAGCCTCACCTCGAGGCTAAACGGATACGTTGATGCAGTTGCTAATTTCAATGGTGCAACTTTCGCTGGCACCGAAATTCGTTCCTCCCAAATAACGGCGCGGCAGCTCCAATTGGCGATACCGTCCACCGGCCCTTCTGCGGCCCAACAAGCCGCGATAGATGCTGCCACGACACGTGCCCAAAGCTTGGGCGTCGGCATCGTTGTTACTACTGTTCCGTGAGGCAATATGGCGTGGCATATTTACCTAAGGGATCGCACGGCGTTTATCCCGACGGTAGCGCAGACTGACGCGGGCTTTTACCTTGACGTAGACCCAGTTGAGGTCGTTTCCGCAATTGATACCGAAGTTTTGCAACGCGCTGTCAAACAAGCCATTGGTCGAGGCAATCCCAAAATTCCAACGCCAACACGCGCTACCTTCCCCAAACCGGTCGTGCTCAAATACGCGAAGGTAAAATCCTGGCCTGCCTTTCAAAGGAGTTGCTTATACTGGACTATCGAGGAGAAGAACGGCCTCTATCACGTTATCCAGGGCCGGAAGCGATCCGATCGTGGTTGGGAGGACGATCCTACGCGAATCGAAACACTTCCACCCGGGGCTGGTATTGATGAGGTTGCTCAACGAGTGGCTTCTTCTGTGCAAACGGGGCTCAAGGCTCACGAAGAACCTCGATCGAAGTAGCAAAATCGGAATTACGGTGACAGTGCTGGACTGCCCCCTGAAGTGAGACACTGGACTGCACCCCTGAAGTGAGACACGATAATTCCAGTGACCTGCGCTCTCGTTGCATATCGCGCTGCCTCTGCAAGTTCGACTCTCTGAAGCGGGGACTGCGCGCATCGCCCGCGGCGACTGGCCGGTGGCATTTTCAAATCTGCGATGATGACATCATGCCACTGTTTTGCCCGGCGCGTCAAGCGATATTCGAAAAAAACGAAGAAACGTCAACCTGAATGCGACCGACTGGCGACACGGCTGCCCGCTTGCCGCCGATTTGCGCGACGCCTGCAACGACCTGACCGAGTGGACTTCGTGCCGGCGAGCAACTGCGGTTCTACTGTGCATGGGGTTGTTTTCGTTTTTTGCCGGAGCGCGAGCCGGCAAGGAGGGAAGGGAGCATATGATGGGTTTCGCAATCCGTCCTGCGGTACCGGCAATTGGAGAACCTACTTCGTCCACACGCCGTCGTGCAGCGCCGCGGCTTCGTCTTCGAGCAACGGCCCCACCACCTCGGTCGGCCGCTGGCCGCTCAAAAAGACGTCGCGGCAGGGCAGGTCGAGTGTCGGGTTCTCCGGGTGGTTGCCGGTGATGCCACGCAGACGGTGCTCGCTGAGGCCGTAGACGACGCGGCCGATGCCGGCCCAGTAGATCGCGCCCGAACACATCGCGCAGGGTTCGGCGGAGGAATAGAGCGTCGCCGACGCCAGCACCTCGCGGCCCAGCGTGCGGCAGGCTTGCGTGGCGGCGAGGCGCTCGGCATGCGCAGTGCCGTCATGATCAGGCATGTAGCCGTTCTCGGCTTCGATCAGCACCTTGCCATCGGCACCGACGACGATGCAGCCGAAGGGATGGTTGCCATGCGTGAGGGAACGGCGGGCGACCGCGAAGGACAAACGCAAAAAGTGCTCGTCGCGTTCGCCTGCGCTGTCCATCGATGCTCCGCGTCTAGTGCCCCGCCATGTGCCGGCCGACCTCGGTAAGATCGGCCTCGCTGGTCCGTGCTTCATACACGAATTCGCCATGGAACATTACCACCAGCCGGTCTGAGAGTTCGAGCAATTCATCGAGATCTTCGCTCACCAGCAGCACCGCCGCGCCGCGGTTGCGTGCGGCCATGATCTCGGCGTGGATCTGCGCCACGGCGGCGAAGTCGAGCCCGAAGCAGGGATTGGCCGCGATCAGCACCTCGACATCGCCGGCTAGCTCGCGGGCGAGCACGGCGCGTTGGACGTTGCCGCCTGAGAGCGCCGAGATCGGCGTCTCCGGCGTGCGCGTCTTGATCTTGTATTGTCCGATCTTCTTCTTCGCGTCGTCGCGAAAGGCGCCGCGGTTGAGCCACCAGCCGCCACTGGCAAAAGGCGCGCGGTCGAACTCACGGAAGGCGATATTGTCGGCGACGCTCATGCCGCCGACGCAGGCGTTCTTCAGCGGCTCCTCCGGCAGCAGCGACATCTTGTGGCGCCGCATCTCCTCGCGGCTGGCGTGATAGGGATCGCCGGCGACGCGGATTTCGCCGCCTTCGGCCTCGCGCTGACCGGCGAGGACTTCGACCAGCTGGCGCTGGCCGTTGCCGGAGACGCCGGCAATGCCGACAATCTCGCCGGCGCGCACGGTCAGGGAGACGTCATGCACGGCAACGGCGCCGGCATCGTCGAGCGTGCGGACGTTGGCCAGCTCCAGGCGCGCCTTGCCGGCTTCTCCGGTGCGTGGCGGCTGCACGGTCAGCTCCTCGGCGCCGATCATGGTGCGCGCCATCGCGTCCGGCGTCAGCTCGGACACCTTGCCGGCACCGGCGAGCTTGCCGCGGCGCAGGATCGTAACCTCGTCGGCAAAGGCCATGACCTCGCGGAACTTATGCGTGATCATCAGGATGGTCAGCTCGCCCTTGACGACCATGTCCCGCAGCATGCCGAGCACCTCGTCGGCTTCAGCCGGCGTCAGCACCGAGGTCGGTTCGTCCAGGATCAGGAAGCGGCGCTTCAGATAGAGCTGCTTCAGGATCTCGCATTTCTGCCGCTCGCCGGCGGAGATGTCGGAGACCTTTGCTGAGAGAGGCACCTTGAAGGGCATCCGCGCCAGGAAGGCCTCGAGCTCCTTCATTTCCTTCGGCCAATTCACCACGGCCGGCACATCGTCGCGGGCCAGCACGAGGTTTTCGGCAACCGTCATGGCGGGTACCAGCGTAAAGTGCTGGTAGACCATGCCGAGGCCGAGCGCGTGGGCGTCCTTAGGATTGGCGATCGCCTGCTCGCGGCCGCCGACGAGAATGTCGCCCTCGGTCGCGTGATAGTAGCCCATGATGCATTTGACGAGGGTCGATTTGCCCGCGCCATTCTCGCCAAGCAGTGCATGGAACGAGCCGGGCCGTACCTTCAGCTCGACATTGTCAAGCGCGAGAAAGTCGCCGAAGCGCATCGTCATCGCGATGGCGTCGACGCCGAAGGCGCCGACGAGCGGAGGCGGCTCACCAATGATCACGAGATCGCTCCGATGAAGGCGTCCGAGGTCGAGACCGCGCCGAACACGCCGCCCTGCATCTTGATCATTTTCAGCGCGTGGTCGTGGTTGCTCTTGTCGGTCGCGCCGCAGCAATCGTGCAGCAACACGCATTCGAAGCCGCGGTCGTTGGCCTCGCGCATGGTGGTGTGGACGCAGACGTCGGTGGTGATTCCCGTGAGTACGATGTTCTCGATGCCGCGCACGCGCAGGATCAGCTCCAGATCGGTGGCGCAAAACGAGCCCTTGCCAGGCTTGTCGATGATCGGCTCGCCCGGCAGCGGTGCCAGCTCTTCGATGATGTCCCACCCGGGCTCGCCGCGCACCAGGATGCGGCCGCATGGGCCGGGATCGCCGATGCCGGCGCCGATCTGCCGCGAGCGCCAGCGCTTGTTGGCTGGCAGGTCGGAGAGATCGGGGCGATGGCCTTCGCGGGTGTGGATGATGTGGAAGCCTTGGCTGCGCATCACCGCGAGCAGCTTCTTGATCGGCTCGATCGGCGCCCGCGTCAGCGAGAGGTCATAGCCCATCTTGTCGACATAGCCGCCGACGCCGCAGAAATCGGTCTGCATGTCGATAATGATGAGCGCGGTGTTTTGCGGACGCAGATCGCCGTTGTAGGGCCAGGCATAGGGCTCGGACTTGATGGTGCGCTCGGGCATGATTTCGCTCTCTAGCGGGTGATCGACAATTCGGCCGGGGCTCCGGTCAGGGTGCGTTTCGGCGAGCAGGTGATGATCATGATCGCCAGCGTCAGGATGTAGGGCGCGGCGTTGAAGAGGTGATAGCCGGAGGTAACGCCGACCGACTGCAGTGCCGGTCCCAGCGCAGCAGCGCCGCCGAAGGCGAGCGAGGCCCACAGGCACAGCAGGGGATCCCAGCGCGCGAAGATCACGAGCGCGACCGCGGTGATGCCCTGGCCCGAGGAGAGGCCCTCGTTCCAGCTTCCAGGATAGAACAGCGACAGAAACGAGCCGCCGATGCCGGCGAGGAAGCCGCCGACCATGGTGGCACGCAAGCGGATCAGCAGCACAGAGTGGCCCATCGCGCGTGCCGCATCCGAACTCTCGCCGGCGGTGCGGATGAGGAGGCCCCAACGCGTGGTGCGGAAGGCCCAGTAGAGTATTGGTGCGAGCGCGACGCCAATCAGGAACAGGACGTTGACCCGCAGCGCGGCGCGCACCTGCGGGATGTCGCTCCACCAGCCGAAATCGATCGCGGGCAGGCGCGGTGCGGTCGGCTCGATCAGGGGCTTGCCGAGATAGAAGGCTAGGCCGGTGCCGAATAGCATCAAGGCGATGCCGACCGCGACGTCGTTGACGCGCGGCAGCGAGCAGATGCCCGCATGCAGAGCGCCGAGAAGAGCACCCGTGATACCGGCGGCGAGCACGCCCAGCCAAGGAGATCCCGTGAGGTAGGAGATGCCATAAGCGCTCATCGCGCCCATCACCAGCGTGCCCTCGAGGCCGAGATTGATGCGGCCCGAACGCTCGGTGATGCATTCACCGAGGCTTACGAACAGGAACGGCGTCGAGACGCGAATGGCGCCGCCGAGCACGGCGAGCGGGACGGTCCAGAGTCCGATTGATCCGTCTGCCATCAGGATTTGCCTTTCAGGAATCCGATGCGGCCGTAGAGCGCATCGCTGGCCAGCACGAAGACGAAGATGATGCCTTGGAGCACCAACACCGATGCATCAGGCAATCCCAGGCGGCGCTGCAACAGGCCGCCGCTGGCGCTGATGCCGCCGAGCAGGATTGCGACAGGGATGATGGCGAGCGGATTTTGCCGCGCCAGGAAGGCAACCAGGATGCCGGTGAAGCCGTAACCTGCAGCGAGGTTGGCATTGGTGCGGCCCTGGACAGCGGCGACCTCGACCATGCCGGCAAGACCCGCGGCGCCGCCGGCGAGGAAGCAGATGGTGAGGATCAGCTTGCTGACGCCGAGGCCGACGATTTTTGCAGCGCGGATGTTGCCGCCGGCAACGCGCGCGGCGAAGCCGAAGACGGTGTGATAGATCAGGATGTAGGCGGCCACCGCGGCGATAAGGCCGAAGACCAAGCCCCAATGCACGTCCGTGCCGGGAATGGAGCCGATCATGTTGACGGCGCCGATCTCGCGCGTCGATGGCTTGTTGAGACTAGCGGGATCCCGCATCATACCTTCGACGAGATGATTGAGGATCGCGAGTGCGATGTAGACGAGCAGCAAGCTCGAGATCGTTTCGTTGACGCCGCGATATTGCCGCAAGGCGCCCGCCAGCATGATCCACAGACCGCCGCCGATGACGCCGGCAACAACCATGGCGATCTGCACGACGAGCGGCGGCATGCCCTGAAGCAACAATGCGGCGCTCGTCGCCGACAACGCGCCGATCAGCAGCGCGCCCTCGCCGCCGATGATGACCATGCCGAGTTGCGCCGGCAGTGCCGTGCAAAGCGCGGTGAGGATGAGGGGCGCGGCACGCGTCAGCGTGTTCTGCCAGGAGAACCAGGTGCCGAAGGCGCCGTAGTACATATAGAAATAGAGGTCGAGCGGGTTCTTGCCGAACAGCATGACGAAGATGCCGAACACCACGAGTGCGCCGGCCAGCGCCGCGCACGGGATCAGGACATACTCGATCGTGCCGCCGTGGCGTCGCAGAAAGCCGAGGTCGGCGGTCGGGGCAATTGTCCCGACCGCCTCGGCAGAATCCGCTGCTTCCGATGTCACGAAGTCGCTCCGATCACGCCTTCGACGAGGTAGTCCATCTTTTCGAGCTCGGGATCCTTCTGGCCGCGATCGGTGCCGGCCGCGATCACGGTCTTGCCCTTGTTGTCGACCAGCCCGCCCTTGAAGATGGCAAACCCGTCCGCGGACAGGAATTTGGCCTTGGCCTCGTCTGCCGCCTTGCGCGCTTCCGGCGAGACGGCCTCGCCATAGGCGGAGACCTTGACGATCTCTTCCTTCAGGCCGCCGCGATAGAAGTTCGGGATGCTCTCGCCGGCGGCGATCATCTTGACGAACTTCGGATAGAGCGCTTCCCAGTTCCACTCAGCGCCGGTGAGATAGGCCTTGGGCGCCAGCGCCGACTGGTTGGTGTGATAGCCACAGACGAAGGCGCCGCGCCGTGCGGCGTTCTCGACCATGGTCTTGGGGCCGTCGACGTGGCAGGTCAGCACGTCCACACCCTGGTCGATCAGGCTGTTGGTGGCTTCAGCCTCCTTGACCGGCATCGACCAGTCGCCGGTGAAGATCACTTGCGTCGTGGCCTTTGGATTGACGGACTTCGCACCGAGCGTGAAGGCGTTGATGTTGCGCAGCACCTGGGGGATCGGCTTGGCCGCGACGAAGCCGAGCTTGCCGCTCTTCGACGTCAGGCCCGCGACGATTCCGGAGATATACTGGGCTTCGTCGATATAGCCGAAATAGCTGCCGGCGTTCTTCGGATCCTTGTCGGTCCAGAGACCGCCACAGTGCTCGAAGCGCAGCTTCGGGTACTTGGCGGCCATCTTGATCATGTGCGGATTGTAGTAACCGAACGAGGTCGGGAAGAGCAGGGTGGCGCCGTCGAGGTTGATCATGGACTCGATCGTCTTCTCGACAGCGTCGGTCTCGGGCACCTTCTCTTCCTCGACGACCTTGAGACCCGGAATCTTCTTCAACGCCGCCGCGCCCTGCGCGTGGGCCTGGTTGTAGCCGTAGTCGTCGCGCGAGCCGACATAGATGAAGCCGATTGTGGTCTCGGCCGCGAAGGCCGGGCGTGCGCCGGCCGCTGCGCCCAGGGTGAGGGCGGCACCGCCCTGCAACAAATGACGTCGTGAAATCCTGCCAAAATCCATTGCTTGCTCCCCTTGGCGGATTGACCGCCTCAATCTCGCGGCTGCGCCGGTTTGGCGGAGCCCGGGATGGGATGTCGCAAGCTTCGTGCCAGAGGCTAAGGGGTATGCATACGAACTCAAGTAATTGAAAAAACATTATATATATGGAATGTGCAAATTTTGGTCAGGAGTTCTTCAGATTAAATTTTAGGCAATATTTTATGATTGTATGCAATTGAGTTAAGCAAGTCTTAGCGGCTCTCGCGCGTGCGTGGACGACCGCAGGCCGTTCGGCTGGCCGCCCATGGACGTGCTAACCACGCGATGCCCCGCGACGGCGCTGGTCTGAATTCGCTGGCACCGAACTTGTATCGATTGACGCTGCGACCGCCCATGCGGTCTCCAGGATGGGAAGCTTGACCGAGATGGGTGCTGGTAACGCCGTTCAGAATGCAGCGCTCGGCGAAGAGATCGTGCGCCGGGTCAACGAGCTCGCGGCGATCTCGGAAGATGGCGACAAGCTCACTCGCGTCTTTCTTACCAAAGAGCTGCGCGCAGCCTCCGATGTCATTCTCGGCTGGATGCGTGAGGCCGGCATGAGCGCGCATCTCGACGCGATCGGCAACGTCTGCGGCCGTTACGAAGGTGAGCGGCCGGGAGCGCCCTGCCTGATGCTTGGCTCGCATTACGACACGGTACGCGATGCCGGCAAATGGGATGGGCCGCTCGGCGTGATCACGGCGATCGCCTGTGTCGCCGACCTCAACCGCCGCGGCAAGCGTCTGTCGTTCGCGATCGAGGTGGTCGGCTTTGCCGACGAGGAAGGCGTGCGCTTCGCCTCGACGCTGCTCGGCAGTCGCGCCATGGCCGGCACATTTGACGCAAGCGCTTTGAACGCGCGCGACCGGGACGGTGTGTCGATGCGTGATGCGCTCATCCAATTTGGCCTCGACCCTGATCATATCGGTGCGGCAGCGCGCGCCCGGCGCGAGTTATTGGCCTATCTCGAATTGCACATCGAGCAGGGGCCGGTGCTGGAAGCACGGAATCTTCCTGTCGGCGTCGTGACCGCGATTGCGGGCGCAACACGGCTGGCGGCGCGGCTGACCGGCATGGCCGGTCACGCCGGCACCGTCCCGATGGCGCTGCGCCGTGACGCGCTTACAGGTGCTGCCGAATGCATCGGCGCGATCGAGCAGTTCTGCCGTACCGACGAGGGCGGGCTGGTCGGCACCGTCGGCTACATCCAGGCAAGGCCCGGCGCGACCAATGTCATTCCGGGTGAAGTATCCTTCACCATCGACATGCGTGCGCCGACCGACATGCATCGCAAGCGCGCGGTCGCCGACGTCGTCCGCCAGATCGAGGCGATCGCCAAGCGCAGGCATCTGGCGCTTCAGCTTGACGTCACCCATGAGAACCGCACTGTTCCTTGCGCGCCCTGGCTGAAGGACCAGATCGCACAGGCGATCGCAGCCGAAGGTTTTGCCGCCTTCGAGCTGCCGAGCGGGGCGGGGCATGACGGCATGGCGATGATCGACATTGCCGATGTCGGGATGATCTTCGTTCGCTGCCGCGGTGGCATCAGCCATCATCCAGACGAGCATGTCGAGCTGGCTGACGCCGACGCCGGCGCACGGGTCGTGCTGCGGGTGATCGAGCATTTCAAGCCGCGAGCGTCGTAGGCCCGGAAGTCACCGGGTAGAGACACGAATCAGAGAAGTGTAAATGGTGCAGCTTCACCAGACGTCAGCCGACTTAGACAAATGAACAGCGACATTTCCCTTTCAGGCCATCGAGAGAGCCGGTTTTACCAGGGTGCGGCTGCGACCTTGGTCGCCAACGCCCTTCAGGCAGTCAATTTTCTCGGTGACCGGTTCATGAGAAAGTCGCAGCATTCGCTGTCGGCGATCGAGGACCTCTATCGGCACTCGATGGACAGCGCCTTTTCGGTGACCGAGACTTTCCTTGTGACAGGCGCTCCGCACGCCTCCGCCTACTATCCGCGCGACTTTGCCTGGTTCTACCCTGACGTCCTCGACCCCGAGACCATCATGGATGCGCAGGATGCGGTGCGTCGGGCACGCCTGCTCGAAAAGAGCGTGCGCCTGCTGCTCGAGGCGGTTCGCGCCGATGTCGTCACGACGACCATCGTTCCGGCCGGACGCGGCCGATATCTCGGTGTGAACTATTTCTCGCGTCCCTCGGATACGTTGCTCGGCATTTTGGCTGGTCTGCAGCAGATGCTCTCGGCCGAGGTGCGGGCGTCGTCCTATCTGGCGATGTCGCAATGCGCGCATGCGGGTCGCCTGCTGCTGGCCGAATATGGCCCCGATTTAAAGCGCGCGATCCTGAAGCTCGCGAGCGAGCTCGAGCCGTTCGACGCTGACAGTGTCAGATATTTGCTCTGCGACGCCAGCGGACCTCGTTCGGCGGCAACCGACACCCGCGCCGAGCGCCGGCGTTTCGTCACCAATGCCTGCGTCTACACGACATTCGCGTGGGCCGTGCAACTCGGCATCGTCGACGAGGTCGAGCTGAAGCGGCTACTCGGGCGCGACCTCGCAGAATACAAGAAGGGTCTGCTCCGCCTGTTTGGCAAGGACGGCTACATCAGGCATTCGCTGGATGGCCCGGCGGGTACGCCGGTCTCCATGGTCGCGCTGGATTTCGTCAGCGTGCATCGCGGCTTCTGGGACTTGAACGATGCGAGCGAGCGCGCGTTGTTCTCGGCCACAACGGATCTGATCCTGGCCGAGCCCCGCTTCCGCATCCCCAGCACGTTCCACTTCCTGGTCTCGGCGGATAACCCGCGGAACAAGATGATCCACAAGATCGCGGCGCCGGCCTATCAGGGGCGCTCGTCGTGGCCGACGTTCAACGTCGAATTCGCCGATCGCATGCTGGACTTTGACGAGCTCTCGGGGAGCGATACCTATCGCGCCTGCGCACAAGGGATATTGAAGGACATCCGCACCGCGACCGAGGTCCACGGCGGTTACCAGGAGCTGATCTCGGAGCAGGGATTGAAGTATCGCACCTGGGCCTATAAAGGCGCGGTGGCGCATTCCTGGTTCCCGCGCTTCCTCTCCGTCTGGAGCCGGGCCTACGGGACGCCCTTGCTCCGCTGCAACGACTGAGCCGCGATCTTCCTGCGGCCGGCCGCGTTGGAATGACAGGCCAAATCGTCAGCAAGCCATTGATGGCAATCCGGAAGCGCCTGCTGGTTGCGACAATAGGTCTCTGCTCGTCGTCATAATCTCGTAACGGAAGTGACACGGCCAAGCAGCACGTCTGACAAGCGCGCCCCTTAACCTGACATGCGTTGAAACAATTTCTCTGCATTCAGGAAACGAACGGAGGGGTGTGTAATGCTTTCAAAAACGACGCGACGTCTGCGTGACCGTACGGTGGTGACAGCCGCTATCCTGTCGCTGATGGGACATGACGTTTATGCGATGGACATGCTCGGCGGCAGCAACAAGAACGGCGACCGCACCGAGAGCCCGATCAAGCATGTGATCGTCATTCTCGGCGAAAACCGCACCTTCGACCACGTCTTCGCCACCTACGAGCCGCGTCATCCCGGCGAACGCGTCGACAATCTGCTCTCCAGGGGCATCATTACCAGGGACGGTCAACCCGGGCCGAATTACGCCAGGGCCGCGCAGTCCTCCACCGTCGTCAACAATACTTACTCGATCAATCCGACCCCGAAGACGCCGTATAATCACACGACCAACAAGGTGCAGACGCCCGGCACATCCTATGCGCCGCAATCCTGCTACACTTCCGTCGATCAGGCAGCGCTCAATGGTCCGGGATGTCTCGCCACGATCCAAATCGCGCAGCAAGCGGATTACGGCTTGAGCCAGCAGGATCTGCCGCTGTTGACGACCGGTGCGACCGGCCTGCCGGGCAATTCGCCCGACACGCGTATCCTGGACTCCGACAATCTGCCGAACGGTCCCTATCCGCTCGTGACCCTGGCGCAGGGCGGCGAAGCCCCGACCAGCCTCTACAAGACCTATGGCGGCAGCCCGGTGCACCGCTTCTACCAGATGTGGCAGCAGCTCGACTGCGACGTTGCCAAGGCGACCCATCACAATCCGAGCGGCTGCCAGGCCGATCTCTTCACCTTTGTGGAACAGAGCGTCTCTTCGGGCAGCAATGGCAATCCGACCCCGCATGCGCTGAAGGAAGGCGGCATCGCACTCGGCTTTTATAACGTCGCCAAAGGCGATGCGCCCTATCTGACCGAGCTTGCGCGCAAGTACACGCTCAATGACAACTTCCATCAGAGCGTGATGGGGGGCACTTTCGCCAATCACATGATGATCGGCTATGCCGACGCGCTCTATTATGCCGACGACAAGGGCGACCCTGCCAAGCCCGACCACGTGCTCGTACCCGGCTCCAACCCGCCGCAATATGTCAACGAGATCGAGAACCCGAATCCGGCGCCGGGCACCAACAACTGGTATCTCAACGACGGCTATGGCGGCGGGAGCTATTCGAACTGCTCGGAACCCAGCCAGCCGGGCGTGGGCCCTGTCATCACCTACCTCAATGCCATCCACGTGTCGCCGCGCTGTGCGCCCAACGCCTTTTATCTGCTGAACAACTACGTTCCCGCCTTTGTCGGCAGTGGTGCCACCGATCCGATCAACAACGGGCCGTTCACCCTGCCGCCTGTTATCAAGCAGCGGCATATCGGCGATGCGCTGACCCAGGCCGATGTCTCCTGGGCCTATTTCGGCGAGCGCTGGAACGACTTCAAGACAGCCCCTGGAGAGGGCACCAATTTCGGTGCGCTGGACCCGGTCGCCTACCTCTATTGCAACATCTGCAACCCCTTCCTGTTCTCCGCTTCGGTCATGACCCATGCGGAGCAGCGCGATGCGCACATGAAGGACACGCTCGATCTCTACGACGCCATTGCCAAAGGCAATCTGCCCGCCGTGTCGTTCGTCAAGCCGAGCACCTTCAACGACGGTCATCCAGCCTCCTCCCGTGTCGACCTCTTCGAGGCCTTCACCAAGAAGATCGTCGATCAGGTGAAGTCCAACAAGGAGCTTTGGAAGTCGACCGCGATCGTCATCACCATGGACGAGGGCGGCGGTTACTACGACTCCGGCTATATCCAGCCGGTCGACTTCTTCGGCGACGGCACGCGCATCCCGCTTCTCGTCGTCTCGAAATACTCGCGCGGCGGCCATGTGTCGCATGAATATGGTGACCACGTCTCGATCACCAAGTTCATCGAACGCAATTGGCATCTCAAGCCGCTCGGACCCAAGACGCGCGACACCTTGCCGAATCCGATTGCGTCGGACGACAATCCCTACGTTCCCGTCAACCGGCCCTCGATCGGCGATCTCTTCGGCAACTTCAACTTCGCCGATCGTCACGACGACGATCACGACAACGACCAGGACTGATCGGAGCAGCCTTCATCAGCATGACCCGGCGGCTGCCCAGCCGCCGGTCGATCTCATCTGAATCGCATGGAGCAATACGCGTGGACGCCACAGGACAGCATGCCGCCAGCGCGGCTTCGATAGAGGCGGCGCGCCGTGCCTTTGCAAGCGGCGATCTGAGCTCCACCGAAACGATCTGTGCAAAGGTGCTCGCGGGCAATTCGTTGGATTGGCGCGCCTGGGCGCTCCTGACCGAGACTGCGCTGATGCGTGATCGTCTCGATGCGGCAACGGTCAGCGCGGAACGCGCCGTCGCTCTCGCTCCGACCAATCCGATCACGCTGGTGTTGCGTGCGAAATGCCTCTTCATGAAGGGAGAGGCGCGTCAGGCCAGTGCAGTGACGGACGTTGCGGCCAGGCATGCTGGCGAGGAGGCGGACGCGCTTGATTCAGTCGGTGCCATGTTTGGCTTGCTGGGGCTTCAACAGCAGGCGAGGGAGCTTTTCCGCCGCGCTGTCGCCCGGAAGCCCGGCGTACCGCAATATCTGTTCAACCTGGCCGCCGCCGAGCGGATGATCGGCGCACTCGGAGACGCCGAAGCGCATTGCGATGCGGCGATTGCGTGCGATCGCCGCTACGGATTGGCTCACTACCTTCGTTCGGACCTGCGAATCCAGAGCCGCGACCGCAACCATCTCGACGAGATGGAGGCCGTGATTGCCGAAGGGCGTTTGTCGGCGCCGAGCGAAATCATGCTGCGCTTTGCGCTTGGCAAGGAGTGCGAGGATCTGGAGCGCTGGGACCGCGCTTTCGCACACGTCGAGGCAGGCAATAACTTGCAGCGGCGGTCGCTCCCGCGCGATCCCGCCGCTGAAATTGGTGAGGTCGATGCGATCATCCGGGCGCACACGCGACGCTGGATTGATGCTGCGCCGCGCGGCTACGCCGATGCGGCGCCTGTCTTCGTCAGCGGCCTGCCACGTACCGGTACCACGCTGGTGGAACGGATTATCGCCAGCCATTCCGCGATGCATTCCGTAGGCGAGACCAGCGCGTTTGCTGCGGAGATGCGCCGCACCATGGCGGAACGTCCAAGGGGAAGCGACCTCGAAGGTATCGGCAGGCGCTACCTGGATCAGGCCACGGCGCTCCGCGTGCCGAACAACGTTCGCTTCGTCGACAAGACGCTGGAGAACTACCTTTATTGTGGCCTCATTCACGCGGCGCTCCCCTCGGCAAAGATCATCCTCGTGCAGCGACATCCGATGGATGCGTGCTGGGCGATCTACAAGGCGCACTTCCGCAACAAGTTCGCGTTCTCCTATGATCAAACCCAGCTTGCGGATTACTATCTCGCCTATCGCCGTCTGACGCGGCACTGGCGCGACGTGCTGCCGCCTGATGTGCTCATGGAGATCAACTACGAGGACGTCGTTCGGGACCAGGCTGCGGCGAGCCGGGACATCATCCGGTTTCTGGGGCTTTCCTGGGAAGATGGGGTGATGCGTTTTCACGAAAGCCCGGCGCCATCGGCGACCGCCAGTGCCGTTCAGGTGCGCCGTCCGATCTACGCATCCTCGGTCGGGAAATGGCGGCACCATGCCGAACGATTAGGGCCGCTCCGCGAGCGCCTGGCGCGCGAGATTCCGGAGGCGGAGCTGATATGACGACGTCTCAGTTACTTTTGGTCCCCGTGATCGTGTGTTCCATCGTTCTGGCCTTTAGCCGAACTGCGTCGGCCGAGGTGAAGGTCGAGGGGCGACCGGACGCGGTTCATCTCGAGGTGCATGACGCCTCGCTCCATGACGTGTTGGCCGCGCTGCAAGAGCGGTTCAATCTGCGTTATCGCACGGTCGACGCGCTCGAGGCCCAGATGACGGGCGTCTTCGATGGACCGCTGCGTCGCGTGGTCGCCCGGCTCCTCAGCGGCCATGATTATGCGATGCAGGTCACTGCAGACGGTGTCGATGTCCTGGTGCTGACATCGCAGAGGTCAAGCGCGACCGTCGTCGCTGCGGTGACGCCCGCAAGCGCCGCCCGGCCGCCGCTCACGGCGGCCGAGCGTAGGCATTACGACAGCGGGCACCTGCGCTAGCACGAGCCGGCCTCAGCCCGCCGTCACGTCCACCAGCTCGCCGCCTTCGAGCACCTTGGCCGCCTTGGCACGGTCGAGATCGCCTTCCCAGGCGGCGACGACCACGGTCGCGACGCAATTGCCGATGAGGTTGCCGACTGCGCGGGCCATGCCGATGAACCAGTCGACCGACAGCACGAGCACGAGGCCGATCGCCGGAATGCTCGGCACCGCGTTCAGCGTCGCGGCCAGGATCACGATCGCCGAGCCCGGGACGCCGTGCGCGCCCTTCGATGTGATCAGGGAGACGCCCAGCACCAGCAGGAGATCGCCGAAGGACAGCGGCGTGTTGGTGGCCTGCGCGATGAAGACGACGGCGAGTGTGAGATAGATCGAGAAGGCGTCGAGGTTGAAGGAGTAGCCGGTCGGGATGACGAGGCCGACTACGGAATCCTTTACGCCCATGCGCTCGAGCTTCTTCATGATCTGCGGCAGCACCGCGTCGGACGACGCGGTTGCTAGCACGATCATCAGTTCCTCGCGCAGGTAGGACAGGAATTTCAGGATGTTGATGCTGGCGAGCGCCATCACGCTGCCGAGCACGCCAAGGACGAAGATGCCGACCGAGATGTAGAACAGCATCACCAGCGAGACCAGCTGCTTCAGCGAGCCGACGCCATATTTTCCGACCGTATAGGCGACCGCGCCAAGCACACCGAGCGGTGCAACGCGAACGATTAGCCCCATGACGCGGAACAGCACCGTGGAGGCCGCGTCGATTACCGAGGTGACGAGCGCGCCCTTCTCGCCGCCGACCAGCGCGAGACCGACGCCGAACAGCACGGCGAAGAACAGCACCTGGAGCACGTCATTGCGCGACAGCGCGTCGAACGAGGTGGTCGGAATCACGTTCATCAGGAAGGCGCCGACGCCTGCGCCCTGTAGCTTGTGCGCATTGTCGGCATAGCTACTGAGCGCCTTGGCATCGAGCGTCGAGGGATCGATGTTCATGCCATGGCCGGGACCGAAGACGTAGGCCAAAATGAGCCCGACCACGAGCGCCACCGTCGTCATCGCTTCGAAATACAGCAGCGCCTTGACACCGACCCGACCAACCTTCTTGAGATCGCCGGCACCGGCAATGCCGTGCACCACGACGCAGAACACGATCGGCGCCACGATCATCGAGATCAGCTTCAGGAAGGCGTCGCTGAGGATCTTCAGACCGATCGCAAAGTCCGGGGCGGCCACGCCGAGGACGATGCCCAGAACCAGTGCGGCCAGGACCTGGACGAACAGGGAGGTGTAGAGTGGCTTGGGCTCGGCGGTGGGTGCCGCGGTGATGGTCGACATGGTGGATTCCCCCAGTTTGACGCGACTTGGACGCCAAAAGGAGCAACAACCGTGCCAGAATGTCGCGGTTTCGGCCGGGAAACCGTCTATTCCGCGGCTTTTGCCGTCTTCCCGAACATCCGTACCGGCGCCGGGAAGCCGCACGAGGTGCCGTCGGTGACCTTGACCTGGTCTTCCCAGGGCAGCCGATAGGTGCCTGCAACCATGTCCTGCATGAACGTGTAAGGACAATCCATCGCGCCGCCCTTCACCGCGACGTAGCCGCGGTGCCAAAGCTGATAGATGTTGTTCTCGACGCCCCAATTGATACGGGCCTCGCGCACGAGGTCCGGCCGCACCTCGGCCGTGATGATCTCGTCGGCGCGACCTGTGGTGCCGTGCGCCAGCACGCTGCCGTCGAAATTGACGATCATGCCTTCGCCCATGGAATCGAACGAGCCGTCCGAGCCGCACATGCAGACGTTTGCGGTGACCATCAGGTTCTGGAACGAATTGGCCTGATTGGTGAAGCGCCAGGCGTCGCGGATCGGCGCGGTATAGCCGGCGGTGCGGATCATGATCTCGGCGCCCTTGTAGGCGCACTCCCGCGCCATCTCCGGAAACATGCCGTCATGGCAGATGATCAGCGCGATCTTCGCGCCGTTCGGGCCTTCGATCACGGGAATGCCGATGTCGCCGGGCTCCCACGGTTCGACTGGAATCCAGGGATGAAGCTTGCGGTAATACAGCTTGATCTCGCCGTGGTCGTCGATGATCAGGCCGGAATTGTAGGGATTGCCGTGCGGATTGAACTCCATGATGGAGAAGCAGCCCCAGATCCTGTTGTCGATGCAGGCCTGCTTGAAAGCCGCGACCTCCGGCCCGTCGAGGCGGCACATGATCTCGGGATTGGTGTCCATCGAGAGGCCATGCAGCGAGTATTCGGGGAACACCACCAGGTCCATGGTGGAGAGGTTGCGGCGGGCCTTGCCGACCATCCAGACGATACGCTCGGTCTGCCTGGCGAGATCGGCACGGGTCACGACGTTCGGCAGCTGCAATTGCACGAGCCCGATGACCACGCCGTTGGGAGATTTGTTCAGTCCGCCAAGCCCGTTCATGACCAGCTCCCTTGCGTATCTGGCGCGGCGTCGTTGCGCGCGATCGTTTCTCGGCAGAGCAAATCCGATTTTGGTGGTGGGCAAAAGTCCATTTTTCAGGCGGCGGGCGATGGTCGTGCTCGCGGGGCCGCCGAGCCCGGAACGCCTTGACGCCCATTGTTGCAGCGTGGCGTGCCTCAAGTCTCGGCTTGACCGTCCAATTCGGCTGGTGTCAGACTTATGACATGAGTACAGCAGAAAGACATGGCGCAAGCCTTCGCGACGAATATGCCGAGATGACGCGGCAGCGCATCGTTGCGGCGTTTGTCGAGACCCTGGAGGATGAGGAGGCCGACGACATCTCGATGGCCGCGGTGGCCAAGCGTGCGAAGGTGGCTGAACGAACCATCTATCGGCACTTCAGGACTCGCGCGGAGCTGTTTGCGGCGGCCGGCGAATGGATCGAGGACAACGTCTTCAGCTACATCCCCTTCACCTCGCCCGACGAACTGCCCGAGATTTTCCGCAAGCTGTGTAAGCGGTTCGACCGTCATCCGCATCTGGCGCGCGCCATCGCGATGACCAGGGCGGGCCGCCGTGTGCGCGCCGGCTTCAGGCGGCACCTGATCGATCAGCATCGCAAGGCAATGGCGCCGCTGGTGCGGCACCTTCCAGCAAAGGAGGTCCGCCAGGCAGAGGCGCTCGCGTCCTACCTCAACAACGTGCTGGCCTGGAATGCGATGCGCGAGGATTTTGGCATGACAAGCGGCGAGATCGCTGACGCGATCGAGTGGGCGCTCACGACGCTCCTGAAGGATGTTCGGCAGCGCGATGCCGCCGGTGCGCGCGCCGGCAAGATGGAGAAACCGCAGCGGAAGCGGGCCGCGGCTGCGAAAGTACCGGAATAAAGTGAGGCAGGCCATGAACGCGATACCCGACGACCTCTTGATCAATGCGCCCGACGAGGTTCGCATTCGCCAGGACCTGGTGCTGACGGCGCTCGGTCGCCGTCCTGCCGATCGCGCCTTGCGGGTCGGCAAGTTACTGGACGTGCACAGCCGCACCTGGAGCGAGGACCAGGAGATCGTCTTCAAAGGCCGGCGTATCGCCTGGGTGGGGCCGGCCGGAAGCTATCCCGGCGAGGTCCGCGAACGCGTGCACCGGCCTGAGTTTGCGGCCGTGCCTGGCTTTGGCGAGGTGCACAAGCATATCGAAAGCTCGCACCTGACGCCGGAATGGGAAGCGGCGCTGGTGCTGCCGCACGGTAATACCTGGACGTGCGAGGCCAGCCACGAATTCTCCAACGTCAATGGTGCGCGCAATCTCGAATTCTGGTTCGAGGCACGCCGCCGCGGCTCGCCGCTGAAAATCTTTCCGCAGCCGGGCTCAGCGGTGCCGCCGACCGCGTATGAATGGGGTGGCGGCTGGTATGGCCGCGACGAGCAGGCGCGCTTCATGGCCGAAAGCCTGATGGTCACCGGCCTCGATGAGGTCATGGACTGGCCGGCGGTTTGGAACCCGGACAACCCGTCCTACAAGCGGCTGTGGGGCATGATCGAGGCGACGTTCGCGGCGCGTGGTGTCGTCGAAGGCCACGCGTCCGGCCTGCGGGATCTGCCCTCCATCAACGCCTTTGCCGCGGCCGGGCTTGCATCCGACCATGAAGTGCAGACGCCGGAAGAGACCTGGGACAAGCTTACGCGCGGCTTGTTTGTCGAGCTCCGCGTTTACGCCATGGACGAGATCGTGAAATGGCTGATTGCGAAGGGTCTGCAGGATTGGTCGCAGATTGCGTTCACCACGGATGACCGCAGCGCCAGCCATACGCTGGAGCTCGGCGCCAGCGATCACAATGCGCGGGTTGCGATCGAGGCCGGCCTTTCGCCTGAGATCGCAATCCAGTGTCTGACCATCAATCCGGCGCGGCACATGCGTCTCACGCCGTTCGTCGGCAGTCTTGCGCCGGGACGCTTCGGCGACGTCGTGCTGCTGTCGGATGTTGCCAAACTCGAAATCGTCGAGGTGTGGGCCGATGGCGCGCAGGTCTCCGAAGGCAAACGCTACCTCGGAGAAGTGCCCAGGATCGAATGGCCCGAGTGGGCGACCAAGACGGTCAACATCAAGCGCACGATCAAGCCTGAAGATTTCGAGCTGCGAGCTGAGCCCGGCCGGGCCACGATGAAAGCGGCGGTGATCCGCCCCTTCCATTGGCATCCTGAGTTCTACACGCTTGATCTGCCCGTGCGGGACGGTGCCGTGCAGCGCGACGAGAGCGAAGCCATCACCAAATTCGCCATCGTCGACCGCTTCTCCGGCGATGGACGGGTCGCAAAGATGTTCTGGCGCGGTTGTGGACCGCGCACGCCGGAAACGGCGCTCGCCTGTTCGGTGGCGCACGACAAGCACAATATCTGGGTGGTCGGTTCGTCCGACGCCGCGATGGCAAAGGCGGTGAACGCGCTGATCGAGCTTCAGGGTGGATGGGCGCTGATGCGCGCGGGCGAGCTCGTCGCCACCGTGCGCTTCGAGGTCGGCGGCCTGATGAGCTGTCGTTCGGCGCAAGCGCTTGATGCCGAGATGCAGGCGCTCTACGCGGAAGGCCGTAAGGTCGACTGGATGTACGAACCGACGTTTCGGCCGCGCTGGTATCCGGGATTTCCTGAGAGACTCATGTTTGCCACGCTCACCTGCGCGCCGTGGAGCTGGGTGCTGGTGGCGCCGTGCGAGCAGGCGCCGCTCGGTTTTATCAACGTGCAGACGGGCGAAGCGCACCCGGTGGTCTGGTAGGGGGAGGACTGCGATGAACGAGATGACGAAGCCACAAGCCGCTTCCGCAGAGCCGGAACCGCGCGCAGCGACCGGGCTGCTCGATCGGGCCTTTCGCCTCACCGAGCGTGGCACGAGTGTCGGCCGCGAGATGATGGCCGGAGCGACTACGTTCGCAGCGATGGCTTATATTATTGCCGTGAATCCCGCGATCATGTCCAACGCCGGAATGGATCGTGCCGATCTCGTCAGTGCCACGGCGTTGGCCGCGATCTTCGGCTCGGTGATGATGGGGTTGTGGGCAAACCTGCCGCTGGCGGTTGCACCCGCAATGGGTTCGAATGTCATCTTCACCTATGTCATCGTCAAGCAGATGGGCATGCCCTGGCAGGGCGCGCTCGCCATGGTCGCCTTCACCGGCGTGCTGTTCCTGATCCTCAGCCTGTCGAAGCTGCGCGAGAAGGTCGCGAAGGACGTGCCGGAAGCGCTGAAGATCGGCATCCAGGCGGCTGTCGGCACCCTCATCGTCTTTATTGCACTGCGAGGGGCCGGATTCGTCGTCCAGAATCCGTCAACCTATATCGCCATGGGATCGCTCCGCAGTCCGCCAGTGCTGCTGACGCTGTTCGGCCTCCTGCTCACGCCGGTGCTGGTGGTGAGACGGGTCCCGGCGGCGTTGATCCTGTCGATCGTGCTGTTGACCGTGATCGGCTTCTTCGTTCCCGGTGCCAACGGCAAGATGGTGACCTCGATGCCATCGGCGATCATGTCGTGGCCACGCTGGCCGACCAGCACTTTCATGGCGCTCGACGTCGGCTATCTCTTCAGCCATTTCGTCGTGGCACTGCCGCTGCTGTTCTATTTCCTGTGCGCCGAGTTCTTTTCGACGCTGGGCACGCTGATTGGTGTGACGGGCGCCGCCAATTTGCGCAAGCCGGACGGATCGATCCCGAATGCCACCGCGGCCTTTGCGACCGATGCGACGGCGTCCATCGTCGGCCCACTGTTCGGCGCGTCGGTGGTGACGGCCTATATCGAATCGATCACCGGGGTGCAGGCCGGCGGCCGGACCGGTCTGACGTCGCTGACCGTCGCGGGGTTCTTCTTCCTCGCGCTGTTCTTCTGGCCGATCTTTGTCATTATCCCATCGCAAGCAACCGCGCCTGCGCTGGTGCTCGTTGGTGTGCTGATGATGCAGGGCCTCGCCCGGATCGACATGACCGATCTCGGCAATGCGATTCCGATCGTTCTGACGCTGTTGGTCACCGTGCTGACTAACAACCTCATCAACGGTATGGCTCTGGGGACTCTGAGCTACATCGCGCTGGAAGTGACGATCGGCCGGCGATCGCGGATTCCTGCGATGGTGTGGGGACTTGGCGTTGTGTTCATTGCTTACGCAATCGTGACAGCCCAGATTTTTTGATGCGCGTGCTACGCCGCCAGATCCAGCAATCGGCATGATCCGCGCACCAGCACCTTGCGTCCAGCTGGTGTCATTGCGGGCACTCCGTCATTGACATCGACGAGGCCAAGCCTGGCGAGGCCTTCGAGGAGATAAGCCTTCGCGAGGCGACCGCTCGGCACCGGGTTGCGAAGCGCTTTCAGCGCTTCCCACTGGTCCGATGAAAGATCAAAGTCGACGTCGTTGCTCATGTTGCCTCAAGCGATAGTCACGTTCGCGCGCCTCTGTTAGCGGCGCTGCATGAAGACCATGCGACGACAATGAGTCGGGAATTCGGTGAGCTGTTTAGAACTTCTCTTCACGAATTGCCGCAGTCTGTTGCGCCACAATAGTTAAGATCGACTAGACGCGACTATCGTCCCGATCGCCGATCACTAATTGATGATCTTCATTTGATGCTGCGCTGCGACGGCCGCAGTGCACGGGAAGCGTTGCTGTCTCATTCTGCGTCGCGATATGCACAGAAATGGTGAGACGCTGGGTTCGTGACTCTGCTAGGCTGATTTGCGGGGAATGGCTTCACACGACAAGGAGTGTGATTGCATGAACAGGCTGGTCGAAATTCGCAGTCAGGAATCCCTATGCCGTGAGCGCGCCGCGCTCGATTTCGAGCGTCGGGTTTTCTGGCTGGCGCAAGCCCAGGAATGGGAACAGCGCGCGCTCGACGAAATTGCCTATCACTTTCGCGAGTGCAATGTCGTCTACGCAGAGCTTGCACGAAACTGACGTTCGCCGCGAGCCCAAGACTTAGTGACGAGACTTACTGATAAGTGGCAACGATATCGGAGACTGCGCGCTCGAGCTGCTGCGCGGTGGCGCATTGCCGCACCACGCTGCAAAAAGTCGCATAACGCGGCATCTCGGAATCGCCAAAGCCCCAGGCGAGCCGACCTTCGGGGTTGAGCCAGACCAGCCGCTTCGAGCGTTCGGAGACGCGGCGCAGGATGTCCGCGCGCGGATCGAGATTGTTGCTCCGGGCATCGCCGAGCACGATTACCGTTGTCTGCGGCGTCAGCGCGCTCATGAAGTCTTTTTCGAAATCGACCAGCGATGAGCCGTAGTCGGACGAGCCGAAGCCGACCTTGGACATGATCTCGGCCATCGCCTCTTCGGGCGATTTTTTCTCCAGGATGTCGCTGACCTCGATCAGATGCGACGAGAATGCGAAGGAACGGACGTCGTCCACGACTTCATGCAGTGAATGGATCAAGAGCAGGAAGAAATCGGAGACCTGTGCGACGGAGCCGGAGACGTCGCACAGTGCGACAATCTTCGGCCGGTCGCGATGCTTGCGCTTCCATGCGGTGAGAAAGGGCACGCCGCCCCAGGCGGCGTTGCGGCGAAGCGTACGGCGAACGTCGAGATGACCGCGGCGCTGGCGCTTGCGCGGCTTCGAATAGCGCTCGCGCAGGCGTCGCGCGATCTGGCGGATCAGGGCGCGCATCTCGGCGACCTGCCGCCGCTCGATGCGGGCAAGAGGTGCATTGCGCAGGATGTCGTTGCGGAGGTTTTCAGCTTCTTCGCGGGCGTAGAGCGCAAGCCCCTGCGAGACGGTATCACGCACAGCCTCGCGCAAGGCATCGAGCGCGGCGCGCAGGCGTTCGGCGAGTGCCGGGTTCGTCCCGGTCAGCTCGTCGAGATCGTCGCGCAGGCGTTGGAGCCCCATCGCGTCGAGGATGCGGCTGGAGAAGATGCCGCGCTGGGTAGAGTAGCGGATATCGGAGAGTGACGCTGCGCCGGAAGCACTGGCGATGGCGGCCTGGATCGCGCTGCGATCCTGCGACAGCAGCATCTGTGCGAGCGGGCCCAATCCTTCCTGAGGTTGGCCTCCGCCCGCTTCGCTGTTCGAGCCTGACGAGGGCGACTGATCCGAGCCTTGCGAGGCCTCGTCATTGTCGTTGGCCTCGGGTTGATCCTGCCGCGGCTCGGGCTGGCTGAAGAAGAGATCAAAGCAATCGCCGAGCGCGAGCTTCTCGTCCTGCGATTTGGCGAGCGTCAGCAGCAGCGCGTCACGGAGGATGGCGCGGTCGGTGAGGCCGACCTGCGCGACCGCGCGCATTGCATCGATGCTTTCGGCGGGCGAGACGTGGACACCGGCGCCCCGCGCCGCCCGAAAGAAACGATGGAGATTCTCGCGCATCGGGCGTCAACCGAAGACGTTGGACCGGGCCGCCTTGGCAATAAAGGTCGTCACTTGCGGCGCAGCCGCCTCGATGTCGGCCTCGTATTTCAAGAGCACGTTGAGCGTGTCCTTGACGATCTCGGTGTCGAGCTCGCTCGCCTGGAGCAGCACCAGCACGCGCGCCCAGTCGATGGTCTCGCTAACCGAGGGCAGCTTCTTCAGGTCGAGCGAGCGAATCTCGTGGATGAAGCCAACCATCTGCCGGCGCAGCGTCTGGGAGATGCCGGGCACGCGGCTCTCGACGATACGCTCCTCCAGCCGCTGCTCGGGGAAGCCGATGTGCAGATGCAGGCAGCGGCGCTTCAAGGCGTCGCCGAGATCGCGCTCGCTGTTCGAGGTGAGGATCACGGTCGGCGGTGTGATCGCCGAGACTGTGCCGAGCTCGGGGATCGTGACCTGGAAGTCCGAGAGGATCTCCAGCAGTAGCGATTCGAATTCGGCGTCTGATTTGTCGATCTCGTCGATCAGCAGCACGCAGCCGCCCGGCTGCTCCAGCGCCTGGAGCAGGGGGCGCGGCTCGACGAATTCCTTGGAGAAGAACACGTCGCCGAAATCATGCAGCTGATCGAGGGCGGCATGCAGCGTCTGCGCGCCGCCAAGGACTTCGCCGAGCTTGTCCTTGAGGATCTGGGTGTAGAGCAGCTGCTTGGCGTATTTCCACTCATAGAGCGCCTTGGCCTCGTCGAGGCCTTCGTAGCATTGCAGACGGATCATCTTCTTGCCGCGCCAGGCAGCGATTGCCTTGGCGAGCTCGGTCTTACCGACACCCGCGGGGCCCTCGACCAGGATCGGCTTCTCGATCTGCTGCGACAAATAGACGGCGGTCGCGATCTGCCGGCTCGCGATATAGCCCTGCGCGGCGAGGCCGCTCTCCACTGCCTCGATCGCGGAAGAGGCCTTCTGATCAGCCACGAAATGGCGCTCCCAAATGTCTTGCTTGAAGCTTGTTCTGCCTGCGTTCCCGGCAAAGAACAAGCCTCGTTTGGGACGGCCAGACCCGCGCTGACATCAGCTTTTTCCGTTCAGCGCAAATACTTAAGGGCAACTGATCGTGCGATCAGTGGCGCAGCAGCTCCGGCTTGCGGATGGTCTGTCTGACCTCGGCGCCGCAATCGGCGCATTCATACACGAAGTCGATCTTGGCAAGGCTCCAGTGCGGCTCGACCTCGCGCACATACATCGGCAGGAACCCCATGCATGTCGGGCAAATCACAGGCGCGATTTCGAGTTCCTGATGATGCTGTACATAAGCTGGCATCTCGGCTCTCCTTCGCAGGCGACCACCAAACCCCGCGCAGAAGCTACTGCCGGTGGCTCGGAGACCCTCATCAACTCTTTCGAACAGAGGCGGAACAGCGAGGGTTTGTCGTTCGCTGTGACATTCTTGTTACGGCTTCTATACTGTAACGGGCGGACCAAATGCCTATTTCTCCGGCCGATCCGCTTTTTTTCGGACCGTCAACGCAACGATAAGGGAGCAACGCCCATGACTCACGCCATTCGTTTTCACAAGACCGGTGGTCCGGAAGTCCTGGTTTGGGAGGAGGTCAGTGTCGGCAAGCCCGGGCCGGGCGAGGCGCGCATCCGCCATACCGCCGTGGGCCTCAACTTCGTCGACATCTACAATCGCTCCGGCGTCTATCCGGTGCAATTGCCGAGTGGGCTCGGCAGCGAAGGGGCCGGCGTCGTCGAGGAAGTCGGACAGGGCGTCACCGATCTGAAGCCCGGTGACCGCGTCGCTTATGGTGCATCACCGCTTGGCGCCTACTCCGAGGCGCGACTGATCCCTGCCGACCGGCTGTTGAAGCTGCCTGACGGCGTCGACGACAAGACCGCGGCCGCGATGATGCTGAAGGGGCTGACCACGCAATATTTGATCCGGCAGACCTATCGTGTGAAGGCCGGCGACACCATTCTGCTGCATGCCGCAGCGGGCGGCGTTGGCCTGATCCTGAGTCAATGGGCGAAACATCTTGGCGCGACCGTGATCGGTACCGTCAGCAGCGACGAGAAGGCGAAACTCGCCAAGGCCCATGGCTGCGACCACGTCATCATCTATACGCGCGAGGATTTCGTGAAGCGCGTCGACGAGATTACCGGCGGCAAGAAGGTGCCGGTGGTCTACGATTCCGTCGGCAAGGACACATTTCTGAAGTCGCTGGACTGCCTTGCGCCACTTGGCGTCGCCGCGCTGTTCGGTGCGTCCTCCGGCGCGGTCGAACCGCTCAATCTTGGTCTGCTCGCGCAGAAGGGTTCGCTGTATGTGACCCGGCCGACATTGTTCACCTACGCGGCCAAGCGCGAAAACCTGGTTGCCATGGCGAACGAGCTGTTCGACGTCGTCAAGTCCGATGCGGTCAAGATCGAGGTGCACCAGACCTATGCGCTGAAGGACGCCGCCAAGGCGCATGCCGATCTTGCCGCGCGCAAGACCACGGGATCGACCGTCCTGACGGTGTGAGTTCGGATTGAGCTGTGACGCAGGCTGGTTCAGCCGGCGTCACGCTTTCTCGTGCTTGCGCAGGTCGCGAGCGTGATCATGACGGATCGCCTGGAGGTCAACGTCTTCAGGCGGGATTTCGGGGAGGGCGGCCTCGGCCAAAATGGCTTCGGTCACATCGTCGACGGGATTCTCCGCGATTTCGTGGATGAACAAAATGTTCTGATATTCGCCGGAGCTGACGCGGGAGATGACCCCGCGCCTGGTGATCTCGGGATCGACGACAGCCTCGCGACCGCGTCGTCCGTAATCGATCATCACGACGAAATACTGCATCAAACGATCCTGCCGCGCCCCTAAAGGCCGGGTGCGCAGCAGAGTATTTCTGAAAAACGGAATCAAGTCAAGATCTATTTCCGTAAATCGGAAATCGATCGCTTACCGGCTCTTCTTGCGCGGGCGGGCCGACTTGGCGCGCAGCCGCTCGAGCTGGCCTTTGGGCATCGAGAGGCAGATTTCTCCGACCCAGTCGAGCTTGACGCCGACGATCGGCTTGGCGTTGAAGCTGACGAGGTTGACGAGGGAGGGAGATTTGCCCCGTTCGATGGTCTTCAGATAACGCTCGCCGGTCTTGAGCCGGACCACGGCCTCTTCGCCATAGAAGCTCGACAGCGGATGACGCTGGTCCTTGTAGACCACGATCACGTCGCCGCTTTCATACTTGGGCAGCATCGAATCGCCGACGATCTCGAACGCGACGGTCTCTTCCATGATCGGGAAGGGCAGCGCGATGTCGCCCAGCCCCTCCGGCGGGACCTGCTCGACGTCGGGCTCGATCACGGCGCCGGCACCGACGCGGCCCATGATCGGCGCGAGGTTCAGCTCAAGATATTGCATGATCGGAATGATTTCCGAAGCTTTCACCAGGCGTTCGCCGCCGAGGATTTCCGACACCGCACCTGGGCGGACGCCCATCGCCGCGGCCAGGCCGCCCTTGCTCTTGCCCGTCTTTTCCAGGCCCCGCTCGATCATCGCAACGTCCAACATGGTGATTCCCTCGATTGCCCATGGCTCTGCCCCTTGTAGTCCGAAATTCGGAATTAATGCAATTATGAATATCAGAATTACGGCTTGACTTGGCCTTCGGAATAACGGAAAGTGTGTTTCGCTTCCGGATCATGAGGTCGGAAGTGCATCACAGGATAGCAGCATGGAACCGGGCCATTGGTCGTCGGAGCATTCCGACGCGCTTCGCGACTATTTCCTCAAAGGACTGTCATATGCGGAGATCGGAAGACAGATTAACGCAAGGTTTGGAACGGCTTACACGCGCAACGCAGTGATCGGTCGCGCCAAGCGGATCGGGCTCGGGCTCAGCACGCCCGAACGAATCATAAGTCCGTCGATCGTGCCGTCCTTGCCGGGCGGGTCTGCTCCGCTCACACCGCCTCGTGTCACGCCACCGGGCCTGAACCTGCCGCCGCCATCGGCCCTGAAGCCGGCCACTCCGGTCAAACTGCGCTGCGTCGGCGTGCGGCCGCGCCTGGTCACGCTGAACGAGCTCGAACGAGCCGATTGCCGCTACCCGTATGGCGGCGACAAGGAGGGGGAGGAGATCGGCTTCTGCGGCCACCCACGTCAACCCGGCTCAAGCTATTGCGCGCCGCATGTGCGCCTTACTCGCGGTCCCGGTGCGGCCCATACGGCTGCTGCCGTCGTGCTGAGGCTCGTCTCCGCCGCCTGACTCGCGCGTGACTGTCCCTTTTCATGTCAATTCGCAAGGAGTTTCCGAGTGGCTCGTGCCAGACGTAACAAGTCCTACAGATTGACCGAACTTCACGACCGGCGCTCGCACGTCCTGCCGTTCAATGCCGAGGTCACGGAGGCAGAGGTCGATAATCCCCTCGCGCTTGATTCCGACGAGAAGATCATGACCATTCGATCGATCCGCAATGATCCGCTCGGCCGGCTCCACTCGCATCGCCAGATCGATGAGGCACAATATCGAGGAGGGCGCGCCTACCAGAACGACTGGGAGAGGGCAGAACGGGGCCCGCAGGCCATGGATCCGACCCGCGAATATGTCGACGGCACGCGCTCTCGCGAGCCGCTGACCGAGCGTCAGCGCCAGGCTGTGCTGCGGCTGAACCGGGTCGAACGCGAGCTTGGCACCGATGGCGCCGCGCTGGTGCATGACGTGCTGGTGCTCGGCCTGACCATGGACCAGATCGGGCAGCGACGTGCCGTCCGCACCCAGCGCTGGAACGACTATTTCGCCCGGCGTTTTCGCGAATGCCTCGACCGGCTGGCCCTGGTCTACGGCTTTGCGACAGATGTGTCAGCGCGGCACCGCTGAAGGATGGGCCGGCGGCCTTTGTCGCCGGCCCATCCGCGATCTCGCGTCACGGATGCGGCATGATCTGGTAGGGCGTGGTGTAGGGCTCGACGCGGAGCGAGGCGTTGGCCAGAAGTCCGATTTTTGCCGTGGGCGCCTGCTGCATTTCACCGTTCTGTCCGCGATGTACGTTGTACTGCCAGACGGTGAGATCGCCCTTCTGCGCCAGAGCGTGCGCGACCGCGCTTGCGTCACTGCCACCGAGCGCCTGCAACTCGTCGGGCGACAGCCCGATGATGATCTCGTCCTTGACGGTGACAATCTTGAACAGGTTCATTTTGGTCTCCTGCGCCCACGCGCCTTGAATCGAGAGTGTAAGAAGCGCAACCGCGGCGCCCTTGACGAGATCGCAGCGAGAAAGCATGCCGTCGTCCTTTGGTCCTGAGTGCGCCCGAATCAAAATCGTTCGTCAGCCATGGCGCCCTTAATCTGCGTGGCCGTTCCGCAACCGCTTGGTCGCACGATCTTGAACGACGGTTCACGGAGCGAGAAATATCGGATCATGATGAACCGTAATGCGGGGCGACGAGTCCAAGCCGTGAAGGGGGACTTGCCGCATGAAATTCGCCCGTATTGCTTGTCTGTTCGCATCGCTTGGCACGGTAGGCTCCGCCGTGGCCGCCGATCCGTTTTTTGTCGGAAACTGGACCTTCACGACGGCCGTGGTTGCGCCTTGGGCCGATCCGCACCGCAAGCCTGACGATGCCGAGCGCGCGCGGCTGATGGGTAAGACAGTGGCTCTCAAGACCGGGGAAATCTCCGGTCCGCGTGCATTTGCCTGTACCAAACCGCACTACAAGTTGATGGATTATGGTCCTGACATGCTTTTCCGGGGCGCATTCGACGAGATGCGCAGCGCCGACAAGAAAGTCGATCCGAAGGCGCTTGCCGCTTCGCTCGGCTTCGCCGGGCCCCGTATCAGGACTCTGGAGACGGGCTGCGAGATCGACGTTCATTTCGTGGACGATACAACCGCCGAGATCGGGCTCAACGATTACGTGTATACGCTGAAGAAGCGCTAATCCGCGTTTTGCCAGTTTCCGAGCATGTCAGAAACATCGCGAAACGTTGGTCGAATTGACAGCGATCGGGGCCTTGTGGTGACTGATGCTGCTTCTTGACGCAGGTGGGTGACGGCGGCGCGTATTCCTGTTATCCGGAATTGCCGTGGCACGAATGCTGACGAAGCATCGCTAAGTGTCACGGTTTGGCTTGCCGGACGGGTTGTTCCTTGACATAATTGCAACTTCTCGGGTCGGGCCGCGTCTGTTCAGATTTGCAGCTCAGCGCGCCAGCTTGCTGGGGTGCTCCGACCTAGAGTTCGTCGTCGCCGTGGCGTTCGGTGACGACAACCGGTCCTCGATCGGGCCTCCCGACGCCCGACCCGAAGGGCCGATCCTGTCATAGGTGCGAGATGAAGAACCTCAATTTCGCGGCTGAACTGCATCTAAAACTCGGTGCACCCGCGACCGGCACGGTCGAGAGCCTCCGCCTGCTGCGCGCCTTTCTCAAGCTCGCCCCCCGCCAGCGCTTTGAAGTCATCAAGCTCGTCGAAGATCTCGTCACCGACGAAACGCTCCCCGACCATCCCTTGTCCTAAGCTTGGCCGAGCGCCGGCAATACGCTCTGGCCGCCCTCCCGGCCGGCGATAGACCGCCAGATGGCGGTCCCGGCTGAAGTATCGCCGCTGGAAGGCGGTGCGACAAATGTGATAATCAGTCAGGAAAAAGAGGGAGGAGTACGACCATGATCGAACCGAAGCTCGAAGTTCCAGCTGAACTGCGCGACCTGGCGGAGAAGACAATCGACCAGGCGGAGAAGGCATTCGGCATGTTTTTCGATGCCGCCACCAAATCGATGTCGTCGGTTCCCGGCGCAGGCGCGGACGTGTCCAAGCAGGCGCTCGCCTTCACCGAGCAGAACATGAAGGCGGCATTCGAGCATGCCCGCAAGCTGGTTCACGCGACCGACGTTCAGGAGGCGATGAGAATCCAGTCCGAGTTCCTGCGGAGCCAGTTCACGAACGCCGGCGATCACATGCGCCAGATGACCGGCAACTTTATGCAGCCGGGCAAGGGCAAGTCCTGATCTGGATTGACCGCTCATAAATTGATCTTGCGCAGCGGCGTGATGCGCATTTCAATTCCCATGCAGGTCCATGATGGGCCACCGGATAAACCTCATCCGCCGTCCATCGTGGTTTCTGCTGATCCCTGTCGGTTCATTCGGCAGGGATTTGCATTTTGAGGGTTTGGAGCGACCAGCCAGCTACTGGCGCAGCGATCCGATATAGGCTGCGATGTCGGCGGCCTCGGTGCGGCTCAACGGAAAGTTGGGCATCTTCGGATGCGGGTCAAGCAGGAAGAACGCGAGCTTCTCTGCGCTGAAATCAGGCTTCCGCGCAACCGATGCGAAGGAGGGCACATCGGCGTTGGCCTGAGCCTGGCTGCTCGTCACGAGATGGCAGCTTGCGCACCAGCGCCGGGCCAGATCGGCGCCATGATTGGCATCAGCCGCCAGAACAGGCGATATACCCAAACTCGCGACTGTCGTTAGCAGAAGCCAAATTCGTCTCGCAGCTGCGCGCATCTCATCACCTGCCTACATTCGCTTGCGGACCGTCTAGTCAGCCGCAGCATGATCCCGGAAATTGCGAGAGGTCGATACGTGCGATGATCGCGCGGAGCAGCTTGCGAGCCGAGCGATAGAAATGGCGCATGGGTGCAGGCACCCTCGCCGGGGGAAGGCCAAGGCTCTCCATGTCAAGCCTCGTCGCATCAAGCCTTTCGGTATAGTGTAACACGTGCCTCTCCGGTGCTGTATGGCCATTTATCCCGGCCGGCATGGAGCTGCGTTGATCTGCCGCAAAGGGTCCCGGCTAATAGTCGCCGGGATTCATGATCATCGGGGTGGTGGTATCGGCCGGCGCGAGCGCGCTGCTGGCGCTGTCCCGCAGGAAGCGGTCAAGTGTCGCCTGGATCTTCTCCTTGACCGAGTCGGGCCCACGATCGCTCATCTCGGTGTGTTGCGCACCGGTATGGATGATGTCGATGCCGCGCGCCTTTGCCTCTTCCGGCGTCGGCAGCACGCCGGGGTCGGTCAGGAAATGCGGATCCTTGGAGCGGAACGACAGAATCTTCATATGGTCGTTGAGGACGAACGGCACCCTGAGATTGTCGAGCGTAATCACCTTCGACACCAGTTCGGGATGCTGCTGCGCGACATACATGGAGACGTCGCCGCCGTTGGAATGACCGACGAGCGTGATGTGGTCGTAGTCGGCATTCTCCTGCCGCGCCTTCAACGTGTTCAGCACGAAGAGGATGTTGGCCTCGCAGCGCATATAGACCTCGCGTCGGCCGACATATTTCTGGCCGACACGGGTCATCAGGGGCGGATCGCTCGGCAGGTCCTGCTGGATGCTGGCGACGAGATAGCCGCGCGCCGCAAGGACGTTGGCAAGGAAGGAATATTCGGTGGCCTTGACCGTGTTGCCATTGCTGATGATGGCAACCGGAAGCTTCCAAAGACCGAGATTGGCCTTGGTCTCGTAGTCGCGCCGCACCGCGATCTCGACCGAGATCGGCCGCTGACGCGAGGCGTCAAACAAGGACAGCATCTCGTGGCGGATCGCGAATTTACTGACGATAATGTACTGACCCACCGCGAGGACGCAGAGAAAAGCCAGAATTGCAAACACCCTTTTCATGGGTTCCGTCTCAATCACTTTTGACTGAACATGGCTATTGAAAACGCCCGGATCGAGCGATCGTGACCAGATTGCGGGATTAAATTTAGGCAAGTCTGTGAGGACAGCCGCAAAAGGGCCGCGTCAAGGCAAGGGCCGCGCGGCTAAAGGCAGCCGTTTCGGCCGCGTTCGGGGCAGAGCCGGAACGCACTTGACAGGGTGAACAGGAAGCGCGGGCTGCGCCGCTCATTGTCCGGCGCGCGGTAGCTCAAGGGCACCGCCACGCCGAAATCGGCCTGGAGATCCTGAGGCAGGAAGAAGCGTACGCCTGCACCCGCCGATGTCAGCGACAGGCCGTCGCTCAGCCGGTAGCCGTCGTTCCAGACGGCGCCGGCGTCACCGAACGCGTAGAGCTGGTAGCCGCTCCAGTACGGGAAATTGAGCTTCTGGTCGAAGCGCAGCTCGAGCGAGCCGGCAAGACCGTTGTCGCCGCTGATCTCGGCCGCGCCGTAGCCGCGGCCGAAGGCTGCGCCGCCGAGATAGAATTGCTGCGAGGTGAACAGCGGCCGTGACGCGGTCTGGCTCGCCGCAGATAGCTTGAGCGACCATGCGTCGTTGAGCGTCTGGTAGCGCGTGAACCAGAAGTTCAGCACCGAGAAATTCGAGGACGCACCGTCGCGCGACAACAGATCGTCGTTGACATGCGATGCCCCGAAGACATCGAGGCCCTGGCGAAACGTCATCGTCGCGTAGTTGGTGCCGCCGAAGCCATCTTGCAGCCGGTAGTCGGCCGTGAGGCTCGCGGTTCTGATGTGGTCGTTGTACCAGGGGCCGTAGAGATCGTACTCCGACACATTGCTGAACGTCGTCGCCGCAGTCAGGGTCAGCGTGGACGATTGGGATTGGAGCGGGATGATGCTGGCACGCAGCTCGAACGCCTCGGTCGTGGTGATGTCGCTGGCAATGCGCCGCGCATCCCCAGGCCTGACCGCGCTATACAGCACCGATCCACCGAGCCGAACGCCGTCGACGCCGACCGGGGCGTCATAGGACAGCCGCGAGAAGCCGAGTTCGCGCGGGTCGTTGGCAATCGTCGACAGGTTGACGGCGAGCGTGTCACCGGGCGTGAGGTAGGAGTTGAACGCGCCTGTCGCGTAGGTCTGCCACGGACCGACCGACGACGAGCCAAGATTATCCAAGCCGAACGAGGTGAAGACATGCCAGGTCTTCAGATAGACGGTGATGCGGAAGCGGCCGGTCGCGCCGCCGATCTCTTCCAGCGCGGTGTCGGCGATGCGCACGCCCGGCCAGCCGTTGACGAGGTAGAGTTGGCGTTCGAGCGTTGCCAGGCGCGATGGTTGCTCGGCCAGGATCGGCCCAAGCATCGGCCTCACGCCGAACTGTTCGGCACCATCACCCTTCAGCTCGGCCTCGACGATCGAGCCTTCGATCATCTGGATCCGGACGCGCCCGTCGGCGATGTCCTGCGCCGGCACGATCGCCCGGCTCAGATGGTAACCCTGGGCCCGGTAGAGATCGCTGATCGCGCCGGCGATCGTCGCGAGGTCGGCCTGTGAGACCTGCTTGCCGAGATAGGACTGGTAGACTGCGGCGATGCGATCGTGGGGAATGGCGCGGGCGCCGGTGACGTTGACGTCGCGCAGCACGAATTGAGGCTTGCTATCCCCGCCAGTATTGGGCTGGCCGACCGAAGGCAGCTTCACAGGCGGGCGGCCGAGGGATTCCTGCTTGGTTTGGTTTTCAAAGTATTTCTCCGGCTGAAGCGGATTAAATCCCGGTTGGTTCGCCTGCTGCGCGAATGCTTGGGGAATGCCCGTAAATGTCGGCCCTAACAATACCAATGCGGCAGCAAGATACCGCCCGGCGGCGCCACGCACGGATCGCTCTCCGTAGTTTGACGGAGATGTCCCCTGGTTCCGGTAAGGATTCAGTAGCCGCATGATTTTTCATAGTTTTTTATGGTCAATGATCCGTTAATGCGGCCGCCCGACTCCGGGGTTCCCGCTAAGCTAATCTTGAGTGATCTCGGATACGCAGAAGGCTCGCAGCAACTGAGGCTGAGGGTCATCATGCTCATCCGAATTGGAATGCGGTGCGCCATCCTGGCAGCGCTGGTCCTGGCAACGGTGTCCGGTGCGTCCGCTGCTGATGACGGCGTCTGGTCGGTCAGCAAGTCATCGGGTGAGGTCTGGCTTGCGACGAACGGCGCGCATCAGGTCTCGCTGAACCAGGAAGAGACACTCAAGCCGGGCGATACCATCCGCACCGGCCGGAACGGGCGCGTCCTGCTCGTCCGCGGCGAAGAGACGATTCTGATCTCCCCCAACTCGGTGGTCGGCGTGCCGGCCGAGAAGAAGGACGGTCTTTCGACCACCATCATCCAGCAGGCGGGCTCGATCCTGCTCGAGGTCGAGAAGCGCAACGTCAAGCATTTCGAGGTCGAGACGCCGTATCTCGCCGCCGTGGTCAAGGGAACGCATTTCAGCGTCACGGTGGGCGCCGGCAGCACCAAGGTCGGCGTGCTCCGTGGGCAGGTTGAAGTGTCCGATTTCAAGACCGGCCAGATCGCCCAGGTGATGCCCGGCCAGGTGGCCACCGCCTTCGAACACGGCAAGTCCGGTCTCAAGCTTGACGGGCCTGGTACGCTCAATCCGATCGAGCAAGGCAAGCCGCGCGCATCGACGATCGAGCGCGTCCCCGTGCCGAAGTCGGGCTTGTCCGCGCCCCGCAATGCGGCCAATGGCCATGCCATCCATGCGCTCGGCACGATCGAGAAGGGGGCCAAGGTCGCCGGCGCGCCGACCCGTTCGCATCAGGCAAGTGGAGCTCACGCGCCCAGGGCCGGCGTCGTGCACATCTCGAGCTCGCTCGGCGAGGTCAAGCTGAACTTCGACAAGGTTACGCACGGGCTCGCCCATAGCGCCGTCGCACCAGGACAGGTGCGCAATGCGAAGGCCAGCACGGACACCGTGTGGAGCGATGGCAAGTCGAGCACGACGACCACGAACGGCAATAGTACGAGCGTCACGGCGGTCACGGTCAGCGGCAGCGGATCCGCGGCCAGCGCCTCGTCGACGTCGTCAGGTGCAACAACCAATGTTGCGACGAGTGCCGGGTCGACCAACGATGCGGCGTCGGGCAACAACGGCAACAGCAATCCTGGCAAAGGCAACGGTGACAATGCCGCCAGCAACAGTGCTGCCACCGGCAACGGTAAGGGCAACAACGGTAACGGCAACGGAAACGGCGGCGGTAACGGCAGCAACGGCAATGGTAATGGGAATGGGAATGGGAATGGAAACGGCAACGCGAATGGCCACAAAAAATAGGGCGATATTCTAGCGGAATGGGGGCGCACCTGTCTGAGCGGGTGCGCGGGAGGATCGGGTGAAACGCTATCGGCCGCATATTCTTGTCGTGATCGCGCTGGCGGTCGTGCTGTCCACGGGATGGCACGGCGCGCTGCGTAACGCGCTCACCGATCTGCGCTTTGCCTGGCAGTCGCGTTCCGCCACCGGCAGCGTCGTCGTGGTGGCGATCGATGCTCCCTCCATCGATCAGATCGGCGTATGGCCGTGGCCGCGCACCCTGCACGCCGACATCCTGCACAGGCTCGAGGCCGCCGGCGCGCAGGATATAGCTTTCGACATCGATTTCAGCACGCCATCGGATCCAGCCTCCGACGAGGCTTTCCTCACCGCGCTTCGGACGGTCGGCGGCTCGACGATCCTGCCGTCCTTCAAGCAGCCCACGCCAAATGGCGGCGCGGCTCACATCAATCGTCCCCTCAAGCCGTTCAGCAATCAGTCATGGCCGGCCGTCGTCAACGTCGCGGTTGAATCCGATGGGCTGGTTCGCCGCTATCCGGTCGGGGAGAAGCTCGGCGATGCGCAGATACCGTCGATGGCGGTCGTCTTGGCCGGGCAGAACGTCGATCGGCGTCCGCCTTTCCTGATCGACTTCAGCATTCGGGCAGGATCTATTCCGGTTGTTTCTTATATCGACGTGCTGCGGGGTGACGCCGCAGCACTCGACAAGCTCAGGGACAAGAAGGTCATCGTCGGCGCCACGGCGCTCGAACTGGGCGACCGCTTCAGTGTCCCGAATGGCCGCATCGTCGCGGGGCCCGTGCTGCAGGCGCTGGCGGCAGAATCGGTCCTTCAGAACCGTATGCTGCGCTGGACGTCCGATGTCGGCATGGTTGTCGGCCTTGCCGTGATCTGTCTGCTGATGATGTATTCGTGGCGCCGTGTTGCGCCGGGTGCCCGCGTCGTCATCCTGGTTGCAGCCGGAGCCGGTATCGAACTGACTGCGGTCCTGGTGCAGCAGCGTTGGCCGCTCATCATCGACACCTCGCTCTTCCACATCGCGGTCATCGCCTATCTGGCAGCCATCGCGCTGGATGAGATCGACTTCCGCAGCCTTCTGGGACGCATCGCCGAAAGCCGGTTTCATCGTATCGCGATGTCGCTCGGTGACGGTCTGGTCTGCACCGATGAGCATCACCGGATCACGGTCTGGAATCCCGGTGCAAGCGCAATCTTCGGCTATATGCCGACCGAGATCATCGGTCACCCGTTCGAAACGCTTTGCGCGCTTCCGGCGGAAGCCGGCGCGAAGGCCTTCGCCATCCGAGACGCCGCGCGGCAGGCGCTGCTGGTTCCCGGCGGCGCCGTGGTCGTCGAGTTCGAAGGACGACGCAAGAACGGCGAAAGCTTCCCGGTCGAGGCGAGTTTTTCGGGTTGGCAGGGAACGGACGGCTTCCAGTATGGCGCGATCTTGCGTGACATCTCGGTGCGTAAGCGCGAGGCCGAACGTGTCAGATATCTCGCCGAATACGATGCGCTGACTGCACTTGCCAACCGCAACACGCTGCACGCCGGTCTCGTCGGTCTGATTGCCGCTGCGGAGCGGCGATCCTCCGAGGTCGCATTGCTCGTGCTCGGGCTCGACGGCTTCCAGCAGATCAACGACATGCTCGGACACACAGCCGGCGACCTCGTGCTGCGGGCAGTGGCCGAGCGCCTGCGAACCGAAGTCCACGGCAAGGCGCTTGTCGCCAGGCTCAGCGGTGACGAGTTTGCGATTGCGCTGGATTGCGCCGGTATCGGCGAGCCTGTTGCCGGGTTCGCCGAGCGGATTGGGCGCGCGTTCGATGCGCCGCTCGCAACGGGTGCGCGCCAGCACCGCGTTAGGATCAGCATGGGTGTCGCCGTCTACCCCGACGGTGGACAGAACGCGGACGATCTCCTCGGCAACGGCCATCTTGCGCTCACCAAGGCGAAGCTGACGCGGCGCGGAGGTCACGTGATCTTCGAAAGCGCGATCCGGCAGGAGCTGGAAAGCCGGCTGACGCTGGAGAGCGAGCTGGCGCTTGCCGCGGACCGCGGTGAGTTCGAGCTGTTCTATCAGCCCCAGGTCCGACTGATCGACGGCAGCCTGGTCGGAGCCGAAGCGCTGATCCGCTGGCGCCACCCGGTGCGCGGCTACGTCTCGCCCGGAGAGTTCATGCCGGTGGTCAACACCTCGGCGCTGTCCGAGCGGATCGCGAGCTGGGTGATGGAGACCGCCGGCCGGCAGGCGCGTGCGTGGGAATTGTCGGGCAATGCGGTCCGCGTCGCAATCAACCTCTCGCCATCGCAGCTCCACTCCGGCGATCTCGCGCATTCCGTTGCGGGGCTGCTGAGGACGACAGGACTTACTCCTTCGCTGCTCGAGATAGAGGTCACCGAGGACATCCTGCTGCACGACGAGGTCCGGGTGCTCGACATATTCAAGCGCATCCAGCAACTCGGCGTGCGCATTCTGTTCGACGATTTCGGGACGGGCTATGCCAGCCTGAGCTATTTGAAGAAATTTCCACTCGACGGGCTCAAGATCGACCGCTCGTTTGTGACCGATCTGCTCGCCGATTCCGACGATGCCGCCATCGTCGGCTCGACCATCGGCCTCAGCAAGCAGCTCGGCCTGACGGTTGTTGCCGAAGGAATCGAGAACCGCGCCACCGCCGACTTCCTGGTCAGCATGGGATGCGAAGAAGGGCAGGGCTATTTCTTCGGTCGCCCGATGCCTGCCGACGCGTTTGAAAAGACATTCTTGGCGGCCGAGCTCGAAGCCGTCAGCGCCGCCTGAACTGATCGTCAGCGCCGGCGCGCGATCGCCACGCCAAAGAGGAACGCGACGAACAGGCTGGCGAGGGGGGCCTCGCGCGTGATCGCCGCCACTGTCGAGAGCGGCCGGCCCGGCTTTCGCGCTTCGTCGATTGCGTAAGTGAGGCGATCGACGGCGGTACGCAAGCCTCCAGCAACCTCGCCGATGGTATGAGATATGTCGGCGGCTGCATCGATGGCGCGCTCGGCCATGCCGGGCTGGGGATTGGGCTGCGGTATGTCCGTGCTCAAGCTCGCGACCTCCAGACCTGACGGAAGAACTGAGGCCGGCACCTTTGGCTATCCGCGCGTGCGCTCGTTTTGAACAGCGGGCCCGAGGGCCTTTGGCTATCCGCGACAGGCGCCGTTTTGAACGGCGGGTACCGGCCTTGCAGTGAAAATGCCGCGCGCGGGAATTTGTTCCGGCTCCCCCGTGAAACGACGGGTGCGAATCTCTGTTACGCTGGTGCAGCCTTGCTGACCTCAGGAGATTGCCGTGACCGATCGAGCCATCACGGATCGAGCCCGGCGCATCGCGTTGCTGGGCGCGCCCATCGACATGGGCGCCTCGCAGCGCGGCACCTTGATGGGCCCCGCGGCGCTGCGGACCGCTGGTCTTGCAACACTGCTTGAAAGCCTGGATTTCGAAGTCGTCGATTACGGCGATCTCTCGGTGGCCGAGATCAGGGATCTCGTCGACAGGCCGCCGGCAAACGCCAATCATTACCGTGAAATCCAGCGCTGGACGCGTATCCTCAGTCGTCGCGGCTATGAAATCGCGCAAACCGGTGCGTTGCCGATCTTCCTGGGAGGTGATCACACCTTGTCGATGGGATCGGTCAACGCCATGGCGCGCCATTGGCGGGAGCACGGGCGCGAGCTGTTCGTGCTTTGGCTCGACGCGCATGCCGACTACAACACGCCGGAGACGACGATTACGGCCAACATGCACGGCATGTCGGCCGCCTTCCTGTGCGGCGAGGCGGGCCTCGACGGCCTCCTGGGCGATGATCCTCGCGCCTCGATTGATCCTGACAGGCTCGATCTGTTCGGCGCGCGTTCCATCGACAAGCTCGAAAAGGAGCTGATGCGCGCGCGCCGGATCAGGGTCGTCGACATGCGCCAGATCGACGAGTTTGGCGTGGCGGTGCTGATCCGACGCTTAATCGAGCGCGTCAAGGCGAATAACGGCGTGCTGCATGTCAGCTTCGATGTCGATTTTCTCGATCCCTGCGTGGCGCCGGGCGTGGGGACCACGGTGCCGGGAGGTGCGACCTATCGCGAAGCCCATCTGATCATGGAGCTGCTGCATGATTCCGGGGTGGTGGGATCGGTCGACATCGTCGAGCTCAACCCGTTCCTGGATGAGCGCGGGCGCACCGCGCGCACCGCGGTCGAACTGATCGGCAGCCTGTTCGGCCAGCAGATCACCGATCGGCCGACGCCCAGCAATGCGATCGCGCCGGGTGAGTGACCTACGGTCCGTTTGTGCATTGCAAAGAACGGAACTGCCGCCACGGTCGGCGGATTAGATCAGCCCTGATCGAAATCGCCTGCTTTTGAAACGTGCGCGAATTGCAAATGCGCTTCGCGGAAGGTCTTATGCGGGCTCAGCTTCAGCCGAGGGTCCGCCATGAGCAACAAGATCGACACAAGCGACAAACCCAATAGGACCACACGCCGCCGCTTCCTGCAAAGTAGCGGTGTCGTGGCAGGCGTTGTCCTGGGAACCGGTGCGTCGGCTGCAGCGGAGACGGAAAACCTTCCGCCCAACGTCCCCGATTGGATGAAGGCCCCCGGCGATCCCATGGGAAGCCAGCCCTATGGTGCGCCGTCGCCGTTCGAGAAGGGCGTCGTCAAGAACATCTCGAAGAACCTCAAACAGTACATCTCCGCGTCCGGCCGTACGCCGTTGCAGGAACTTGACGGCACCATCACGCCGAACGGGCTGTTCTACGAGCGTCACCACGGCGGTGTGTGCCGACCATCGATCCGGCGCAGCACCGCTTGATGCTTCACGGCCTCGTCGAGCGCCCTCTGATCTTCACGATGGACGATCTGCGGCGTTTTCCTTCGGAATCGCGCATCCACTTTCTCGAGTGCTCCGGAAATCCCGGATACACCAAGCCTTACGGCAAGACGGCATCGGACCTGGTGGGTCTGTTAAGCTGTGGGGAATGGACGGGCGTGAGCCTGAAGCTGGTGCTTCAGGAGGCCGGGCTGAAGCCGGAGGCCAAATGGATCATTGCCGAAGGCGCCGACGCGGCCGCGCTGACCCGCAGCATTCCCATCGAGAAATGCCTTGAGGATGCCATGCTCGCCTATAGCCAGAACGGCGAGCGGCTGCGCCCGCAGCAGGGTTATCCGTTGCGGCTGCTGTTGCCGGGCTTCGAAGGCAATATGAATGTGAAATGGTTGCGGCGTCTGCACGTGACGGCGGAGCCCGCGTACTCGCGCGAAGAGACTTCGAAATACACCGATCTTTTGCCTGATGGCACGGCACGCGAGTTCTCTTTCTACATGGAGGCGAAGTCGATCATCACCCGTCCCTCCGGTGGTCAGCGCCTCAACGCACCCGGCTTCCACGAAATCACCGGCATCGCCTGGAGCGGCCACGGAAAGATCAAGCGGGTCGAGGTGTCGGTCGATGACGGCAAGAGCTGGCAGGATGCGCGATTGCAGGAGCCGGTGTTGACGCGCGCGCTCACGCGCTTCCGCTTGCCCTGGCATTGGGATGGCAAGCCTGCGGTGATCCAGAGCCGTGCGATTGACGAGACCGGCTATGTGCAGCCGACGCTCGCCGAACTGCTCGCAGTGCGTGGCGAGAATTACTTCTACCACAACAATGCTATCTGGCCCTGGCACATCAGCGCCGATGGGGAGGTGACCAATGCGCTGGCGTGAGATCTGCGGCGTTGCTCTCATAGTCTTGCTCTGCGCCTCAGCGAGGAGCGCGCAGGCGCAAAGTACCTATGGCATCGGGCGGCAGGCCACGGCGGCGGAGATTGCGGGCTGGAATATCGATGTCGGACCCGACGGCAGCAATCTGCCGGCAGGAAGCGGCTCGGTCAGCCAGGGACGCGATGTATTCGCTCAACAATGCGCGTCGTGCCATGGCGAGAAGGGCGAGGGCGCTATTGGCGATCGACTCGTCGGCGGACAAGGCACGATCGGGACACCGAAGCCGATCCGCACGGTCGGGAGTTACTGGCCTTATGCGCCGACGCTGTTTGACTACATTCGCCGCGCGATGCCGCAGAACGCGCCGCAATCGCTCAGCAATGAAGACGTGTACGCAGTGTCGGCCTACATCCTGAACCTGAACGGATTGGTGCGAGACGATGCCACGCTCGATGCCAAGTCGCTCGCAGCGATCAAAATGCCGAACCGCGACAAATTCGTCGGCGACGCGCGGCCCGACGTCAAGCGTTGAGCAGAGGTGCCGTTAGTTCCCCTCGCATTGGCTCGGAACTTGCCTATTCGGAAGCGGAACTCGTCGGGCCAGCTTTGCGTTGGTCCACGAGAGGAAAAGGTGCGGATTATTCGATGGCAACAGGTCGCTTCGCAAACTCGATCTCAATAGCGCTTCGGCATCCCGGCGTGATCGCGATGGTCGTCGCCACTGTGACGATTGCTGCGATGCTGATCGTCGACCACGGGCCGTGGAGCCGCGCCAAGACCCAGCCGGCTCATGTCGCGATGTATGCGACCACAGGCGAAGCCGCCCGCGCGGCAGGCGCCAAGGTGCTTCCGACCGAACCGAAATCGCCGGTCGAACCGGAACGGCCGGGGCCCAAGACGTCCCCGACCATCAATCCGGTGCAGCCATAAACGTCAGCTCTTGCGGCCGTAGCTGAGGAGCCCGCCTGTGGTCTTTGGCGGATGCGCGCGAAGCGCCTCCTCGTTCGGCTCGGTGCCCCAGCCGGGCCTGTCGGGAATGATCAGGTGCCCGTTCTGGATGTCCGGTTCATGCGTGAACAGGTCGCGATCCCAGGCGAGGCGATCGATGTCGATCTCCATGATGCGCAGGTTCGGCACCGCAGCGCAGAAATGCGCGTTCATCATCGAGCAGAGGTGGCCGTAGAAATTATGCGGCGCGACGTTGACCTCGAAGGCTTCGGCGGCTGAGGCGATCTTCATCGACTGCCACACACCGTTCCATGGCGTGTCGATGATGGCGACATCCATTGCCTGCTCGCGGAAATAGGGCAGGAATTCGCGCAAGCCGAGCAGGGTCTCGCAAGATGAGATCGGATGCGGGCTCTGGCGGCGGATATAGCCGAGGGCCTCTGGATTGAAGCTGTCGATCTCGATCCAGAACATGTCGAGGCCGGCGATCTCGCGCAGGATCTTCAAATAGCCTTCGGTCTTGGCGTTGAAATTGCAGTCGAGCAAGATGTCGACATCAGGGCCCGCGCCGTCGCGGATTGCCTCGAGATGCATGTGCAGGTCGCGCAGGATCTTGCGGTCGACATTGATCTCGGGCGCAAACGGCGAGCCGAAGCCAGGCCGCCAACCCGTGGGTTTGCCGTCATCATAGGAGAAGATGTTGGTCTTCAGCGCGGTGAATTTCTTCTCGCGCACCTCACGCCCCATTGCCTTGACGCCGTCGAGATTTTCGATCGGCGGCTTGTACCAGGAGGGGTGATTGATCCGCCATGTCGCGCAATGGGACCAATAGACCCTGACGCGGTCGCGGATTTTTCCGCCGAGAAGCTCGTAGCAGGGCACGCCCAGGCATTTTGCCTTGGCATCGAGCAGCGCGTTCTCGATCGCGCCGAGCGCCTGCGCCACGACGCCGCCGGCGGCAGGTCGGGTGGCGGCGAACAACTCGGCATGGATGCGCTCATGCTGGAAGACGTTCTGGCCGATCACGCGCGCCGACAGGCGCTGGATCGCAGCACCGACGCCGGGTGAGCCAAAGCCCTCGTCGAACTCGCTCCAGCCGACGACGCCGTCTTCCGTCGTCACCTTGACGAAGTGATAGTTTCTCCAGCCGGCATCGCAGGCAAGGATCTCGAGACTTGTTGTTTTTGATGATTTTGCCATGTCGCTCCCTTTGCCTGGCCGCGGGTTATTGGTTTTTGTGGACCGGGTCGCAAGCTCCGGCCCAGCTACAATTGTTAAGCTAACGACCGAGTGCCGTGAAGTCTGCAGACGCTTGGCCAGGTATCGAGTTTGGCCGTGCCGGCAGAAAGCCCGTAGAATCCGGGGGAGCATCATGTTTCTTGGGATCATCCCGAAAAAGCGCCAAGCCCAGACTTTTTTGGCCACAATCGGACCCGATCAAGGACGCATGCAGTTTCTAGCCATGATTTCGGTTTTGGCGCTCCTCACGATGAGTGGGGCCGCCGTTTCCGATCGGTTGCTCACAGCCGATCAGCACGTCGCGCAAGGGGTGGAGTAGCGCGCACGAGCGAGGGTGCATTGTCTTTGGGGAGACAACGATGCTTTCAGTCGACCAGTTCTTGCGGTTCATCAGCGTGCCGGCCGTGATTGCGGCCTTCATCATCCCCTCGCAGATCTCGGCGGCGCTGTCGCCGGTCTGATCAGCCGATCGCGGACGAGCCGAGCAGAGCGAGGACGGCCAGCGCCATCAGCGCGGTGCCGAGCCAGCCCAGCGCAACCAGCCAGCGTCTCGCCGCGAAGCGGCCCATGATGGCCCTGCTTGAGACGATCAGCATCATCATTGCCATGATGGGGACCGCGACGATGCCGTTGAGCACGGCGCTCCACACCAGCATGTGGATCGAGTCGATCCCGGTAAAGCCGAGCCCAAAGCCGATGATGGTTGCGGCCGCGATGATGGTGTAGAAGCCGACTGCCTTCTCCGGCCTTGCCTCCAGCGTCGCGCGCCAGCCGAAGATTTCCGCCACGCCATAAGCCGCCGAACCGGCCAGCACCGGGATTGCCAACAGGCCCGTCCCGATGATGCCAAGCGCGAACAGCGCGAAGGTGAAGTCACCGGCGAGCGGCCGCAGCGCTTCGGCCGCTTGCGTCGCCGAGTTGATGTTGGTGACGCCGTTGGCGTTCAGCACCGAGGCGGTGGTCAGAATGATGAAGAAGGCGATGCCGTTCGACAGCAGCATGCCGAGCGTCGTATCGACCCTGATGCGCGTGAGTTCGGGATCGCCGCCGCGTCGCGTCTCCTCGCGGAGCGGTCGGTCGCGCTTGCCAAGGTTCATTTCCTCGACCTCCTGGGAGGCCTGCCAGAAAAAGAGATAGGGGCTGATGGTGGTGCCGAGCACCGCGACCACCATCATGAAATAATCGGCGCTGACATTCGCCTTCGGCCACACCGCGGCAAGCAGCGCGGTGCTCCACGGAATCTCCACCGTGAAGGCGGTCGCGACATAGGCAAACAGCGTCAATGTCAGGAATTTCAGCACTGGCGCGTAGCGGCGATAGGGCAGGAAGACCTGGAGCAAGGTCGAGCCGGCTGCGAAGATCAGTGCATGTTCGTGATTGAGCCCGCCGATGACCAGCGAGAGCGCCTCCGCCATCGCGGCGATGTCGGCGGCGATGTTGAAGGTGTTCGCGGCAACGAGCAGCCCCACAAGTGCCATCACGATCCAGCGCGGAGCGAGCTCCTTGACATTAGCTGCCAGCCCCTTGCCGGTGACCCGGCCGATCTGCGCGCTGACCAGCTGAATGGCGATCATGAACGGCGTGGTCAGGAATACCGTCCAGAGCAGCCCGTAGCCGAACTGCGCGCCGGCCTGGGAATAGGTGGCGATGCCCGATGGATCGTCGTCGGCCGCTCCCGTGATCAAGCCTGGCCCGAGTCGCTTCAGGAGCGTCGGCTCCTCCTTGGTCGGAGCGACGGCGCTGCCGCGCGCGGAGGCTTGAAGTCTGGATCGGTTCGACAAGGCTGACCTTCCGGAAATTGCGAATTCAAGGGCTAAGCGCGGGCATAGGCGGAAAGTTCCATGGCGGGCCAACGATGCGCGACGCATCGCGCCGATCATGCCACGCCGGTCGGATTCGGACCATCGCAACCGCCCTCGTCAGCGGACCTGTACGCTAGCTTCTGCTAGCTCCGCTTGAAGACAACGGCGTGACTCCCGCCCGATGCGCACCGCTCTTGCGAAAAACACGTTGAGATTGTACGCGGCGTCATGAGCCATCGCCTGGCGCCCACCAAGGTCACCCCCGCTCGCGCCGGATCAGGCGGCGGCACTGGCGCGCGACGGTTATCTCCTGCTTCGCGGCGCCGTGCCCGAAGCCTGGCGCGAGGCGCTGCGTGCCGCTTTCGATGCCGGTGTCGGGACCGGCGACCAATGGGCCGTGCCCCGCGGCGCCGGCTGGCGCCACGCGCTGGTCGATCTCGATCCGATCGTGCAGCGAACCTGCCGACTGCCGCCGCTGCTGGCGGCGGGCGCGCAGATGCTGGCAGGTCCGTTCTTTCTGTCGCAGGTCGAGGGCCGTGAGCCGCTGCAGGGCGGCGGCCATCAGCCCCTCCACCGTGACGGAGTGGGCAGCAGGGCCGTTGCCGCGTTGGTTTTCCTGGACGCTTACGGGCCGGACAACGGCGCCACGCGCCTCGTTCCGCGTCACCTCGACGAGGGCGAGCCGGATGAAGCCGCGTCCCTGATCACGTCGGGCGAGGCGGGAGACATCCTGGTGTTCGACGCCGATCTGCCGCACGGTGCGACCCGCAATCGTTCCGGCGCACGGCGGCGTTCGCTGCTACTGAGCTTCATGCCGGAGCGCATGCGGGAGACACAGGAGTCCTGCCGCGCGATCCGTAGCGTGCGCATGGATACCTCCGAGGTGTTTGTCCCCTGAACCCCGCGCGTTTGGTTTGGTTGCTTTGAGTGTGCCCTAGGACGACGGCGACATCTGCAGATAGCGGCCGTCGAACTGGGCGAGCTCCTGCAGCTTGTGCTCGTTGAGAATCCGCACCGTGCCGCGCTGCAGCTCCAGCACGCCGTCGATCCGCAATTCGCGCAGGATGCGGTTGGTGTGAACGCTCGTCACGCCCATGGCTTCGCCGAACTGCTCCTGCGTCAGCGGGATTTCGAAGGTATTGTCGATCACGCGGCCGATCAGGCGCAGCCGTTCGCGCAGCTCGACGATCAGATGTGCAAGCCTGACGTAGGTGGAGCGCTGGCCGACATTGACGATCCATTCCTGCGACACGGCGGCATCCACCAGCGTGTCGCGCCAGAACATGTCGCCGACGCCGGATCGCTCGCCGATGAGGTCGTTCAGGGCCTTGTGGGCGATGAAGGCTAGCGTGCAATCGGACAGCGCGATCAGGTCGTGGTCCACGGAGGGGAAGTGGAGGTTTTGTAGGTTTGGCAGGTCGCCGGGAATGTGGATAGAGAGGATCTGGCGCCTGCCGTCCACGACCGTCTTGGAGCGGACGCAGAAGCCGTCGGCGATCAGGCAGCATTCGGTCGGCTGTTCGCCGTCGCGCAGCACGGTCTGGTTTTCGCGAAAATTGCGGAGCGTGAACGGCAACGCTGCGAGGGATTCCAAATCCCTGTCGTCCGCGCCGGTCGTGGTTTTCAGGCGCTGAAACAGCGGCGCCCAGATCATCTCGCTTGTCACGGCAGTCGGCCCCCCACGCGACTGAGCGCGTGAGGGCCAAAAAGCATAGACCCCGGCTTGCTGTTGAAAACAAAGGTTAAATGAAGCCGCTCCCGCCTCTCAACATTGTGGACGATGCGTTAGCGAAATGGGCAAACGCAACAAATGTTAAGAAGGGCAAGGGGCGGCCCACTGCGCGACTTAACATTTATCAAGTCTGGCTGGCGCGTCGTTCGCGGCGCCATGCGGCGGACCGAGGTCTGTGCGATTTTCCGAATCGCGCGTGCTGTACAAGATTTCACGCGGCTTTGCTTCGGAACGGGGCGGGCGTGGCGGGGTTCTTCTTTTCTGAGGAGGACGTCGCAATGGACCGTCTGACGAAGCGCGAGCAGCCGGATCGCAGCAAGATTAACATGGACGAGGCCTGGGAGGTCAAGTACTGGAGCCACGCGCTTGGCGTCTCCAGGCAGGAGCTGCAACAGGCCGTCGACAAGGTGGGGAATTCAGCGGCCGCAGTTCGCAAGGAGCTCGCGGTGTGACCCGCGGACGTTCGGGCCCGGCATCAGACGGGCACCTCGTGGGTCGCTACTTGATGCTGACGAACATGCCCCAGGCCGCGGAGAGCGCCGCGCCCGTGAAGACGACACCCGGGCTGTCGCAGAACATGCCGCCGTAACTGCACACATCGGCACCGAACGAGCCGAGCTCGTGGTGGCCCGCCGAATAGAACAGTCCCGACAGTCCAAGCAATAGGCCAGCGACGTAGTACATGGCTCCCTCACGCGAGAACGGACATGTGCCAGCTTGGCGCGAAGAGATTTCATCTCGCCGAATCCGCATCAATGCATTCGATTAAAGTTTGATCTGATCCTGAGAGACCAAATCGCCCTCGGAGAACGCGGCCCTACCGGGCTCCCGCTTGCGGCCTCAACTAGTAGGGGTTGAGCACGCTCTCGAGAAATTGCTGCTTTTCGCCGGGCGCGTAACCCTGGCAAGCGCCGAAATATGGCTCTGGCCTGTCACAGGGGTTGGCGGACCGATGATATTGGCGCGGCGCATAGGCAAAACCCGAAGCCCGAGCTGACGGATCCATGTGATGATGGGGACGAACCATCGCGTGTCGGTGGTGCCCATGATGAACGCTTGCCGCGTTCGCGATTGCGCACAGGCTTATCAGAACGCTCAAGGCCAAAAACGAACGCATCGCCTTCTTCCTCCGAAGAGTTCGCTCCATTGCTCAATCATTACCATGAAGCAGCGTTCCAAAGACTCTCCCATTGTCGTCCGACCTCGTGCCAGCATCGGGAAAATTTGGCAACGGGAGAAGGAACGGTGAAATCCGGATCGGGTTGATCGAGCACCGAGGAGCACTTCGATGGACAGAACCTCGATCTACGATGAGTTGAGCCGTGTCGAGCGCGACGTGGTTTCAGGAGAGCGTCAGCTTGCAGAGCAGGAGCGGCTGGTTCTCGACTTGAAACGGGAAGGTCAGAATACTTCGAGCGCCGAAAGGGAGCTGGAACGGCTGCGTGAAGCTCAGCGCCTCCGCGATCAGGACCGTCAAAGGCTGCTTTCCCTGCTGCAGCCCTGAAATATCCTGTTGGTCCGGTTCGATCTTGAGCTCTTCCATCAGGCTTGGTATCGTTTGCACGGAGGCCGGCGAAAATATTGCAGTCGTCCTCCGTTGGTAAACTTAAGCCCTTTGCGGCCCCGCCTTCGGGTGCCTCTAGTAGCGTTGGGTGCGGCAACGTTCCCACCGTTCTTCCCTTAGACTCCGGAGGCGGGCCCCTTTTGCCTGCCGACCCATGTCCGCCGCAGCACCAACGAAGTGCCCGCGGTCCCAGTGAGCGGGCGGGATCATCTGATGTCGATCGGGGACAACAGCCCGATTGAACCTGCATCGCCTCCGGCGACACCAAGACAGGCAAAGATGTTGCCTTGGTCGCTGTTACTTTTTGCCGGATGCTGGCATGAACCCCTCCCTCGATCTGCTCTATCGCCTTGCGGCCTTCGGGATCAGCATCTACTGCGTTCGCAAGGCCTGGTATGGCTATGTCGAGCGCAAGATCCTGTTCGTCAGCGACGACTGGTGGGATTGGTCGAGATGGTCGCGGCAGGAGTTTTACCGCGACACCATGCCGATCCGCTACTGGATGCAGATGGTCGGCACGGCCGGCGGGGCGCTGCTATGCCTCGTCGGTGCGATCGTCGGCTGGCAGCCGGGCAGCTGAACATTCGACATCGCCGCGACCTCTGCCAGCGACGAAACCGTCCTGAAACAATCCTGAAACCAGATCGTCCTGAACTCCGTCGCTGATTGCCCCGACCAACGGAGCGAGAAGGAGACAAGTCATGATCCAGGTCGGTTCGAAGGAAGAAATCGCGTTGCTGCTGGCGCTGTTCGGGACCCATACCCAGCCCGCCGGCAAGCCGAAGCCGAAATCGCAGCAGCGGTAAAGACGAACCCATGCCGGGTCTGGCCGATTGCCTGAGCTTTCTGCGTTTGCTGATTGCCCGCGGAGATCCCAAAGGCATCCCGCTGGCGAGGGGCGCCATCGACGATTACCTCGCCATGGCCCCGGTCAGCGCACGCCGGCGCGGCTTGCGCGTGCTCCAGCAGGACGCGCTTGAGCTTCATGTCACCTCGGTTGGCGTGCAGCGCTCGTTCGCGGAAACGGTGGACGCCTATATCGAGCGGAAGCTGGCGGAGGAATGAGGGGAGGTTAACCTCCCGGGTTTCTTCCAAGAGCTGGCATCTGTCTTGCTACGAGAGGTCTTAATCACGGCCCGGCCAATCGGGCCGTTTCAGATTGAGGCGATCCCATGCAGTCAACGTCCCGTTTCGAAGCGACCGCGTCCCTGCAGCTCCATGCTCTGATCTCCGACCTGCACTGGCGGATCCAGATGCTGGATGGCGACATTGCCGAGGAGGAGCGCAATGCCGGGAATGCCGATCCTCGCAGCCCCACCTATTCGATGCTGGCGCAGGCCTTGCGGGCGCGCCGTGACAATTTACGGACCTCGATCGCTCTGTTGGAAGCACGGGTCGAGCGGGCGGCGGAAATGCCGCGCGCGGCGTAGACTAAAGTCGGGCCGCGGTCCGGATGCACGCTTCGACGATCTAACATAGGTTAGTATCGATCCGTTGCATAAGCTTGCGCGTCGGCTTTTGGAACCAGTGTGCACTTTGCTACTTAGGAACTCCGCCATCGGGAGTTCGAGTCGTGACCTACAAGGGTGAAGCAGAGCACCACGGGCCCGGCCGCCCACAGCCTGGCCCGTCGTGTCCGACATGCAAGACGCCGTCGCGCTACATCACGTCGGTGCTCGACGTCAGCCGCGACCGGTCCGTCTTGATCTACCGATGCGATACGTGTCGCGATGAAATCTGGCAGTGATGTCGAGGGAGGCGATGCCATGAAGGATTTCCAGACGCAGCTCGAGAAGCTCCGCAGGGATGCTGCCGAATGCGCGCTGATACGCGATCTTGCGACCGACAGGGAAAAGCGCGAGCTGTTCGAGAAGCTCGCGGGCCATCTGACCGTGCTTGCGGACCAGGTCGAGCTGGCCATGCGCGACCGCACGTCCGGCTCTGCGGCTTAAGGTCGTTTCGAGAAACTACGGTCCGTAACCAGCCCGGCGTGTTCCGCCGCGAGGCGAGGTCCGCGACGACATCGGGCCGCTGATGCAGGTTAAGTTCAAGTTTGAGGTCGAAAGGCTAAGGCCTTAGGTCAGTTCGGGCGTAAGGATCTACTTTGGACCTCGGGCGGAGAGGGCCCCCTCAACACGCCGATCTTCCGGCCGAGCTGCCAGACCTCGACGTCGCCGCGGCGCGCAAACCGCTCTGCAAAGGCAAGTGCCGACGAGTCGCTGGGTGCCTCGAAGGCTTCGGCGGCGCGGAAGATGCCGTTTTCGCCGATCAAGTAGGCGCGATACTGCTCGCTCATGACGGCGCCCTCAAGCCCGGCGAATGCAGCCAGGCGTCGATCTGCATTGCCATCTCGTCGTGCCGCGCACGGCGCAACAAAATCTCGCGGCGACGTCCCGGCGCAAGCGCGCGCGCCTGTTCGCGCAAATGCGCGGCTTCCTCCGCGAGCCTCTGATGGAGTGTCTTGGTCTGCTTGAAACGACGCCGCTTCAACATGGCGCTGCTCTCTGTGCGTGGAAGGCGGAAGCGCGACTGGCGTTCTCATCACCGATATCTGCCACGGGCCTTGCGGTGATGGTTAACCGTACGACTCGTCTCGCAAGGAGTCATCATCATTTGATAGGTCGGGAAAGAAATCAGCGCGCGTTTTGAACACGCTATTTCGCCTTTTGAGACACTTACTCATTTTGCGTGACGGCTGAATCGAAAGTGCACTTTTGAACAAAGGAGCAAGCCCGCGGGGGCTTGCTCCTTTGGAGCTTCCGACGGTGTTACGTCGCGCCGAACCAGATCGTCAGAGCTTCCGCAAGGCCGCCTGCGCTCTCATCGTCCACCCACGCCACATGCCCGTCGGGCCGGACCAGCACAGCCCCCGGCGCGGCGATCGCTCCGATGGAAGGAAGCTCCCACGCGCCATCGTACGTGGCACCGATGTGTATCACGCGATCGGCCCATGGCGAGATGTCTAGTCCGCCGCAGAAATCGAGCAGCACGCCGCGCGCATCGTGCAGGAGCGTGAACAGCTGCATCCGGCGGCCCGCGACGGTCAGCGTCAGATCGGGCATGCGGCAGCCGAGCAAGGGATGCCCGCCGCCGAGATCATAGCGGATGTCGAGCCCGCTCATCATCGCGCCGTAACGTTTGCGCGGCTGGTCCATCGCGAGCAGCTCGGAGACGATCTCGCGTGCGGCTTTGCGGCCGTCGTCGTTGCGGCGGAGCAGGGCGATCTGCGCCCTGGTGTTGCGTAGCACGCGCGCGGCCACGGGATGGCGTTCGACATGATAGCTGTCGAGCAGGCCCTCGGGCGAAATGCCCTTCACCACCTGCGCGAGTTTCCAGCCGAGATTGACGGCATCCTGCAGGCCGGTGTTGAGGCCCTGTCCACCGACGGAGTGATGGATATGCGCGGCGTCGCCAGCGAGCAGCACGCGTGCTTTGCGATAGGAGACGGCCTGCCGTGCCGCGTCGGTGAAACGCGAGATCCAGGACGGGTTGTGGACGCCAAAATCGGTGCCGTAGACAGCGATGAGCGCCTCGCTGAGATCGCGCAAGGAAGCCTCGCCGCTGCGCTCGAGCCTCGCTTCCGTCATGACGACCAGCACGCGTCCATTCTCCGTCTTGCTGAGGCCGTGAAAGCCGATTTCGTCGTGACGCAGTCCCCATGCCGGCGCCTCGCGCATCTCGACGTCGGCCATGAGGTTGCTGAGCGTCCGATCCGTGCCGGCAAAATCGATGCGTGCTGCCTTGCGAACCAGGCTCCGCCCGCCGTCGCAGCCGACCAGATAGTCCGCACGCAAGCTCTCGCCGCCTGCGAGTGTGATGTCGACGCCGGTGTCGTCCTGCACGACATCGCTCACCTCGCGGCCCCGATAGATGGGGACGCCTATTTCCTCCACCCAACCGGCGAGGATACGTTCGATATGGCTCTGCCGCAGCGCCAGCCCGTAAGGGTGCCTTGTGGGCAGATCGCTGATGTCGAGCCGCGTCCAGGCAAAGCCCGCGAGCTGGGTGATGGTCCCTTCGCGCAGGAAGCGATCGGCCATGCCGCGCTGATCGAGGATCTCGATGCTGCGCGCGTGCAGGCCGCCGGCCCGCGTGCCGGTGAGATCCTGGCTGGCGCGGCGCTCGACGATGGCGACATCGCACTTCGCCAGCGCCAGCTCCGCCGCCAGCATCAATCCGGTCGGCCCGCCGCCGGCGATCACGACGGCATGGTCGGGCGTATGTGCGGTGCGCCTTGGCAAGGTGCGGGCGCGCGCACGTGACGTCGGCAGCAGGACAGGCATGTGGTGACCCCTCTCAGGTAGCTTGAGGCGCGGGGGTGTACACGGGGATGGGGAGCTTGAAGCAAGCCCCTTGCGCACCACATATAGAGCTGGGAGGAGGGGCGTTGTTTCGCTTGCGTTCGGCCTTCGTGAGGCGTCGGGCAGGCAACGGCGGCCAATCGCCGAAGGAATGATACCGTCGAGATGCGCGCCGTCACCGGCGGCCTAGTCGTCCTGCGACAGATCGCCGGGCTTGGTGGGAAGGTCGATGGTGCCGCCATCGCCGTGAACGAGGTCCCGGCCGACGTCGCCGGTCTCGCCCGCCTGAAGTCATGCCGATCCTACTGATTCACCAACGCACGGAGCCACCCGGATCGTTCGTTTGACTCGTCGGGCAAATCACTGGCAAATAGCATCATCGAAAAGTTGCTTCAGCCCGCGCGGGACGGATCCGCCGCGGGCTTTTTATATGGCGGCAAACGTTCAGCAGACACCTGTCGTCTGCTTCATAGTGTTGGTGAGATCCTCGAGGGAGAAGGGCTTGCGGATCATGGGAAGGCCGCCACGCCGCGGCTCCCGGCCTGACAGTTGAAGCACCTTCAGGCTCGGTCGCACGCGCCTGGCGCGCTCGGCCAGCTCGTGTCCGTCCATGCCCGGCATGTTGATATCGGTGATGAGGATCGAGATGCGCTCGTTCTGGACGAGTTGCTCGAGAGCTTGCGCTCCGCTCTGCGCACCGACCACTTCGCAGCCGAGCTCCTGCAGCATGCTTGCCACGACATCCAGAACGCCGGCGTCGTCGTCGACGACGAGTACAACATGACTCATGGGTGATTAATCCTCCGGTGATGAAACGCGCGCCGCTCCCTCCGGGTTCCGAACGCGCGCCCGCAAGGCGTGTACAACGAATGGTTCGGGTGTGACTTCGTTGTGTCCTCCTGTGCGCGTGCAGGCATGAAATGTGGATGCCCTTCACGCGCGATGCGACCGAATGGCGGCGGCTCCATCGGTTGATTGACACGTCGGGCAAAACACCGGCACAACAGCACCATCGAAAAATTCTGATCAGCCCGCGCGAAGCAATTCGCCGCGGGTTTTTTTGATGTCGAAACGGCGCCGGCTGCATCCCCGGCAGGAACGGACTGCAGCCCCGGAATTTGTAGGATCCGGAGGAGCCATGCTGTCGGATTCTGATATCGCCATGCTCTGCAACATCGGCCAGTCCATCGCCTTCAGCGATGACCGGCACGGCGAGCTGTTCCGGCTGATTGCCGACGGCTACGGCAGAAGGATGGCGACACCTACGAGCTCACCGCCAAGGGCGAAGCGGCCGTGATCAATCGCGGCGCGGGGCTGAACGAGGCGTGATGATCGCCTTGGTCGCGGAGCGACCTGGATCGCGTTTGCCGTCGGCTGACCCCGCTGGTCCGCGCCGGTCGTGGAGGGCGGCAGTTGGTAACGCGGCCCGCGCAAGTCCGGATCGCGAGGGAATAGGAACCTTCAGTTCCAGGCCGGATTTGGTGTCGTGCCGGCCTACCGCCGATTGGCCGGCTGGAATGGCGGCTCCGGCGCACCAAGCCCCCCGTCATGCGCTGGAGCCGTTTTTTCGGTTTATCAAAAAATGACTTGACCCGTCGGGCAAAACACTGAGAAAATGGTTTCATCAAACGAGTAGCCGGCACGATCTTTAGTCGCGGCTGGGCAAGCTTCCCGTTTAGGACAAGGTTATCGTTGTCGGATCAACGGGTCCTCTGACCGGGTTCGCGGCGATCACTGCAATCTCGTCGTCCTTCTATCTAGCCAAATGTGGTTTTGAGAATGTTTCAAGGATCATCGAGCTGGAAGATACCAGATGCCGAGATCAGGACGATCATTGCCGAGACGCCGGCCGAGCAGCAAAGGCAGCGGTTGGACGGTGTCGATGCGATCGTGTTGAAGGCGGAGGCGTCGGTGCTGGCCTCCTTTGGGCTCGAAGATGACGACCGGAGGGAGATAAGGGCGGATTTCCAGTGCCTCCGACGGTGGCGAAAAAGCGTGGAGCGGGCCCAGATCTATGCGTTTAAGGCCGTGATTATTGTGATAGCGACCGGCCTGATGGAGGTCGTCTGGCTCGGAGTGAAGGTCGTGCTGAGCAAGTGAGATTCTCATGACGGCGGCACCGCTGCACTGCGATCCGTTCGATGAGTCGTGCTATGCACATAATTGGTAATCGACGCTGTGATGATGACGTTGCCGACACACTGGCTTCGACACTGCGGCGACACCGGAGTTCGGCCTCGAAGCGTGATAACTTGTCGATCAAGGCGACGATGCGGTCGCCTTCGCAGGCGTCACGCGTGATCCACTCGCGAACGGAATTTCGGCTACTTCTCCAGGGTCGGAGTCTTGCCGCGGCATGGGGGCGGGGGGCTTCAACTCAGATTGATGCGGGCTGCCGAAGCGCACGGGCGGCGTGTCGGATGGCACGGCATCGTCTCCGATACGACGGACAACCTGGTCTCGGCGAACAACTTCATCAAGGTGGGCCATCGGCACTGCGAGCCGAGGTTACCTGCGCCTGGTCGCATGCGCTCAATGGTCGAACGTCGCTTCGCTAAGTGGGGTGTCACGTGACGCGGAACGTCCATTCACTAGCTTCACTGTTGCTGGGCCTCTTTTAAGGCCTTCTTGTTGAAGCACTTGCGAAGTCGTCCGGCCGGGCTTTAAGTTCGCTTGCAGCGAATTCGGCGAACATAAGCCGATGTAAGGGAGCTCGAGATGCCCATTAAGCCTCAATTGCCAGAACGTTCGTCGCGGTCGGAGGGAAGACCAACCGCGCTTGACGGCTTGCTGGTCGTCGATTTTACGCGCGTGGTTGCGGGCCCTGCTTGCACACAGACGCTGGCCGATTTCGGTGCGTACGTCATCAAGATCGAGAATCCCGATGGCGGCGACGACACGCGCGCCTATGAGCATGCCGAGATCGGTGGCGAAAGCGCAGCCTATCTCAGCTTGAACCGCAACAAGCGCGGTATAGCGCTCGATCTTGCAGTTCAAGAGGGGCGGGAGATTGCGTTGGATCTGATCCGCAAGGCGGACGTGGTCGTGGAGAATTTTTCGAGCGGCGTCATGAAGAAGTTCGGCCTGGATTACGAGGCCGTCGCGCCGCTCAACCCGCGGCTGGTCTATTGCTCGATCTCCGCTTATGGGCGCACCGGGCCATTTGCCTCACGCCCGGGATTCGATCCCATCACGCAAGCCGAAAGCGGCTTCATGTCGCTCAACGGGTTCGCGGATGGCCCGGCAGTTCGTACCGGCCCGCCGATTGTCGACATGGCGACCGGGATGTCGGCTTGCAACGCGATCCTGCTGGCACTGTTAGCGCGGGATCGTCTCGGCCGCGGGCAGCATGTCGAGGTTGCGCTGTTCGATGTCGCCATGGGGATGACGGGCTTCTACGGCATGGCCTATCTGATCAACGGCGAGAATCCGGGCCGGTTCGGCAATTCGCCGGCCGGGTCTCCCACTGTTGGTGTCTACGAGGCATCCGATGGTCCGCTCTACATGGCGTGCGCCAATGATCGGCTGTATCGACGGCTGGTGGTCGAGGTGCTCAACCGCCCGGATCTCCTCAACGCGCCACAGTTCGCCACGCGTAAAGCAAGGTCTCAGAACAAGGAGCTCCTGCGCGCGGCCATCGCTGAAGTGTTTGCAAGCGACACGCTCGAGAACTGGATGGCGAAGATGAAGCTGGCCAATATTCCGGTCGGCTATCTCCGAACCGTGGAGGAAGGGTTCAATGCACCGGAAGCGCGCGAACGCGCGCGCTTGAGCCGGATCCCGCATCGTACCGCGCAGTGGGTGCCGAATATCGAACCGCCGATCAGCATGAGTTTAACGTCTGCAATTGATCCTGTGGCGGCACCGCTGCTGGGTGAGCATACTCAGGGCGTGATGCGCGAAACGCTTGGTTACGACGAGAAGCGGATTGCGGCATTGGCCGAAAAAGGCGCGTTCGGGCTGCGTAAGGCCGCGACATCGGGCTGAGTGCAGCAACAGCTTGATTTGGCAAGGTTCCAGCCTCATAAATGCATGAGAGCGAGGGACGCGAATGGTGTCTGGTCAGGAGCCGAGCATGGGTCAGTCGGTGGCGACAGACTCCGGCGAACGAGCCTATGCAGCGATGATTGCCAAGGCCCGAGCGCTGGTGCCGCAATTGCGGGAACGCGCGGCTCGAACTGAGGAGCTGCGGCACCTGCCGCCGGAGACCGAGAGCGACTTGCATGAAGCCGGTCTATTCCGGATGCTGCAGCCGAAGCGTGTCGGCGGCGCCGAGCTCGATTATGTTGCCCTTATCGATTGTGCCGAGTTGCTTGGGCGGGCCGACGCATCTGTGGCTTGGAATCTGGCTAATCTGGCAAGTCACCACTGGATGCTCGGTATGTTCGAGCAGCGTGCGCAGGATTTGGTCTGGGGCCGAGAGCCGGACGTGCTGATCGCATCGTCGTTCATCTTCCCTGCCGGCCGTGCCAGAAAGGTCGAAGGCGGATACCAGCTGCGCGGAAGCTGGCCGTTCTCGTCGGGCGTCGGCTCGTGCGCATGGAACATGCTTGCAAGCGTCGTCGCATCCGACGACGAGGCTGACGGAATCGAATACCGCATCTTTCTATTGCCAAAGGCTGACTACAAGATCCTCGATACCTGGAATGTTGCCGGACTGCGCGGCACCGGGTCGTCGGATGTCGAAGTCAGGGATGCCTTCGTGCCCGATCATATGACCGTCGCGGTGGGTGATCTCGCAGGCGGCGCGACGCCCGGCAGTAAGGTGAACCCCAATCCGCTGTACGCCCTTCCCGTCTTCTCGCTGTTTCCCTATGTTCTCTCCGGCGTCGCGCTCGGCAACGCGCAGGCGTGCCTGGACGACTATACGGAGGTCGCGCGTCACCGCATTTCGACGTACAACCGCGCCAAGTTGAGCGACTTCCAGAGCACGCAAATCAAGATCGCGGAAGCTTCCGCCAAGATTGATGCCGCGCGCCTCATCATGCGCTCGGCCTGCACTGAGGCGATGGAGGACGCACGGCGCAACCACACGCCCGATATGGTCACCAAGACCAGATACCGGCGCGATGGAGCGTTCTCGGTCAATCTGTGCACTGACGCCGTCTCTATGCTGTTCGCGGCGAGCGGGGCGCGCGGCCTGTTCACGACCGGTGTGCTACAGCGGCAGTTTCGCGATGCGCACGCGATTAATTCGCACCTCGCATTCAATTTCGATGCGGCCGGAACCAATTATGGACGCGTGGCCCTCGGCCTGCCGTCCGAGAATCTCACCTTGTGAGGCCGGCCGATGAATGACCAGCCAAAGCATCCGGCCGCCTCCGATCCCGCCAACGAGTTCGCGAGCGACAACTCGCCGATCGACCCGCGTGATTTCCGCAACGCGCTCGGCACCTACGGAACGGGTGTAACCATCATCACGGCTACAGCCGCTGATGGAAAGCCGTATGGCATCACCTGCAACTCGTTCGCCTCGGTCTCCTTGAATCCTCCTTTGGTTCTCTGGAGCCTTGGCGTCTATTCATCGAGCCTGACCGTGTTTCAAAACGCCACCCATTTCACGGTGCATGTGTTGGGCACCTCGCAGCAGGCGCTTGCGGACAAGTTTGCCAAGTCGTCGGAAGACAAGTTCGCCGGTGTGGACTGGACGCCGGGCCTCGGCAATGCGCCCGTGCTGGCCGAAAGTGTGGCAAGTTTTCAGTGTCGATCCGTCAATCGCTATTATGGTGGCGATCACGTGATCTTTCTCGGCGCGGTCGAGGCCTATGCCTACAACGCACGAGAGCCTCTGCTGTTCGCGCGAGGGACTTATGGCCGATTCTTGGCCGACGACGCGCGCAAGAAGACGCCATAGTGCGATTCAGGGACGCTGGTCAGTTCAACGGTCCGCCGCCGAAAGCTTGTAGATTTCCAGAGCGTCGGCGTCTGCGCCGCGTGCAGCCTTTGCCAGCCTGAAGATCTGACCCGCGAGGGTCGCCATTGGCACCGGCGTCGATGTTGCTTGCGCGACATCGGCGACCGTGTCGAGATCCTTCAGCATCGTTGCAATGTGCCCGAGCGGGGGTGAGTGAATGCCCTGGACCATGCGCGGTACGAAGAGCTGAAGCGGGATCGAATCCGCAAAGCCGCCAGCGAGCGCCTCCGGCAGCCGGCTCGCGTCAATTCCCGCGTTCGAGGCAAGGCGCGTTGCCTCCGCAAGCACGGTCATCGCGCATCCGACGATCACCTGGTTGCAGAGTTTCGTGGTTTGGCCGGCGCCGGTCGGACCCATGTGGGTGAACCTGCGCGCCATGGCCAGCACATAAGGCCGTGCCCGCTCGATATCAGAGGTCTCTCCTCCAGCCATGATGGCAAGCGTGCCTTCTTCGGCACCCTTGGTGCCACCGGACACCGGCGCATCGATCCAGTTTGCGCCGTTCGCAGCTTTCAATCGCGCCGCAAGCTCGCGCGCGGCGTCGGGATGGATCGACGAAAAATCGACCACGAGCTTGCCTGCCCCGGGAGCCGCAGCGAGCCCCTCCGGTCCGAAGATCACCTCTTCGACGGCGGCGGCGTCGGTCACGCACATAAAAACGATGTCGGAGTTCGTCAGGAGGTCACGCGGCGTGCTCGCGCGGTTGGCGCCGGCCTCGACAAGCGGCGCGACCTTGCCCTCAGAACGGTTCCAGACGCTGACGTGATAGCCGGCCTCGAGCAGGCGCCGGGTCATCGGCGTTCCCATCAGTCCCAGGCCGAGATAGCCGAGCCTCTCGACGCCTTGCGGGTTTGCCTTGCTCGCAGCAGCCATAGGTTGCCTCCTCCTGCCGCAGCGCAATGGCGCGCGACCGCTGCCGCACCATACACAACGGATGTCGCGGCGAAACCGTGCCGGCTTGCATGGCTTGCCTGATTGTTTGAACCATGAAACATTTGGGCCGGTCGGGTTGGGTGGCGTCGGTCGGCGCCGGAGCAACGGAGTGGGCACGATGCGGGCAGTTTCGAGGTTGACGCTGGCGATAGGGGCTATGGCAGCCATGATTGCGGGCGCAAGCCCCGCACGAGCGCAGCAGACGATCCGCGTGGGCTGGACGATCCCGGCCGAGGAATCCAAATACTGGATGATGCGTAGGCCGGCCGAGTTTCCCGATATCGGCAAGACCTACAATATCGAGTGGACCCAATTTCAGGGCACCGCTCCGATGACGCAGGCACTGGCGGCCGGCGCACTGGATTGCGCGACGCAGGCGCCGCTGTCGCTGGCTAACGGCGTGGTCGGCGGCAACCTCAAGGCCTATATCGTGGCGCAGCACGTCTTCGAGAAGCCCGGTGGCTTCTCGGTCTACTGGGCGGTGATGAATGACTCGCCGATCAAGACGATTGCGGACCTTAAGGGCAAGACGGTTGGTATTTCCGTGATCGGCGGCGGCACGCAAGGCCCGTTCAACCTGCTTCTGAAGCAGAACGGCGTCGATCCCGCCAAGGATATCAAGCTGGTCGAGGTCGGTTTTGCCGTCTCGGAGGATGCGCTGCGCCAGGGCCGGGTCGATGCGGTCAACATGAATCAGCCGTTTGCAGCACGGGCTGAGGCGAAGGGCGGTACGCGTAAGCTGTTCTCGCTGTCGCAGGCGATGCCGAACATCGTGCATATCCTAGAGGCCTGCCGTGCCGATTTCGTCGACAAGAACCCAGAACTGGTGAAGACCTATGTCCGCGACATCACGTCGGGTATGAAGAAGGCGCTCGCGAACCGCGAAGAGACCCTGAAGGTGGTGTCCGAGGTGCTGAAGGCGCCCGTTCCAGTGCTCGATACTTACCTGCTCAAGGACAACGATTTCGGTCGCGATCCCGGTGCGGCACCGAACTTCCCTGCGATCCAGAAGATGCTGGACATTTATGCGGACACGGGAATGCTGCCAAAACTGGATGTCGCGCAGTTCAGGCACCCGACCATCGTCGCGCCGCTGCAATAAGCGATAGAGCGGTTCGCAAGATGAACGAAGTCGCAGTGCCCCGCCACATGCGGGACATTGCATCGAGATGATGCAAGCATGAAGAAGCTGCGATCACGGATTACCACTGACGGGCTCGACCGGGCGCCGCACCGCGCCTTCATGCGCGCCATGGGGCTGGACGACGCGGCCATTGCAAAGCCGATGGTGGGCATTGTCAGCATGAAGGGCGAGCAGACGCCCTGCAATATGACCCATGATTTCCAGGTGGCTGCGGCCAAGACCGGGATCGAGGAAGCCGGCGGGACGCCGCGCGAATTCTCGACCGTCTCGGTGTCAGACGGCATCAGCATGAATCACGAGGGGATGAAATTCTCCCTGTTTTCACGTGAGCTGATCGCCGACTCCATCGAGGCTGTCGTTCATGGTCTCGCCTATGATGCGCTGATCGGATACGGCGGATGCGACAAGACGCTTCCGGGCGTGATGATGGGAATGGTTCGCTGCAACGTGCCTTCCATCTTCATCTATGGCGGCAGTTCGCTGCCGGGTCGCCTGAATGGACGGACGCTGACCGTCCTCGATTCCTACGAGGCTGTCGGCAGCTTCATGACGGGCGAGATCGACGGCGCGACGCTCGAACGGATCGAGCGCGCCTGCCTGCCGACGATCGGCGCCTGCGCCGGTCAGTTCACTGCGAACACCATGGGGATGGTGTCGGAGGCTATGGGCCTGACCATTCCCAACGTGTCGATGGTGCCTGGCGTCTATGCTGAGCGCGCGCAGATCTCTCGTCGCGCGGGGCGATTGATCATGGAGATGCTCGAACGTGGCGGGCCGCTGCCGCGCGACGTCGTGACACGGAAATCCCTGGAGAACGGCGCGGCGATCGTTGCTGCGACAGGTGGCTCGACCAATGCCACGCTGCATTTGCCGGCGATCGCAAACGAGGCCGGCATCGCCTTCACGATCGATGATGTCGGCGAGGTCTTTGCTCGGACGCCGCTGATCGGAAACCTGCGGCCCGGCGGCAAATACACTGCAAAGGACGTCTACGACATTGGTGGCGCGGCCGTCGTGATCCGCGAATTGATCCAGAGTGGGCATATCGATGGAGGTTGCCTGACCATCACGGGCCATACGCTTGCGGAAGAATATAGGACGGCCAATGCCCCCGACGGGGAGGTCGTTTATGCGGCCCGCGCGCCGATCATGCCCGACGGCGGTGTTGCGGTGCTGAAGGGTAGTCTTTGCCCCGATGGCGCCGTCATCAAGGTTGCAGGTTTGAAGAGTCAACTCTTCGAAGGCGTGGCGCGCGTCTTCGAGGATGAAGAGGCTTGCGTCGCCGCGGTTCGCGACCGCAGCTACAAGGCTGGCGAGGTCCTTGTGATCCGCAACGAAGGGCCGGTCGGCGGTCCCGGCATGCGCGAGATGCTCGGCGTGACAGCGCTGATCTATGGCCAGGGCATGGGCGAGAAGGTTGCCTTGATCACGGATGGGCGGTTTTCCGGTGCCACGCGTGGCATGTGCATCGGTTATGTCTCGCCGGAAGCGTTTGTTGGTGGCCCGCTGGCGCTGGTCCGCGACGGCGACAAGATCCGGATTGATGCCGCTGGCCGTCGCATGGACCTGCTGGTCGATGAACAGGAACTCGCGGCGCGACGACGCGATTGGAAGCAGCGCCCGCCTCGTCATCGTGCTGGTGCGCTCGCAAAATATGCGCGACTGGTCGGTCAGGCGCCGGGCGGCGCAGTCACGCACGAAGGACCCGCGGAGTGGCCATGGTTCGATTGAGGCGTCCCGCGCGCGCGAAATGACGACTGGTTTGGCAGGTTTCTTGCTAAGCTCATGCGGCTGACGGAGACATTCAGTAGATCGGTGGCGTGACGTTCGCGCGTGAGTGAAGCGAGAGGCGGGATGAAGGTAGTGCCTTCGAGATCGAGCGACTGGGTGAAACCGGTGAAGTCACAAAAGCCGGCATCTGCGATCATCGAGATTGACCGCGTCTCGCAGGTCTTTCAGACCTCGGCGCGCAAGGATCATTTGGCACTATCGGACATCTCCTTGACGATCGAGGAGGGAGCGTTCGTCTCCATCCTTGGTCCCTCAGGCTGTGGCAAGTCGACGCTGCTTTATATCGTCGGTGGTTTCGTCAGCCCAACCAGCGGCGCGGCGAAGATGAAGGGACAGGCCATCACGGGGCCGGGGCCGGATCGCGGGCCAGTGTTCCAGGAGTTCGCGCTGTTTCCCTGGAAGACGGTGCTGGGCAATGTGATGTACGGTCCTCGTCAGCAGGGGGTAAGTGCCACCGAGGCAGATGCACAGAGCCGCGCGCTGATCGAGATGGTCGGGCTCAAGGGCTATGAAAACTTCTACCCGAAGGAGTTGTCGGGCGGCATGAAGCAGCGCGTCGCGCTGGCACGGACACTGGCCTACCACCCGGAGGTACTATTGATGGACGAGCCGTTCGGCGCGCTCGACGCTCATACCCGGACGCGCCTTCAGAACGATCTCCTGAACATCTGGGAGCGCGACCGCAAGACGGTGCTGTTCGTCACCCACTCGGTCGACGAAGCGGTCTTCCTTTCAGACAAGGTCGTGATGATGTCGAAGTCTCCCGGTCGCATCAGGGAGGTTATCGATATCGATCTGCCGCGGCCGCGGCGCCGCAACGAGCTGTTGCTCGATCCACGGTATCAAAAATACGTCGTCGACATCGAGCGCATGTTCGATGAAAGCGACCATGCCGGTTCGCTTTTATGATATCGCCGGCTGCCGTGGCGAGACGTGCTGCGCCGGTGCTGGCTTGCATTGGATTATTGGCGGCTTGGCAGGTCGCTTCGCTCGGCTTGAAGAACGACAGCTTCCCGACGGCGCTCGAGGCGATCCGCGCGGTCCCGGATATCCTCGGTGACAAGGAATCTCTGATCAATATCCTGGCCTCGCTCCGCCGCATGGCGATCGGGTTCGGCATCGCCGTGCTGGTTTCGATTCCACTAGGCCTGTTGATGGGCCGTAGTCGGGCCGTCGCATCCTTCTTCAATCCACTCTTGATGGTGATCTATCCTGTTCCGAAGGCAGCTCTGATGCCGATCATCATGCTGTGGCTTGGCGTTGGCGAAGCTACGAAGATTCTCGTGATCTTTCTCGGTGTCAGCCTGCCGGTGATCTATCACAGTTTTGAAGGCGCCAAGGCCGTCGAGGAGAAGATGCTGTGGTCGGGCGCGGCGATGGGGCTGTCGGCCTTGCAACGTCTGGTCCGGATCGTGCTCCCGGCCGCGCTCCCGGAAATTCTAACCGGGTGCCGGACCGGCCTGGTGCTGGCGTTGATCACCATGATCACAAGCGAGATGATTGCGCGCCAGTCGGGGGCAGGGAACATCCTGTTCAACGCGCTCGACATGGGACAGTACGATACGGTTTACGCGATGATCATCGTCGTCGGAGCGATGGGCATTTGTCTCGATGCTGTTTTCGAGCGGGTTCGTGCGGGGCTTGTGCGCTGGTCCGAGCCTCAATTCGACATGCCGCTGAGCTTCTCATGATGTCACGTTCTGCGAACGCTATCTTAGGGCTCGCGCCGATTGTGCTGGTGGTCGCGCTATGGCAGGCCCTGGTGACGTTCGGCTTCGCTCCGGCGGTTTTGTTGCCGGCGCCGGGCTTCGTCTTCACGCGGCTGCTCGAGCAGCTCGTGACATGGGCGTTTCAGCAGGAAGTCGCAGCGACGTTGATCCGGCTGTTTGCTGGATTCGCGATTGCGGTCGTCCTCGGCGTCAGCATCGGCATCGCGGCTGCCGCAAGTCCCGCGATCAATGCCGTGGTTCGGCCGATCGTGCGCGTGTTGGCACCGTTGCCGAAGGTCGCGCTCTACCCGGCGCTGCTGTTGCTGCTGGGTTTCGGCCACGGATCGAAGATCACCTTGGTCGCGGCGGACGCACTCTTCCCGATTTTGCTCTCGACGTATTACGGTGCGTCAACCGTCGAGCAGAAGTTGATCTGGTCCGCCATGGCGGCGGGAACGCCGCGCTATAAAATCCTGTTCAAGGTGGTGTTGCCGGCGGCGATGCCATCGATCCTGACTGGATGCCGAATCGGCCTTGTTATTTCCTGCATCGTGGTGTTTCTGGCCGAGATGATCACGTCGACGGACGGCTTGGGCCATGCCCTTGTGACGGCGGCCCGCACCTTCCAAGCGGTCGACATGTTCGTGCCGCTGATCACGATCTCGCTGCTTGGGTTGATCCTCAATGCGTTGTTAGGCGCGGTGCGATCGTATCTCTTGCGAGGCTTCCCCGAAGCGTGACCTGACGAACAAAAGCAGAAGACCGGGAGTGAACCATGCTGGCTGATCGCATCGAGGCAAAATGGATCGACGCGTTTTGCGAGATCTTTGAACGTTGCGCCGTCAAGTCCGGCGATACCGCGGCGATCCTCTCGGAGACCCAGTCACGAGCATTGAATGTGCACCTGGCGGAGCTGGCCTTGCTGCGGATGGGAGCGAGGCCGTTCCACGTCGTGATGCCGACGCCACGTAACCGGAACATCGTTCCGGTCCGTTCGACCGGAGCGAGCGAAGCGATCCAAAAGCTGGGTCCTGTCATCAGCGCGCTTCAGCAGGCTGGCTTCGTGGTGGACTGCACCATCGAGGGCCTGATGCACGCGGTGGAGACGCCCGAAATTCTGAAGGCCGGCGCGCGCATTCTGGTGATCTCCAACGAGCATCCCGAGGCGCTGGAGCGCATGGTTCCGGATCTGGCGCTGGAGAAGCGCGTTCGCGCGGCCGCGAAGATGCTGCGCGCAAGCAAGCGAATGCGGGTCACGTCAAAAGCCGGCACGGCCCTTGATGTGGACATGGTGGGCGCTTCCACGGTTGGCGTCTGGGGTTGGACGGACAAGCCCGGCACGCTGGCGCATTGGCCGGGCGGCATCGTCGTCAGCTTTCCCAAGAGCGGGGCGATCAACGGCACGCTGGTGATGGCGCCCGGCGATATCAATCTCACCTTCAAGCGCTACCTGACGTCACCGGTGAAGATGACCTTAAAGGATGATTACGTCGTCGAGCTGGAAGGCTACGGCACGGATGCCGCGATGATGCGCGCCTATCTCGCCGCCTGGGGTGATCGGGAGGCCTATGCCGTCTCACATGTCGGTTTTGGCATGAATCCGGCCGCGCGCTACGAGGCGCTCTCGATGTACGACCAGCGTGACACCAATGGCACGGAGATTCGCGCTGTCTCCGGCAACTTCCTATTCTCGACGGGCGCGAACGAGTTTGCCGGACGTTACACTGCGGGCCATTTCGATCTACCGATGATGGGGACGACCATCGAGCTCGATGGCGTGGCAGTTGTTCGCGAAGGCGTGCTTCAGGACGTCTTCGGCTAGTTGCGGTCGAGCACCGGTGGGCGGGCCAGGTCGAAGTGCCGGAGCAGATCAACCATGGCCTGGAGCCGTTTTGTGCGATAGGCATCGACGTCCATGTCGGAATAGTCGAGGAAGCCTGCGCCGGTGCGCAGCCCGATCCGGCCTTCATGCATGTTGCGCGAAATGACGTCTGGCGCGCGATAGCGGTCGCTGCCGAGCGCGCCTTCGAGATATCGGCTGGCGTAGTACAGAATATCCCCGCCGCCCCAGTCGATGAATTCGAGCAGCCCGAGCACGGCATAGCGGAAGCCGAAACCGTAGCGGATCGCCTTGTCGATCTCCTCGGCACTGGCGACGCCTTCCTCGACCATGCGGGCGGCTTCGTTCATCGCTAGCGCCTGGATGCGCGGAACGATGAAGCCGGGTGTCGCTGCGCAAACCACTGGCACCTTGCCTATCCCTTCGAGCAACGTTTTGACCTCGTCGATGACGGCAACGTCAGTGGCTTTGCCGGGCGACACTTCTACCAGCGGGATTAAATAGGCCGGATTCAGCCAATGCACGTTGAGGAAGCGGCGCGGATTTACGATAGCGCCCGACAGATCGTCGACAAGGATGGTCGACGTGGTCGAGGCAATGATTGTGTCCGGGCCGATTTGTTTTGAAACCGTCCCCAGCACTTCGCGCTTGAGCTCGACCACCTCAGGAACCCCTTCGAAGATGATTCCCGCCTCGGAAAGGGCGGTGCCACTCCGGCTGGCCGGCACCACCGAGACCCGCGCGATCAGCGGATCAACGTTCGCCTCGGTCAGCAGTCCGAGCTTGGACAGGCTGGCAAACGTCTTGCTGATTTCGCCGAGCGCATCAGCCTCCAGCTTGGCGAACTCCTCTGCCGAACGGGCTTTGATGTCGACCATCGTGACCGTGTGTCCCGCATAGGCAAACGCAACGGCAATGCCGCGCCCCATGCGACCGGCTCCGAGACAGGCAATATTGGCGCGGCTGCTCATCGATCAGAATCCCTCACGAAGCAGCGTCTGCAATTCAGCTCTGTGAAGCTGGCCAAGTCCCAAGGTCTCCAGCGTTCGGCCAGTTTGCTCAAAATCTTCGTCGCAGATTGCGCCGCCGATGGCGAGGAATGCCTTGGCAAGCGGTGTGGCGACGCCCGCCAGCTTAGCGACGGACACCAGCAGCGATAGCCCAAGCCGTAAATCCTCGCGCATGTAGCGGTGCTCGGTCAGCACGATCCGCTCGCGCCAATCGCCGGAATCGGTCAGGCGATCGTGCGAACCCCGGCCATACATCCAGATCTCGCCTTCCCGCGCATAGTGGTGAGCGAGAGGGAAATGCGGGGCGCCATATCCCAGCGCCTCGCGCACTGCAATCCGCTCGGCATCGAGGGCGTCGGTCACGCGCCGGATCGCAGCTTGGGTGCCCTCCTTATGGATGTCCCACCGTTCAAAATGCTCGATCGGGCCCGCGTTCATCACGATCAGCGGCGGATGAATGATGCAGCCTGCATTCATCAGGGCGCCGGACAGCGCGTCGCCGCAGGGCTCGATCACGTCGGGGAAGGCGCGCCCGATGACCTCGAGCGCATGCGGGGCCTGATCGAGTGGGAATACGCCGACCGGCAGCCGCTTCGCACGGATGGTGATCGCGACCTCGAATGGTCCGTGCTTGCGGGTGAGCCAGGGCAGGGTGCCGGTTTCGGCGAAGCTTGCTTCGGCGCGGTTGCCTGCGTCGCGTGCGGCCTGCGCGAAGATCATCGAGCCAAATGTCGCGGGTGGCAGGAAAACCACCTGGCCGTCACGGAGGTGTGGCGCAAGGAGCCGGGCGATATCCTGCTGCGCGAAGGCGGGGGCAGGACACACGACCAGCTCGACGTCACTGACGGCTTCGGCGATATTGGTGGTCACCAGCGCCAGCTTCACGTCGTGGCGACCGTTGTGGTCCTTCACCAGGATGCGAGATCCCGCGACAAGGTGTGCCTCGACCTGCTCCGCGTCGCGGCGCCAAAGCCGAACCTCGTGTCCCGACAGCGCAAAATCGCCCGCGGCCGCGAAAGAGCCGTTTCCCCCACCCAGAACCGCGATCTTCAAGATGCTTCTCCCTGCGCGCGCGACTGCGCATCAAGTTGTTTCAGCAGAAAATGCTGAACCTTGCCAAGCGCCGTGCGCGGCAAATCGGCGACGAAAACGATGTCGCGTGGAACCTTGTAGCGAGCAAGCTGTGTCTGAACGTGCGCTTTCAGCTCGTCTGCTTCGAGACGGCAGCCGGATCGTCGGATGACATAAGCGATGGGCACTTCGTCCCAGCGCGGGTCCGGCCTTCCGATTACCGCGCATTCACTGACATCGGGATGTTCGAGCAGGACCCGCTCAACCTCGGCCGGATAGATGTTCTCGCCGCCGGAGATGATCGTATTCTTCTTGCGGTCGCGGACCCAGAAGTAGCCGTCGGTGTCGCACAGGCCGATATCGCCGGTGCGATACCAGCCGTCGTGGAGCGCATCGCGCGTCGCGTCCGCATTGCCCCAATATTCGAAGAACACGTTCGGCCCGCGCACTGCGATTTCACCCGGCGTACCCGCAGGGACCTCGTTGCCGGCCTGATCGATCACCTTCGCATCGCAGCAGAGGCCGGCAAGTCCGGTTGATCCGGAGCGCGACAGGTCGCCGCCCAAGCGGGTGTAGACCGCGATAGGACAGGTTTCAGTCGAGCCGTAGACCTGCAGCACCGGGACGCCCCGCGTAACGAAGCGATCGATCAGGTGCGGCGGCACGATGGTTGACCCTGTGGCAACGGCATTCAGCGAGGAGAGATCGGTCGTGGCCCACGCAGGATGCTCGCTGACGGCTTGGAGAATCGTGGGCACCATGACCGTCAAGGTCGGTCGCTCCCGTTCAATGGCCGCAAGCGCCGTGTCCGGCGTGAAGCGGGCGTGGATCGTAACCGTCGCGCCAAGCTGAAGTGCCGCCGTCGTCTGGATGTTGAGCCCACCGACATGGAAGAACGGAAGCACCGTCAGCACATGATCGTCCGATGTCATGTTGTGCATATGCTGGCTCATGACCCCGTTCCAGAACAGCGCCTCCTGACGCAGCACCGCGCCTTTCGGCCGTCCCGTCGTCCCTGAGGTGTAGACGATCAGCAGCGGACAGGAGAGATCGGTGTGCGGGTTACGTGCGCTGCCCTCGCTGCCAGCCAGCAAGCTTTCGTAGGTCTTGCCGCGGGGCGGTGTAAAATCGAGGCCGACGACGGCTGTCCCCGGCGCAAGTTCAGGAAGAACGTCTTCAAATGCCTGCTCGAGCACCAGCACTTTGGCGCCGGAATCGGTGAGAATGAACAGCTGCTCAGCGACCGCCAACCGCCAGTTCAGCGGGACCAGCATCGCGCCGAGCCGAGCACAAGCGTAGAGCAGGACCAGATAGTCCGGCCGATTAAGGCTCAGGATCGCAACGCGGTCGCCGCGCCCGACGCTGAACTCCTGCTTCAGGGCTGTTGCCGTTCGTTCAATCCGACGGGCGAACGCCGCGTAGCTCAGCCGCCGCCCCTCGAAGGCAATGGCCGTCTTGTCTGGCGCGAACGCCGCATTGCGATCGATTAGGCTGCAGAGGTCCACCGTTAGTCGTCCGTTTCGCCAGCCTCGTACAGCGCCTCACGGCCGATCCGGTCGAGACAGAGCTCGGCCGTCCAGGGGAGCATCAGCGAGCCACAGCGGCTGTCGCGATAGATACGCTCCAGCGGCAGGGAGCGGAGCATGGCCTGACCGCCGCAGGTGCGGATCGCGAGCGCCGCGAGTTCATTGGCGCCTTCCATCACCGAATATTGCGCGGCATAGGCGCGCAGCACCTGCTCCTTGCTCGGATTGGCACGCGCTTCGGTGACGGCCTGGAACCAGATTCCCTTGATCTGCTCGAGCTTGATCTGCATTTGAGCGACCGCAATCTGCTTGGTCGGGTACATCCGGCGCTTGACCGGCGGCATGCCCGGCACCTCGCCACGCAGATAGCGCAGGGTGAAATCATAGGCGGCTTGTGCAAGGCCCATATAGGTCGGTGACAGCGTCAGGAACATGTGCGGCCAGCGCATCGCCGCCTGGAAATAGACGCCGCGCGGCATTAGCGCGGCATCTTCCGGAACAAAGACCTCCTTGAACAGGAGCGTTCGCGAGACCGTGCCGCGCATGCCGAGGGGATCCCAATCGCCGACGACGGAAACTCCCTGTGACTTCGCTGATATCGCGAGGTAAAGCGTATTGCGGCGCGATGCCTTTTCGCCTTCCTCCATCTCGGTGCAGAGCACGCCGTAATAGTCGGCATGGCCGGAGAGCGATGCAAAGATCTTCTTGCCGTTGACGATCCAGCCGCCTGCGACGGGCCTTGCTTCTGTGCCGAACGCAACGCCGCCGGCAGCTGCCGCGCCGCCCTCCGAGAATGGTTGCGAATAGATCGCGCCGTCCTCGACGATGCGTTTGTAGTGAACCGCCCGTCGGCGCTCGTGCTCCGCGCGGGTCTCCGCGTCCATGTCGAGATCATCGGCCAAAGGGCCCGACCACAGCGTCGAACAGACGTGCATGTTCCAGGTCAGCGCGGTTGCGCCGCAATAGCGCCCGATCTCGGCGGCCGCCAGCGCGTACGTCTGGTAGTTCGCGCCCAGGCCGCCGTGCTTCTTTGGCACAGCGATGCCGAGCAGACCGACGCGATGCAGGTCGCGATAGTTCTCGGTCGGAAAGGCCGCCTCGCGATCGTAGGCGGCGGCGCGACCGGCGAACACGCTCTGGCCGATCTCACGCGCCCGGGTAATGATGCTGGCCTGCTCGTCGCTCAGTCGGAACGCCACGGGATCGAAGATCGGTGCATCCAGCGCGACCTTGTCGGTTGCGCCGATCGTCTTGCTGACTTGCATGGTCATGGCGCAACTATCCGTTTTGCAGCGATGGAATCGACGAAGCTGCCGAGAGCCTGGTCGAAGGCATCGGGACGTTCAAGGTTGGCGAGATGGCCAACGCCGTGGAGCTCGACATATTCTGCCGCTGGGATGTAGGTCGCCGTTTTCGCCATCATTGGCGCCGGGGCGTTGTTATCCTTCGAACCAGACAGCAGCAGCGTCGGGACGGATATATCTTTGAGCGTGCTGCGCTGATCGAACCCGATTAGCGCCAACATCATAGCGCGATAGCTCGCCTCCGGGACGCTTCCCATGCATTCGCGCGCCAGCTCCATTCCCCTGGGATCAGGATCGTCGCCGACGAGCTCCTTTACCAATGAAGGTGCCAGCGACTTCATTGTCTCGCCGCGATCAAGTGGGCCCAGCCGTGCCGCGATGAACGACTTTTGCCAGTCGCCGTCGGCTTTGCCGAAGGCCGGGCTTGTCTGTGCCAGAACCACCGCGCGCGCCAGTTTTGGCGATTGCACCAGCCATTTCTGGACGATCATGCCGCCGATCGAATGGCCGACCAGAATGGGCTTTGTCGCACCGAGCTGCTCGATGAATTGCTGGAGCGCTTCGGCCAGGGCAGCGATGCTGACGCTGGGGAGCGGCGCCGATCCGCCATAGCCCGGCATGTCCCACGCGATCGCGCGGTAACGATTGCCAAATGTCGAAAGCTGTTGCCGCCAGGCCCGCGCCGCACCACCGATGCCATGCAGGAAGATCAGGGGTGTTGCGCCCGGATCGCCAGCGGCTTCATAGGCGAAGCGTCCATCCTTTGTTATCATTGGCGAAGGCTGCACACGCGACATCCTTTGGCTTGCCCCGGTGATGCTAACAGGCCTGTGGGGGATGGGAAGAGATAATTTTATACTTAAAGCAATTTTCGGGCCGATCGCCCGCGTAACGGTATGCGCTACATCGATCGGCGCTTTCGTTGCAAAAATTTGAAGGTTAAAATATATCGGAGAAACGATCAGCAGATCCTAGGGAGCCAACGCATGTCCGGGTTGCCGCATTCGCCGACCGCGCTGGTGACCGGAGGCGGTCGCGGCATCGGCCGCGCGATTGCCGCCGCTCTGGTTGGCGCTGGTGCCACCGTGACAGTGCTTGGCCGGAATGCTGCTTCTCTCGAGGAAGCGATCAAAGCCGGTGCCGCGCATCATGCCGCCGTTGCGGACGTCTCGGATGAAGCTGCGCTGAGGGCAGCCATCGCCGCAGCGCATGCGCGAAAGCCGATTGATATTCTCATCGCGAATGCCGGCAGCGCCGAATCCGCGCCGTTCGCGAAATCGGACAGTGCACTTTTTGCGCGTATGATGGATGTCAATTTCATGGGCGTTGTCCATGCCGTCAGTGCTGTGTTGCCCGGCATGAAGGATCGTCCTTACGGGCGTATCGTCGCGATTGCATCGACAGCGGGGCTCAAGGGTTATGCCTATGTGAGCGCGTATACGGCGGCCAAGCACGCCGTGGTCGGTCTCGTGCGCTCGCTTGCACTGGAAATGGCTGCCAGCAACGTGACCGTGAATGCTGTGTGCCCCGGTTTCACGGATACGGATCTTGTCGCTGGCAGCATCGACAACATCATGAGGAAGACCGGGCGAACCCGCGAGCAGGCGATCGCCGAGCTCGCGAAGCACAATCCGCAGGGGCGCCTGATCACGCCGCAGGAAGTAGCGAATGCCGTGCTGTGGCTATGTAGCGAGCATGCCGGTGCGATCACCGGGCAGGCGATTGCGGTCGCCGGTGGCGAAATTTAGCGTCGTGGTAGGTGCGGAACAAGGAAGCCAAGGAGATCGCATGAGCAGACCAGCCAATCCCGTCACCGTACCACTTGCGGACTATTCGCCGCAACATTTCCTACTGGCTGTCGTTGAGGGCGTTGCCACCGTAACACTCAACCGTCCGGAGCGGAAGAATCCGCTGACATTCGAGAGCTATCGCGAACTGACGGATTTCTTTCGCGCGTGCGCGTTTGACGACGCGGTCAAGTCCATCGTCGTCACCGGCGCGGGCGGTAATTTCTCTTCCGGCGGCGACGTGTTCGAGATCATCGGCCCACTGGTGAAGATGGATACAAAGGGGCTGACCGCCTTCACGCGGATGACAGGCGATCTGGTTAAAGCGATGCGGGCCTGCCCGCAACCGATCGTGGCCGCGGTCGAAGGCATCTGCGCCGGTGCCGGCGCGATCATTGCCATGGCGTCGGACATGCGGCTCGCTGCGAGCGGAGCCAAGGTGGCGTTCCTGTTCAACAAGGTCGGCCTTGCCGGCTGTGACATGGGCGCCTGCGCGATCCTGCCGCGGATCATCGGTCAGTCGCGCGCCTCCGAGTTGCTCTACACTGGCCGCTTCATGACTGCGGAGGAGGGCGAGCGGTGGGGCTTCTTCAGCCGCATCGTGACGCCTGAGCAGGTACTCTCCCAGGCGCAGCTGCTCGCCAAGCAGGTGGCGGAAGGGCCGACTTTCGGCAACACAATGACCAAGCGCATGCTGGCGATGGAATGGGCGATGTCGGTGGAGGAGGCTATCGAAGCGGAGGCCGTTGCCCAGGCCCTGTGCATGACGACGGCCGATTTTGAGCGCGCCTTTCATGCCTTCGCCAACAAGGTCAAGCCGGTCTTCAGGGGCGATTGAGTGGCAGTTTCGACCGCAATTAAGGCTAAGCCCAAGACGGTGGCCGAGGTCGAGGCGGAGGCCACAAAGCCGCTTGCCGCAGGGTGACCGGCCGTGCGACGTTAACCCGGTTGCCTGTGTATCGAGTGGAGTAGAGGGCGATGAAGGCGATTATCGTCGGTGGCGGTATCGGTGGTCTCACCACGGCTTTGATGCTGCGGGCTCGCGGCATTGGGTGCGAGATTTTCGAGCAATCCGATACGATCCGCGAACTCGGCGTCGGCATCAACACCCTGCCACACGCCATGCGCGAGCTCGCCAGTCTTGGCCTGCTGCAAAAGCTTGACGACGTCGCAATCCGTACCGATCAGCTGTACTACCTCAACCGCCACGGTCAGGAGGTCTGGCGCGAAGCGCGCGGCGTCGACGCCGGCCACGACGTGCCGCAATTCTCGATTCATCGCGGCCGCCTCCAAGGCGTCATCCATCGCGCCGTCGAGGAGAGGCTCGGATCCGAAGCGATTCACACCGGCTGCCGGCTCGGCGCCTTCACTCAGGACGAGAGCGGTGTTACCGCATATTTCTTCGATCGCGCGGGTGCGCATATCCACACCGCGCGCGGCGATATCCTGATCGGCGCCGACGGTATCCATTCGCGCGTGCGCGACACGTTGTTTCCGAACGAGGGACCGCCGTGCTGGAACGGCCTGATGCTGTGGCGCGGTGCGCGCGATTGGCCGCTGTTCCTCACCGGCAAATCGATGATCGTGGCCGGTGGCCTCAATGCCAAGGTGGTCGTCTATCCAATCGCCGAGGGATCGAGCCCGGCGAGCCGTCTGACCAATTGGGCGGTGCTGGTGAAGCTGGGCGAGGGCAATGCGCCGCCGCCGCGGAAGGAAGACTGGTCACGGCCGGGCCGGCGTGAGGAGCTGATGCCTCACGTCGCGCGCTTCTCGGTGCCCTACATCGACGTGAAGAGCCTGATTTCGGCGACGCCGGAGTTCTATGAATATCCGACCTGCGACCGCGATCCCTTGCCCTATTGGTCGTCTGGACGCATCACGCTGCTCGGCGATGCCGCGCATCCCATGTATCCGGTCGGCTCCAACGGCGCCTCCCAGGCGATCCTTGACGCGCGCTGCCTCGCGGACGCGTTGGTGCGGGCCGAGCATCCGCGTCAGGCGTTGATGGAATACGAGAAGAAACGCCTGCCTATGACAGCGGATATCGTTCGCTCCAATCGCCGCGGCGGCCCCGAGGGCGTTATCGACGCCGTCGAGCAGTTGGCGCCCGACGGTTTTGACAACGTCGATAACGTCCTGAGCTATTCCCAGCGCGAGGCCATCGTGCGGGGCTACGCCAGCAAAGCGGGCTTCGCCGCCGTGCCGGGACTGGCGGCAGTGCGCGCCTGAAGTTGTTTTGATTGAGCGCGACCCTTCCGGAAAACCGTTTCACACTTTTCCGGGGTCACGCTCCTAGCCAGCGCCGGGAGGCGGTGGCAAAAAGTGGATGTTGAACTCGGCGGCCATCGCCACCACGTCCTCCGGCTTCTGTTCCTTCATGTTGTGAAGGCCCCAGAACAGGTCGAACAGCTTCTTGGTCGGAGACACCCAGAACAGCACTTTTGCGGTTTGGTCCGACTTGTTGAAGATGCCGTGCGGCACGCCCATGCCGAGCCGGATCAGGTCTCCGGGGGTTGCCTGCGCCTCTGAATTGCCGAGCACGAAGTCGAGCTTACCCTCCAGCATGTAGAGATATTCGTCCTGGTCAGGATGAATGTGCGGCGGCACGAATGTGCCCGGCGGCAATGTCGCATGCCAGGAGAAGCTGTTCTCGCTGTTGCTCTTCGGCACATAGGTCTGGCCCAGGATATTCCAGGAAATGCCCTGGATGCCCTCGTTGGCCCGCGTGATGCCGGTGATTTCGCTCTTCATGATAATCCTCCCTTGACGCGATGCGCGGCCTTAGTTCGCCGCCTTGCACTCCTTGGCGTAACGATCGCCGTAATTCTCAAAAACTTTCTGAACGATCTCGGTCTGGAACTTGCCGTCCGGACGCTTGGCGACCTTGGTCAGGTAAAAATCCTGGATCGGATAACCGTTGGTGTTGAACTTGAACGACCCGCGCAGCGACGTGAAGTCCGCCTTCTTCAGGGCTGTCCCGACGGCCTCCTTGTTGGAGAGGTCGCCCTTCACGCCCTTGACCGCGCTGTCGATCAGCATCGCAGCGTCATACCCCTGCATGGCATAGGTGCCAGGCACGCTGTTATAGGCGGCCTCGTAGGCGGCGACGAACTTCTTGTTCTGTGGATTCTCGAGATTGGGTGCCCAGTTCGCGCCGCCGAACATGCCGACGGCCGCATCCTGCTGTGCCGGCAGGGTCGATTCATCCACCGTAAAGGCCGAGAGTACCGGGATGCTGTCGGCGAGGCCCGCCTGCTTGTACTGCTTGACGAGGTTGACGCCGAGGCCGCCCGGCATGAACGTGAAGAGAGCATCGGGCTTTTGCGCCGAGATTTTGGAAAGCTCCGGCTGGAAATCCAGCGTGTTGAGCGGCATGTAGGATTCGTCGACAATCTCACCCTTGTAGTCGAGCTTGAAGCCGGCAACCGAATCCTTGCCGGCCTGATAGTTCGGCACCATCAGATACATCCGCTTGTAGCCGCGATCCTGCGCGACCTTGCCGAGGACCTCGTGGACCTGGTCGTTCTGATAAGACGTCACATAGAAGAACGGGTTGCAGTCCTTGCCGGCGAATGTCGAAGGACCTGCATTGGGGCTGATCAGGAAGGTCTTGGATTCCGTGACCGGCCGGTGGATCGCCTGAAGGATGTTGGAGAAGATCGGTCCGACCACGAAGTCGACCTTGTCGCGCTCAAGCAGACCCTTGACCTTGGTCACAGCCGCATCGGGCTTGAGCTCGTCGTCGACCACGACCACTTCGACATCACGACCCCCCATCTTGCTGCCGAGATCCTTCACCGCGAGCGCAAAGCCATCGCGAACCTGCTGACCAAGCGCGGCGGCGGGTCCGGAGAGGGTCACGATCACGCCCAGCTTGATCTTCTCCTGCGCGAGGGCAGGGCTCATCGCGGTGCCGAGAAGAAATGCGGCTGCGGTCAAGGTCAGTTGCGTCTTCATGATTGATCCCCCGTAACGATTGCGCCTGCGCTGCAGGCTGCGTACTCCGACCCAAGCTTATGCCGATGACGGCGCTCGCGGCAAGCCAAGCTCAAGGCGCCGTCATCGTGCGGGCAGCGGTGCATGCAAACGGCGCGCCAATTATTTGAAGCCTAAAGAAATTCGCGTGCGGTCGATTGTTGCAGCTTTGGGCTTGCGGCCGGCGTCGATTTATTTGAAGCTCAAAACGTTGGGAATCCGGGCCGGCGCCAATGCCGGCCGTGATTGGCTCATCGAAATGCTCGATTCCGAGACCAAGGCCGTCGAAACGCCGGAGGACCATGCCGAAGAGCTCCGGCTGTGGTTGCGTCTGCTCACCTGTACGACCCTGATCGAAGGCGAGGTTCGCGGCCGGCTGCGGCAGCGCTTCGATGTCACGCTGCCACGCTTCGATCTGATGGCGCAGCTCGACAAGGCGCCCGACGGCATGACGCTGTCGGATGTCTCAAAGCGGATGATGGTGTCCAACGGCAACGTCACCGGTCTGGTTGAACGCCTCGTGGAATCCGGACATCTCGACCGCCGCACCTCGGAGACCGACCGCCGCGTCCAAGTGATCCGCCTCACAAAGCTCGGCCGTGCCGAATTTCGCAGGATGGCCGCGGAGCACGAGACCTGGATCGCCGATCTCTTTGCTGACCTGACGCCCAAGGATGTGCGCGAGCTGATGCGGCTCCTGGCCAAGACCAAGGCGTCGGCGCAGAAATCGGCTGCGCGTCGCAAGCCCTAGGTCTACGGGCCGAGGCGCTCGCCAATGCCAGCTTGCTGCACCAAAATGCATGGTTTGCCCCAAATCCGCTATTGCGCAAAATTGTTTTAAGCCTAAAATGTTTTCCTGTGAGTGCTGCCGGGTGCTTTCCATGCGCAAAGGAGCGTGCGATGGCCAACGCCGCCAAGGTTCAAGTCTCGGGCTCGCAGGCCGTAAACGCTGCGACCGCCCATGTCGATAAGTTCGCGCGGCAGCATCTGCCGCCGCCAGATCTCTGGCCGGAGTTCATCTTCACGCGGCCGGAGCTGTGCTATCCGGCGCGATTGAACTGCGTCAGCTATTTCCTCGATCGCTGGGTCGAGCAAGGACACGGCGATGCGCCTTGCGTCATCAGTCCCGCCGTCAGCTACACCTATCGCGAATTGCAGGCGCTGGTGAACCGCATCGCCAATGTGCTGGTCAGCAAGCTCGGACTTGTCACCGGTGGCCGCGTGCTGCTGCGCTCCGCCAACAGCCCGATGATGGTTGCGGCCTATCTCGCGGTGATCAAGTCCGGCGGCATTTGTGTCGCAACGATGCCGCTACTGCGCGCCAAGGAGCTATCGTATCCGATCCAGAAGGCGGAGATCACGCTCGCGCTCTGCGACGGCAAACTCGCCGACGAGATGGAGAAGGCAAGGGTAGCCGCGCCCGGTCTCAAGCACGTCGTCTATTGGGGCAATGGTGCGGCCGAATCGCTCGAGGCACTGATCGCGAATGCGAGCTCTGAATTTACGGCCGTCGATACCGCCTCCGACGATATCTGCCTGATTGCCTTCACATCGGGTACAACAGGCGATCCCAAGGGCACCATGCATTTCCACCGGGACATGCTGGCGGTGTGCGATGGCTATGCGCGCAACATCCTGCGGGCAGAACAGACGGATCGGTTTATCGGTTCGGCGCCGCTCGCCTTCACTTTCGGTTTCGGCGGCGTGCTGTTTCCGCTGCATATCGGCGCCTCCTTCGTCGTTCTCGAAAAGACGACGCCCGATGACTTCCTGACGGCAATCGAGCAGTACAAGGCCACGATCTGTTTTACGGCGCCGACAGCTTACCGAGCCATGATCGGCAAGCTTCCAGGCCGCGACATTTCCTCCCTTCGAAAGTGCGTCTCCGCCGGCGAGACGCTGCCCAAGCCGACATTCGATGCCTGGCTGAAGGCGACCGGCATCAAGCTGATGGACGGGATTGGCTCCACTGAGCTGCTGCACATCTTCATCAGTGCGATCGAGGATGAGATTCGCCCAGGCGCGACCGGCAAGCCCGTGCCCGGCTATGAGGCGAAGATCGTCGATGATGATGGCAATGACTTGCCGGCGGGCACCATTGGGAAGCTCGCGGTGCGCGGGCCGACCGGCTGCCGCTATCTCGCCGACGAGCGTCAGCGCAAATACGTCCAGAACGGCTGGAACATCACCGGCGATACGTACCTGATGGATGCTGATGGCTACTTCTGGTACCAGTCGCGCTCCGACGACATGATCGTGTCATCCGGGTATAATATCGCGGGTACGGATGTCGAAGCGGCGCTGCTCACCCATCCGTCCGTCGTCGAGTGCGGTGTCGTCGGTGCGCCGGACGAGGCGCGCGGGATGATCGTGAAGGCCTATGTCATAGCTGCCCCGGGTGTGACGCCGAATGCAGAGCTCGCGACCGAGTTGCAGGAGCATGTTAAACGCGAGATCGCCCCGTACAAGTACCCGCGCGCGATCGAGTTCGTGACACAGCTGCCCAAGACCGAAACCGGCAAATTGAAGCGCTTCGCCTTGCGACAACTGGCGCAGGCGGCCGCGACGTCCTCGGGCGTTGCGGCAGAATGAGATGAGGATCAAGAATTGTCCGTGACAACGCCGAAGGGCCCACAGCTTGCGGTGCTACCGACTGCTGCCGAGGATAACACCAGCCGCGGGGCGCAGGTGCTCCAGCCCTCCGGCTGGCCGATGCCGAAGGGTTATGCCAACGGCATGGCCGTCGAGGGACGCATTGTCGTCACCGGCGGCGTGATCGGCTGGGATGCCCAGGAGCGTCTCGCTGACGGCTTTGTCGCGCAGGTGCGCCAGACGCTGAGCAACATCGCCGAGATCCTGGCCGAGGCCGGCGCGCGGCCCGAGCATCTGGTGCGCTTGACCTGGTACGTCGTCGATATGGAGGAGTACCTCGCAAACCTGAAGGAGCTCGGCAAAATCTACCGTGCGATCTTCGGTGCGCACTATCCCGCGATGGCGCTGGTTCAGGTGGTGCGTCTGGTCGAGAAGGCGGCGCGCGTCGAGATCGAGGCCACCGCCATCATTCCTCACTGAGCCGCTTCTCGCGCGCAGCTCGCCGTTTCAGCTTGCTTTGGCGAGATCGTCATCCTCGGGCGAATTCAGATAGACGCCCGACATGGTGTCGACCCAGCAGAGATGGTCGTGCACCTTTTTGACGCCCTCGACGTTCTCGGCGGCTACGACCGCTGCCTGTCGTGCCCGCTCCTCGGTGATGACGCCGCTCAAGTGAACGATACCATCGCGCACGATGACATTTAGCCCGAACGGGCACCAGTCGTATTTCTCCATGGCATCGATGATGCGTCCGCGGATGTGATCGTCGTCGGCAGTCGGGTCCGGCACCTCGCGGGCAAGGCCTGCCACCGCTTGTAGCAGATTGGCGCGTGACACGATGCCGACGACCTTGTCGCCGCGAATCACCGGAAGACGCTTCACATTGTTTCGCTCCATCAGATCGACGATCTCGGCAAGCGCGGTATCCTCGGTGATGGTTACGGGCGATGTGGTCATCACCTCGGAAACTTTGCGGCCGTGTTCGTGGACGAAGTCGCTGGCCGACTTGCCGGAGCCGAGAATGAACCGCAGCCAGCGTCCGCGTTTGCGCCCGGTACCGATTTCACTGCGGCGGATGAAGTCACCCTCCGAGACCACGCCGACTAGCTTGCCGCTGTCGTCGACCACGGTCAGGCCGCTGACGTGACGCTTCAGCATGATATTCGCGGCTTCGACGATGCTGGTGTCGGGGGTAACTGAGATGACCGACCGGGTCATGATCTGGTGGGCGCGCATGGGGTGCTCCGCTGGCTTGTCAAATTTTTGCAGGTCAAATCTAGATGGTGCCCGGCGGTATGGTTTGACGCATGTCAAGCGACGAGCTCGGTCCGTCCTGGTTGAGCGATTGTGATCAATCTCTGCAATTGATGCAGCTCAACGTTTGCCGGGCCGGAGGCCATATCCTGCGCTGCGAAGACCAGAAGCGCACGAGAATCCTTGGCCATGAGCGTCGTACAGATCCTTCCCCGGACCGGAGAGCCGGTGTTGCCAGTGTCATCCGTCGAACCGGTTGTTGGCGCCGCGCCGTCTGCGACGAACAACAAACCTATCGCCGAGATGCCAGCCGCCGAGCCGGCGTATGAACGTTATTCTCTGGACCGCATGTTCCATGCGAGGCTGGCGCGGTACACGGGCGGACTTTCGCCGACCGCCTTGATGCTTGCCTGGCTCGACTGGAGTTCCCATCTCGCGTGGGCGCCGCAGCGACGGATGGAGATCGCTAACAACGTCATTCGTGATAGCAGCCGGTTGCTGGAAGCAGCTGCGCACGTGACGACAGCGGGGCTGGAGCCCTGGTCCGTGATCCGGCCAGAGAAACGAGACCGCCGTTTCAAGGAACCGCAATGGGAGGCCGCGCCCTTCAATCTTCTGGCGCAGGCGTTTCTGCTCGGCGAGCGCTGGTGGCACGATGCCACGACGGGTGTGCGAGGCGTCTCGCGTGCGAATGAAGCCATTGTCGAATTCTCGATGCGCCAGATGCTGGACATGCTTGCGCCGTCGAATTTCGCAGCAACAAACCCGGAAGTGCTGGAGAAGGCGTTTCAAAGCGGCGGAGAGAATTTTGTCTTTGGCTGGCAGAACTGGTACGGCGATTTCATGCGGATGCTCTTGGCCGCAAAGCCTGTCGGGAGCGATCAGTTTGTCGTCGGCCAAACGGTTGCGGCGTCGCCCGGCAAGGTGGTCTACCGCAACGCGCTGATCGAGCTGATCCAGTATTATCCGACATCAGCAAAAGTGCGGCCCGAGCCGATCCTGATCGTGCCGGCCTGGATCATGAAGTACTATATCCTGGATCTGTCGCCGCAGAATTCGCTGGTTAAATTTCTCACCGATCAGGGCTTTACCGTGTTCGCGATTTCTTGGCGCAATCCGGATGCCAGGGATCGGAATGTTGCGTTTGACGACTATCGCAAGCTGGGGGTGATGGCCGCGCTGGATGCGATCGGCCGAATCCTGCCCGGGCAGAAGGTCCATTCGCTCGGCTATTGTCTTGGCGGAACTCTGCTATCTATCGCTGCCGCTGCAATGGCGCGCGACGGTGATGACCGTCTCGGCACCATCACGCTCCTGGCTGCACAGACCGACTTCACCGAGGCGGGCGAGCTGACGCTTTTCATCAACGAAAGCCAGGTTGCCTTCCTTGAAGACATGATGTGGCAGCGGGGTTATCTGGATACGGCACAGATGGCTAGCGCGTTTGCGCTGCTGCGTTCGAACGACCTGATCTGGTCGCGGCTGTTGCACGATTACCTGATGGGCGACGCGGCGCCGCCGAGTGATCTGATGGCTTGGAACGCGGACGCAACGCGATTGCCTTATCGCATGCATTCGGAATACCTGCGTAAGCTGTTCCTTGACAACGACCTCGCCGAAGGACGTTACCTTGTGGAAGGCAGGGACATCTCGCTGTCCGACATACATGTCCAGATGTTCGTGGTCGGTACGATCACCGATCATGTGGCGCCGTGGCGATCCGTGCACAAGCTCCACTATCAGGTCGACGCTGACCTGACCTTCCTGTTGACCAGTGGCGGCCACAATGCCGGCGTCGTCGCGCCGCCCGATGAGCCCGGGCACAGCTATCAGGTGATGACCAAGGCTGCGGACTCGCCCTATGTCGGCCCGGATGAATGGCTAAAGCTCGCCCCCCATGTCGAGGGATCGTGGTGGCCGGAGTGGACCCGCTGGCTCGTCGCGAGATCCGGCGCGCTCTGTGATCCGCCGCGGATCGGATATGGTGACCTTAGTGGCCTGCCCGACGCTCCCGGCGACTACGTCCACACCTAGTCTTCCGGCTCCGCATCCGGCGTTAGATCGGAGCAGCGGAACGGCTTGGCTTTGTTCAGCTTGCGATACGCGGTCGACGCGGTCTGCAACAGTTTCTTCTCGCGCTTGCGGTTGAGAAAGCGAATGCCGGCTTCGGGGGCCGCCTCGTTCAACGACGCGGCCAGTGTCTGGCCGCGCGCATCGTCGTTCAGCTGTCCGAGAGACTTCTGCGCCTTGCGCAATTGCTTGAGGACCGATTTCTGCTTCGTCAGCGACTTGTCGGTGAACAGATCCTCCAGCGACTCGAGCGAATAAGTCAGCCGCTTGTTGAGAATCCGCAGCTTGTGCCGCTTCTCCACGTCAAGCTTGCGCAACCTTTTGGCCTTCCTGAGTAGCGTCCTCTCCCATTCGGTCAGCTGTGCCGTCGCGTGGTCGGCGAGCGGGCAGCGGCGTAGCCTGATGGCCATTTTGCTACGGCGCGTCGCCCAGGGGCCCCTCTCGATCCAGCTCGAGGTCTGTTCGATCAGCCGACGATATCGTGCCGATTGCAGCGTACGGGCCAGCAAACGATGGCTTTCTGCGCGCTTCTCATCCCAATGTCGGAGTTCGGCGATCACAGCGAGCTCGCCGCCGGTCTCGGCCAAAATGCGTTCAATGGCGACGTCGAGATCGCGCACCATGCCGAGCTGGCTATTCAGCCACTTCAGCTCGGCCCAGACTTTGGAGCGCAGCGCATCATCGACCATAGGCGAAAAGAAGCGAATCGCGGTCCGCAAATGGGTCAGCGCGATTCGGATCTCGTGCAGCGCGTCCGGATCGCCACGGCAGGTGCCGTCGTGTTGGGCAAGGACGGCCGTGAGATGACGGCGTGCGATGATTCGGAAAGCTGTGTCGCAGGCCATGCCGGGGCTCAGGCGGCCGGGCAACGTATTGCGGCTCGCTGCCGGCTTTGCATCGACGGTCGCCTTCGAACTCCTGGTGGGTCGCGCCATCCTAGCCCGCGCCAATCAGATTGCCTTAACTACCCTTAGCGATCGCGTCCCGGCAGCTCTGGAGCGTCTGCGCTTGCGTTCCGGATGCGTCGATGGTCGCCCAATCGATATGGCCAATATTATAGTGCTCCTGCAACGCGGCAACCTCTTGAGTGGCATCCGACGCATCGTCGCGGCGATCGCCGATTCGGGCCTGCCGGGTCGCAAGATCTGTGACCAGGAAGAGGCCGGTGAGAGGCACGTGGCATTCGCGGGCCAGCCTGGCGCAGGCGTCTCGTTCGAAATCGCGGGCGAACACCCCGTCGACAATCACCGAATGGCCCTGGGTCAATACACGGCGGGCGCGCTCGGCCAAGGTCGTGTAGACCCGCTCGGCAAGCTCGGGCGTGTAGGCGGATGGTGGCAGCCGGTCTGTGTCTGCGACCCCGAGCATCTGCTTGCGTATGACATCGCTGCGCAGCACGACGGCACCCGGCTGTGGCGTCACAGTCGGCGCGAGTGCGTGCGCCAGAACCGTTTTGCCGGTGCCCGACAGTCCGCCCACAGCGACCAGACGAGGAGCGGGAGGCTGGATCAGCGCCCGGGCCAGGTCAAAATAGCGGCGTGCCTCGTCAAGAATGCCGGCATCGTCGAGATGCGACGATTTCGTCCGCGCCAGCGCCACCTGGGCGCGAATTGCCGCGCGAATGGACATGAACAGCGGCAGCGCGCCGAGCGCGTCGAGATTTTCGGGCGTTGTCGCGGCAAGATACCGGTTCAGGATGACGTTGGCCGCCAGCGGCTGATCGTGGTGCAACAGATCCATGAGAGTGAATGCGAGGTCGTAGAACACGTCGACAGTCGCCATCTTCGCGTCGAACTCGATGGCATCGAACAGCACAGGCTGTTGTTCGATCAATACGATATTGGCAAGATGCAGATCGCCGTGGCAACGGCGGACGAAGCCCCGCCGGCCGCGTTCTTCGAGCAGCGGACGAATGCGGTGGAATGTCGCGTGCGAGACTTGTGCAAGCTGCTCGATCTCCGCGGTTTGGACACGATCGCCGCTGCGCAGGCCATTGCTGTTGATGTCGATCAGGTCTGGGATTGAGGAAACCCATGCAGCGCTGTCGGTGGGCGTTGCGGCCGCGTGCGAGGCGGCGATCGCGTCGGCGATCGCGGACGCAAAGTCCGAATCGAACCGTCCGGCCTTCGCCAGATGATCCAGCGTCTGATTCTCGTCGAAGCGCGACATGTCGACGGCATACTCGATCGGCCGACCGCGGCCGTCGATCGTCACAGATCCGTCCGGCTCTTCTGTGATGGCCACAACGCGATGATAGATCTGTGGCGCGTGCGGCCGGTTGATCCGGATCTCCTCTTCGCAGGCCGCCTTGCGCCTATCGAGTGTCGAATAGTCGAGGAACGGAAACTTGACCGTCCGCTTGATCTTCAGCGCGCGCGCCCCGTCGAGGAAGACCGAAGCTGCATGCGTGTCGATCCGCTTCACGCCGGGATCCGCGGTCAGTGCCGCAAAGATCCTTTCCTGGGTCGCAGAATTGTCTGTCATCCCTGCCGGCATCATGCGGATGGGCGCCCCAAACGGTCCGGCCACAAACCAGGGTAACCCTTACTCCGGGGCTGAGACCAGTCCTTGACTTCCGTCAAGGCTTGGCCTCGGCTCGACCGGCCCGGAGCGGAGTTTTCCCGGCTTGAGGAGGATCAAGCGTCCAGACCGAAGGCGGCCTATTCTGATTTTTAAGGAGAATCCGATGCCCATCAAGGACGTCTTTCTGCCGCTGTTTGGCGAGGCGCGCGCCCCTACGTTGGCTGCAATCGAGAAGTGCGTCGCCGTTGCCGCCGATCTCGGTGCCAGGATCACCGGCCTCGCGTTCGAGGACGATGCCTTCGTGCGGCCGAAAGTGGTGTTTCCCGGCGACCCGGAGCCCGCCGAACTTGGCCGTGCGCGCGAGGCGGGCGAGATGCAGCAGCTCTTGAATGCATTCACCAACGCTGCCTCGCGGGTCGGCATTCGCGCCCAAAGCCGCGCGGGCAGGGTGCCGGCGGACCAGATCGCGTCGACCCTGGCCGAGCATGCGCGGTTCAGCGATCTCGCTTTGATTCCCGTGAAGCCGCACGACAGCCAAACCGAAAACCTCGTTGAAACGTTCCTGTTCCAATCCGGCCGGCCGCTGCTGCTATGTCCGGAGCAGTACGCGGCGACGTTGCGGCCGGAATTCGAGAATGTCATGATTGCCTGGGACCACTCGGCGCGCGCCGCACGCGCGGTCGGCGATGCATTGCCGATCCTGCAAGCGGCAACTATGGTACACGTCGTCACCGTGGCAGACGATCAGGACGAGGCGATTGCGCAATCCGGCGACAGTCTCGTCCATCATCTCAGGGAACATGGGATTTATGCATCCTTCGAAACGGTGAAGGGCAACGGAAGTTCGATCGGCAAGGTGCTCGGGAGCTGGGCACAATCTCACGCCGTCGACGCCATCGTCATGGGGGCCTATCGCCATTCGCGCCTGAACGAGACCGTCTGGGGCGGGGTGACCAAGACCGTCATCGGCCAGCCACCATGTTGGGTGATGATGTCGCACTAGGTGCGTTTCAACTCTTATCCTATCCGGTCTAGCTTCTGTCGGACCCGTTGCCCGATCGGACGATTGTGATTATGTCGACTTACCGCCTGAAAAACCTGTTGTCGCCCCAGTCGGTCGCGCTGGTCGGCGCAAGCTCCCGCCCGGTCTCCGTCGGGCGTGCGGTCCTGGAGAACATTCGCAAGGCGAAGTTCAAGGGGCCGTTCGGCCTGGTGAACCCGCGCCATGCGGAGATCGGCGGCATGGCTGCAGTGGCCAGCCTGGCGCAACTGTCCTTCGTGCCCGAGCTCATCGTCGTCACCGCGCCGGCAGGTGAGATTCCCGACATCATCGATCAGGCCGGCCGTCGTGGCTCGGCCGGAGCTCTAATCGTTTCGGCGGGGCTCGGCCAGGGACCTGGATCGCTTCAGGAAGCCACCGTCGCCGCCGCCCGCAAATATGGCATGCGGCTGATCGGCCCCAACTGTCTCGGCATCATGATGCCCGGCACAAGCCTCAATGCGACCTTCGCGGCGCATATGCCGGCGGCAGGCAACCTCGCGCTGATCTCGCAATCGGGCGCGATCGCAGCCGGCATGGTAGACTGGGCAACGCAACGTGGCGTGGGCTTCTCGGGCATCGTCACGATTGGCGATCAGATCGACGTCGATATCGCGGATCTGCTCGACTATTTCGCGATGGACCACAAGACGCGGGCGATCCTGCTCTACATCGAGGCCATCAAGGACGCCCGGAAATTCATGTCGGCGGCGCGCGCCGCGGCGCGCGTGAAGCCAGTCGTGGTCGTGAAGTCCGGCCGCATGGCGCACGGGGCGACGGCGGCTGCCACGCATACAGGTGCGCTCGCTGGCGCCGACGCGGTCTATGATGCCGCCTTCCGCCGCGCCGGCGTCCTTCGGGTATCCGATCTGCGCGAGCTGTTCGATTGTGCCGAGACCCTGGGCCGGGTCGGGTCCCCGGCAGGAAAGCGCCTTGCGATTCTGACCAATGGCGGCGGCATCGGTGTCCTCGCGGTTGATCGGCTCGCGGACCTTGGCGGAGTTCCCGCGCCCATGACACCGCAGACGCGCCAGAGACTCGACGCGGTGCTGCCGCCGGCCTGGTCAGGCGCAAATCCCGTTGACATCGTCGGCGACGCCGATGCGCCGCGTTACGCCGCAGCGCTGGAGGTTCTGCTTGACGATCCCGGCAATGACGCGGTCCTGGTGCTCAACGTGCAGACCGCGATCGCATCGGCCGCCGAGATCGCGACGACCGTGACCGAAGTCATCAGAAGATACCGCGAGAAGCACCGAAGTTGGGCCAAGCCCGTGCTTGCGGCTTGGATCGGGGCCGATCAGGAGATCATCGCGACGCTATCCGCCGCCGGCATTCCGAACTATCCGACTGAAGACGATGCGGTGCGCGGTTTCATGCATATCGTCCGGCATCGCGAGGTGGTCGACGAGCTGAGCCAGGTTCCCCCGGCAATGCCCGACAGTTTCGTGCCCGACGTCGCCGCTGCGAAGCAGATCGTCTCGACGGCCCTCGCTGACGGACGCAAATGGCTCGAGCCTGTCGAGATCAAGCATCTGCTTGGGTGCTATGACATCGCCATGGTACCGACTTATGCGGCTGAAGATGTCGAGCAGGCGGTCGGTTACGCGGACGAGATATTCGCGCAAGGCGCCACCGTCGTGCTCAAGATCCTGTCGCGCGACATCGTTCACAAGTCCGATGTCGGAGGCGTCGTGCTCAATCTGACGACACCGGCCGCGGTACGCGCGGCCGCCGCTGATATTCTGACACGGGCGAAGACATTGCGGCCCGAAGCCCGCATTGATGGCATCATTGTGCAGGCAATGGTCGTCAAGGCCAAGGCGCGCGAGCTGATCATGGGTCTCGCCGATGATCCGACTTTCGGCACCGTCGTCGTGTTCGGCCGCGGTGGGACGGCGGTGGAGATCATCAATGACAAGGCCCTGGGGCTGCCGCCGCTTGATTTGCAGCTCGCCCGCGATCTGATCGAGCGCACGCGCGTGTCGCGGTTGCTGCCTGCCTACCGGGACGTGCCGGCCGTCAAGCAGGACGCAGTCGCTCTGGTCCTGGTCAAGCTGGCGCAGATCGCGGCGGACATTCCCGAAATCCGCGAGTTCGATATCAACCCGCTGCTCGCAGACGAAACCGGCGTAACGGCCGTCGATGCCCGCGTGGCCGTGGGGCCGCCGCAGCGGAAATTCGCGGGCTCCGGCCCTGCAAATTTCGCCGTTCGTGCCTATCCGTCGCAATGGGAGCGCCGCCTTACGCTCAAGGACGGCTGGCACATCTCGGTGCGTCCCCTGCGCCCCGAGGACGAGCCGACCATCCACGAATTTCTGCGTCACGTCACGCCTCACGATCTTCGCCTGCGATTCTTCGCGCCGATGAAGGAGTTTACCCACGAGTTCATCGCGCGCCTGACCCAGCTCGACTATGCGCGGGCCATGGCGTTCATTGCGTTCGACGACAGCAACGAGATGGTTGGTGTGGTGCGGTTGCACTCCGACTCGATCTACGAGAGAGGCGAATACGCGATCCTGCTGCGGTCCGACCTCAAGGGCAGGGGTCTCGGCTGGGCCCTGATGCAGCTGATCATCGAATACGCCAAATCGGAAGGCCTCAAGACCATCTCGGGCGACGTGCTCAAGGAAAACGTCGTCATGCTCGAGATGTGCCGCCAGCTCGGCTTCGAAATCAAGCCGGATCCTACCGAGCCAGACATCTGCGACGTCCGGCTGAAGCTCTGAGGCGCGTCGCTACGAACGCGCCTCGGACGTTACGTCTGCTCCACTCTCTCTGGCGGTCCTCCGCATGTTCTTGACGATGATCGCGATGAGCGGCACCAGCACCGGCACGATCGTGCTGAGCGGATGGTGGACCGCGCCGTTCAATTCGGTCTGAAACGCCCGGGCTTCGATTTGAAGCGCCTCGATTGAAGTGCCGTGGATTTCATTGGCGAGCTCGATGTCGCGGCCGGACGGCGGGCGCCCGGCGACGATGAACAGGATCGCCGCGATGGCGAAGTTGATCGCTCCAAGGACGGCCGCCGCGGCGATCGCACTCCAGATCTGGACCAGGGCGAAGTAGGCCGACAGCTCCAGCATCAACAGACCGAATGCGGCGATCAGTGCCGCGAAGGCCCGCAGTCCAAGCCCGACCAGCAAGTGGCGCAGCCGGATATCCGCGATGATCCTGTCAGTGCGCCACAAGACGCGCAGATGCTTGACCACATTCTCGGTATTCACCTAATGCCTCCTCAGCATGAAGCCGACGACCACGCCGAGCGCAAATGCGGAAGCGAGCGAGGCTACGGGGCGCTCCGTGATAAAGTCATGAAGCTGCTCCTGTTCCTCGCTGACGGTTTCGCCGAGTTCGGCCAGTGCCGCCTTGATCTGATCGGCGAGGATCTCGGCCCGGTCCTTTGAACTCTCGAACATCTCCTCGCCAGCCGTGCTCAGCAGCCGGGCGACGTCCACCTTCAGCGTCCGCAATTCTTCGCTCATCCTGTCGCTGTCGAACATGGATTTGATGTCTCCATTGAATGGACCAAACCTAAGTCGCGCCGGTGTGCCCGCGCTTGATTTGCGTCAAGCGGGCCGGGTAGTCGCAGTCTTGAGACAGGTCAAACCCGCCGCCACATGCTGGCCTAGAAATGGCGGCTGAATGGGACCCAATTGTCCCGATGAGGTGGAAGCGTGAACCCAGAACCGCTGTTGCTGGCGACGCCGTCTGGCGATGTGCTAAAATTGCGCCCGGAAGGGCCCTGGACTGCGGCGAATGTGACGACGTTGGAGACATTGTCCCGCTCGGTCGGCGCTGAGGTCGATCGATCCAGAGCCGTGACCCTGGACATGTCGGGCATCAGCGCGCTCGATACGCTCGGTGCCTGGATCCTGGAGAAGCTCTCGCGCAAGGCTGCGTCATCTGGCAGGCCAGCCGAGGTCGTGGGCGTGGCCGATCACTTCAGTGGGCTGCTGGAAGAGGTGCGGCAGGTCAATCGTCACACGCCGCCGCCAGTGGCTGCCTCCAACCCGGTCCTGCAGAGGCTGAATGACCTCGGCAAGGCCACGATCGGTGCCCGTGAAGATATCGCGATCTTTCTGCAAATGCTGGGCGCCCTGTTCATGGCGATGGTCGGCGTCTTGCGGCGGCCTCGCTCGCTGCGGCTGACGTCGCTGGTCTACCAGCTCAACCGGATCGGGTTGCAGGCGATTCCCATCGTCGTACTGATCACCTTCCTGATCGGCGCCATCATCGCCCAGCAGGGATTCTTTCATTTTCGCAGGTTCGGCGCGGAGTCCTACACAGTCGACATGGTCGGCATCCTCGTCTTGCGTGAGCTCGGCGTGCTCATCGTGGCCATCATGGTCGCAGGACGTTCGGGAAGCGCCTATACCGCCGAGCTCGGCTCGATGAAAATGCGTGAAGAGATCGACGCGCTCTCGACCATGGGGCTCGATCCCGTCGACGTCCTGATCTTGCCGCGCGTGGCCGCCCTCGTCATCGCGCTGCCAATTCTCGCCTTCATCGGATCGATGGCCGCGCTCTATGGCGGCGGTCTGGTTGCACAATTCTACGGCGACATGGGGCCTGCGATCTACGTCGCGCGCCTGCACGAGGCCATTTCCGTCACTCATTTCGAGGTCGGGATCCTGAAGGCGCCGTTCATGGCTCTGGTCATCGGGATCGTCGCCTGCAGCGAAGGATTGCGCGTCAAAGGGAGCGCTGAATCCCTTGGGCGCCAGACGACGACATCGGTGGTCAAGTCGATCTTCCTGGTGATCGTGCTCGACGGCCTGTTCGCGATCTTCTTCGCGTCGATCGGAATGTGACGATGCCCGAGCCGCAAGCAGAGTTCGCGATCCGGGTCCGTGACCTCGTGGTCGGTTTTGGCCGTCAGACCGTGCTCGACCATCTATCGCTCGATGTCCGCCGCGGCGAGATCCTCGGGCTGGTGGGCGCGTCTGGTGGCGGCAAGTCGGTGCTGATGCGTACCATCATCGGTCTTATCCCGCGTCGCAGCGGCACCATCGAAGTCATGGGACAGCCGATTGGCGGCCCGCATGGTGGCAGCCGCGCAGCGACATGGGGCATCCTGTTCCAGCAGGGCGCGCTGTTCTCTTCGCTCACCGTCAGGCAGAACGTACAATTTCCGCTTCGCGAAAATCTCGTGTTGTCGCAGGAGCTGATGGACGAGATCGCGATCGCCAAGCTCGAGATGGTTGGACTACGCGCGCAGGACGGCGACAAATATCCCTCCGAACTTTCGGGCGGAATGACCAAACGCGTGGCGCTGGCGCGCGCGCTCGCGCTCGATCCACCAATCCTCTTCCTCGACGAGCCGACGTCCGGCCTCGACCCGATCGCCGCAGGCGATTTCGATACGCTAATCCGGACGTTGCAAAAGACCCTGGGGCTCACCGTCTTCATGGTCACCCATGATCTCGCAAGCCTCACCACGGTCTGCGACCGCGTCGCTGCGCTTGCCGACGGCAGGATCGTGGCGATCGGACCGATGCGCGACCTGCTGCAATCCGAGCATCCTTGGGTGCGGGCCTATTTCCACGGCAAGCGCTCGCAGATGCTGCAACCACAGATGAGATGAGACATGGAAACCCGCGCTCCCTATGTGCTGATCGGCGCCTTCGTGCTGGCCGCGATCCTCGCGGTATTCGGCTTCGTCTATTGGCTGAACAACAGCGGTGGCATCGGGCCGCGCGCGAACTACCATGTACAATTCCAGGGACCGGTGCCAGGTCTTCTGGTTGGTGCCGGGGTGCTATTCAACGGCATCCGCGTCGGTGAGGTGACGCAGCTTGGCCTCGCGCCCGACAACCCGCGCTTTGTCAACGCGACGATCTCGGTCGCTTCGGCAACGCCGGTGCGGACCGACACCAAGGTCGGGCTTGAGTTCCAAGGGCTGACGGGCGTGCCGGTGGTGACGCTGGAGGGCGGCATGATCGTCGCGAAGTCCGGCGAACCCCTGACTTTGATCGCCGAGGCCGGCGCGGGCCAGAGCATGACGCAGGCAGCACGCGATGCGCTGCGCCGCGTCGATTCCGTGCTTGAGGACAATTCCGGTCCACTCAAGGACACCATCGCCAATTTCAAGACGTTCTCGGATGGCCTCGCGCGCAACACGGGCAAGATTGACGGCATCCTGGCGGGCCTCGAGAAAATGACGGGCGGCGGCGCACCCGCGCAGAAGATCACCTATGATCTCCGCACGCCGCTGGAGCTTGGACAGGTCGGCAAGACACTCTCGGCATCGCTGGCTATTCCGGAGCCGACCGCGGTGGCGATGCTTCAGACGCAGCGCATGCTGTTCTCGCCGGTTGGCGATATTAAGGGCTTCGCCGACTTCCTGTGGGCCGACAGCATTCCAAAGCTGGTGCAGGCGCGGCTGATCGATAGCTTCGAGAATTACGATATCGCGCACGCCCCGTTGCGGACGACAGACTTGGGGCAGGCGGACTATCAGCTATTGATCGACATCAGGCGCTTCCGCATTGCCACGGAGGGGGAGCCGCGGGCCGAAATCGGACTGTCGGCACGGCTCGTCGACAAGAATGGCAAGGTGATCGCATCACGCCTGATCGAGACCAGCGAGAAACTGGACAAGGTCGAGCCAGCTGCCGCGGTCACGGCGTTCGACGCAGCTTTCGCGCGCGTCGCCAGGGAGCTGATCGGCTGGACCGTGCAGGCGGTGTAAAGCTACTCGAGCGTCTTGAGATAGGACAGCAGATCATGGATCTGGTCAGGCTCGAGCTCGAAAGCGGGCATGTCGGCGTGGCCGGTATAGATGCCTTCGGCGAGCGCTTCCTCGAGGGAATCGATCGCGTAACGCTGGTGCAAGGTCCTGAACGGCGGAGCGATCTTAAGCGGGCTTTCTGAGCGACGGTCGATCGCGTGGCAGCGCGCGCAATTGGCGCGCGCATAGGCCTTGCCGCGTTGTTCGGCGGTCGGCGCGCCGAGGGCGGGAGTGACCAGAAGCAGCCCAATCAGGCCGTGGCGCAACGCGGTATGCAGCATGGAAATTGGTCCCGTTGAATTCTCGGCGCAGAGTAGGGCGGGGGTGGGCGTCAAATTTGATCTGCGTCAATCGGCTTTGGCAGGTTGCAGTAAAATGCACTTGGCGCGGTGGATCTCTGTCAGGGGCGGAGATTCGGTGACGCCTGGAGCGGTGGGATGAAGGCTTCCGTGACGATGATTGAGCCAAACGGTCATTTTTGCAGCGACTGCGCGGTCCGCGGTATCGCGGTTTGTGCGTCGATGGACCCGGCCGAGCTCAGGGAGTTCGAGCATCTCGGGCGCCGCGTTCATTTCGGGGCGGGCGAGACCGTGTTTTCCGAGGAGGATATCACGACCTCGTTCTACAACCTCCTCGAAGGCGTGATGCGGCTCTACAAGCTGCTGCCTGACGGTCGGCGGCAGATCGTGGGCTTTGCCTTGCCCGGTGATTTCCTTGGGATGAACTTATCCGGCCGCCACAATTTTTCGGCCGATGCGATCGGTGCTGTGACCGTGTGCCAATTCGCCAAGGCACCGTTCGGCCGCTTCATCGAGGACCGACCCCATCTCCTCAAGCGGATCAACGAGCTGGCGATCCGCGAGCTGAGCCAGGCGCGCGACCACATGGTCCTGCTCGGCCGTCGCTCGGCGGATGAAAAAGTCGCGACCTTTCTGCTCGGCTGGCGGGAGCGACTGGTCTCGCTCAAGGGCGCGTCGAATACGGTCCCCTTGCCGATGAGCCGGCAGGACATTGCGGACTATCTTGGCCTGACCATCGAAACCGTCAGCCGCACCTTCACCAAGCTGGAACGGCACGGTGCGATCGAGATCATCCATGGTGGAATCAGCCTGCGCGACCCCGCCCGGGTCGAAGCTTTGGCCGCAGCCTGAATCCCGGCCTTGCCCGGGCCTCCGCTGATTTTTGATCCGGATCAATGACGGCAATCGTGCCTCGCCAATAATGCCCACAACAAAGTTCGGGAGGGCATGATGCCGACTGACGCGCTGCTGGTGACCATGGCCGTTGTGGCCGTCTTTGTCGCATTTGCCTGGGCGCTGGCTTGGGCGGACCGACAGACCAGTGCTGGCAGGCGCGGTTCAAATACGAAGGGCTGAAGTTCCCGAGATCACTTGGATGCGTCTTCCAGGTGGCCGTCGGCCTGTTCCGCGGTGCTCGCGACTAATCGCTATCTGCCTTCTCTGCAACTCTGCATGGTTTGGATCGCAGCGACGCACCCTGCAGGTGCAGACTCGTGGCGCGACCGCGGCATTTTAACGGCACTTGCCTCAAACTGTCCCCCGCTTTCCGGTTGAAAAGACGGGCAACACTGACTACGCAGGAACTCCAGCGCTCGCAGTCTTAGGAGTCCCGGCGTGCCTCAGGACAAGACCGGCGACCCCCGGCAGTCGTCGGGTAACAAACTGTCGGTCCTGCGCAAGCATCCGATCTTCGCAGATCTGGAGCCGGACGCGCTCGATCAACTCTGCCGCTACGCCAAGCACACCACGGTCAAGCGCGGAGCGACGATCGCCGCCAAGGGCGATCCCGGAAACAATCTGTTCGCGGTGATCACGGGAACAGTGAAAATTTCCTCCTCATCCCCCGATGGCCGGAACGCCATTCTCAATCTGATCGGTCCCGGAGAGATCTTCGGCGAGATCGCGGTGCTCGATGGCGCACCACGGTCGGCCGATGCGACCGCGAACACCAATTGCGAGCTCTACATTATCGACCGCCGCGACTTCCTTCCGTTCGTGAAGAGTCAGCCGGCACTCGCGATGAAATTCATCGAATTGCTTTGCGCGCGGTTGCGCTGGACCAGCCAGCAGGTCGAGCAGGTGATCTTGCAGAATCTGCCGGGGCGGCTTGCGAGTGCGCTGCTCGGCCTCACCGAGGAGCGTAAGTTCGATTCCGGCAGCGGCACCCTCGCGATCACCCAGCAGGAGATCAGCGAAATGGTGGGGATGACGCGCGAGAGCATCAACAAGCAATTACGCGCGTGGGCCGGCCGTAACTGGGTCCGCCTTGAGCATGGCGCCATCGTCGTGCTCGATACCGAGGCGCTGCGCGAGCTTGCCGAGAGCGGTCTCGACGGCGAGTGATCCTGCCGATCGAGGGACGCGCCGGCGACGTCAAGCCGGCGCGGTCCGCTTCAGTGCAGGATGTGACGCGGCAGCCAGAGCGAGATCTCCGGCAGGTAGGTGACGAGCATCAGCACGAACAGCATGACGCCGTAGAACGGCCAGATCTTGCGCATGACCTCCTCGAGCGAGACCTTGCCGACGGCGCAGCCGACGAACAGGATCGCGCCGACCGGCGGATGGCACAGGCCGATGCCGAGATTGAGCAGCATGATCATGCCGAAGTGCACGGGATCGACGCCGAAATTCTGCATCACCGGCAGCAGGATCGGCGTGGCGATGAGGATCGACGGCGCCATGTCGAGCAGCGTGCCAAGCAGCAGCAATAGGACGTTGAGCAGCAACAGGATGACGTATTTGTTGCTGGAGATCGACAGGAAGAACGCCGTCATCTTCGCCGGCATCTGCGTCAGCGCCATGATGTAACCGACGGCGGAAGCACAGGCGATCAGCGTCATCACCATCGCGACGGTGCGCAAGGTCCGGTGCAGCAGCACCGGCAGGTCGCGCCATTTGTAGTCGCGGTAGACGAACATGGTGACGAAGAACGCCCAGATGCAGGCGACCGCGCCGGCTTCGATCGCGGTGAAGATGCCGCCCAGAATGCCGCCGAGGATGATGACGAGCGTGATCAGGCCCCAGGCCGCATCGATCGTGATCCTGATGGCATCCTTGGCCGGCACGGTGCGGCCCTGCGGGTGGCCCTCACGATAGGCAATCACCAGGCACAGCATGATCAGGGAGAAGCCGATCAGCAGTCCCGGGAAAACGCCCGCCATGAACAGCGCGCTGATCGAGATCGTGCCGCCGGTGGCAAGCGAATAGAGCACGGCGTTGTGGCTCGGCGGCACCAGCAGCGCCTGCACCGAGGACGAGATGGTGAGGTTGGTGGCGAAGACGCGCGGATAGCCGTTCTTCTCCATCTGCGGGATCATCACCGAGCCGATCGCCGACGTATCGGCCACCGCCGAGCCGGAGATGCCGCTGAGGAACGTGGTCGCCAGCACGTTGACGATCGACAGGCCGCCGCGCAGGCGCGTCAAGCCGACCAGCACGTCGGCAAAGGCAACCAGCCGCCGCGCCATGCCGCCTTCGGCCATGATGGCACCGGCGAGCACGAAGAATGGAATCGTCAGCATCGCAACCTTGCTGACGCCGTCCGAGATTTTCAGCATCAACGCTTCCAGGGGGATACCGACCGACAGCGCACCGGCGATCGCCGCCATTGCCAGCGAATAGGCGATCGGCATGCCGATCAGGAAGCATACGATCATCGTGCCGAGGAGGATGAAGATGTCCATTGCGATGACTCCCGGCTCACTCGAAGGGGGCGGTTTCGGAATGCTTGCCGATCGGGTCGGGCGGCACGCCGAGGAAAATCCGTTCGATCACGAACAGGAGCAGACAGACGCCGCCGATCGGGATCGGCAGATAGGTGACGCCGACCGACAGCGAGGGAAAGTCGGCGATGCTGTTGTGCCAGGTGACCTCGACCAGGCTCTCGCCCCAGATCACCATGAACAGTGCGATCAGCGCCATCAGAAGCTGGACCAGAATGTCCGTCGCCCGCTGCAGCAGCGGAGGCAGCTTCTTGGCGAAATAGTTGACACTCATGTGCAGGTTGAGCCGATAGCCGGCGGCGGCGCCGATGAAGGTCAGCACGATCGTCAGCAGCACCGCCATTGGCTCCGGCCATGAAGCCGCGCTGTTGAGCACGTAACGCGTGAACACCGCCCACGGGATCACCGCGGAGATCAGCACCAGTGCGATGCAGCCGACGATCACGCACAACAGGTAGAGAAAGTCCATCGCTCGGCGAAACAGTGCGGCCATCCTCGTTTCCTGCTCTGTCGGTGGTCCGGATTGTGAAGGCCAAAGCGCGGTGAGTGATCGCCGCGCTTTGGCTCCTGTTTGAGCAAGCTTAGAGCGCCTGGATGCGCTGGATCATGGCCTGGTATTTCGGGCCATACTTGTCCCAGACCGGCTTGACCGCATCCTGGAATGGCTTCTTGTCGGCGATCTCCACGATCTCGCAGCCGGCGGCCTTGGCCTTCTCCATCGCCGTCGTCTCATACTTCTTCCAGAGCTCGCGCTCCTCGAGCTGGGCCTCGCGCGCAAACTTCTTGATCAGCGCCTGGTCGTCGGCAGACAGCGCGTTCCAGGATCGCTTGGAGAAGCAGAGGATCTCGGGGATGATCAGGTGCTCGGTCAGCGAGTAGTATTTCGCCGCGGTGTAGTGGTTGCTGAACACGTAACTCGGCGGGTTGTTCTCCGCGCCGTCGATCACGCCGGTCTGGAGCGATGAGAACACCTGGTCATAGCCCATCGCGATGCCGTTGCCGCCAAGCGCGTTGACCATGTCGATGAAGATCGGATTGCCGATCACGCGAAGCTTCAGCCCGTGGATGTCGGCGATCGATTTGATCGGGTGTTTGGTGTTGTAGAAGCTGCGCGCGCCGGAATCCATCCAGCACAAACCGACCAGATTGGCGTTCGGGCTCGCCGTGATCTTTTCGAGCAGCTCCTGGCCGACGTCGCCGTCCATCATCTTCCAGGATTGGGCCACATTCTTGAACAGGAACGGCATGTTGACGACGTTGATGTCGTCGACGATCGGGCCAACCGCGCCGGCGCTGACGCGCAGCATCTGGATCGCACCGATCTGGGTTTGCTCGATCGTTTCCTTCTCCGCGCCGAGTTGTGCGGAGGGATAGGTCTGGATCGAGAGCCGGCCTTGCGTCGCTTCGGCGAGCTTCTTGCCCATGCTCTCGACGGCGGCAACTGTCGGGTAGCCGACCGGCTGCACGTCGGCAGCTTTGAACACGGCCTTGGTCTGGGCGCGGCCTGACGAGATCGGAGCAAGCGTGGCTGCGCCAAGTCCTGCACTCAATTTGATGAAATCACGGCGTCTCATGGTAGTCCTCCCTCATTATTTCTTCGGTGTGTGTCGTCGTCGACCGGCGATACGGTCATTCCGTGCTGGCGAAAAACTCCGGATTGGTATGTTGCGTCTCCGAGATGTCGCGGAGCAGCCGGTCGAGATGCCGCTCCATCGCAATCCCAGCACGTTGCGGGTCGCGCGCCTCGATCGCCGCGAGGATCGGCTCATGCTCGGCAATCACCTGCGTCATGCGCCCGGTGACCGGCAGCGTCAGTTGGCGATAGCGATCGACATGCACCTTCACATGCAGGATCAGCGTCCAGATTCCGGGATGTCTGGCGACATCGGCGATGGTGGCGTGGAATAACTCGTCGGCCTGGTGAAATGCAACACGGTCTCCAGCCGCATCCGCTTCGCGCTGACGTTCCACGATCGAGCGCAATTGCAGAACCTGGCTCGTCGTCGCGCGTTCGGCCGCGAGCCGCGCCGTCGTCTCCTCCAGAGCCTTGCGGATGATGATGGCCTCAGGCAGGGCGGCGAGCGGGATGCGGGAAACGAAGATGCCCGACTGCGGGAAAACGTCGAGCAGGCCCTCGTCGGAGAGCTTGAGGATCGCTTCGCGCACCGGCGTGCGGCTGACGCCATAGCTGAGCGCGATCTCGGACTCCGAAACCGCTTCGCCAGGCCGGCGTCGCATCGTGACCAATTCGCTGCGCAGCTCACTGTAGATGCGCGACGACGCCGTCGCCCGCAGCGGTGGCCGACCGCGGCGAGGACCGGTCATCGTTGAAGCCGAGGCCTCAGTCTTCTTCGTCGAACGGGCGGACATGCGTGCTCAGTTAATTGATATATTAGTATACGAGACGGTCTGCGCGAAGATCAACTAGGAGGTTAGGAGGGGGTGTCTCTGCTGCATTGCAGCAGGAAGCGGTTGTTCTCGAACCGAAAGCAGAGCGCGAGATTTTTCTGGCGACCATGACGGATCTGTTCGCGCTCAAGCGCCCCTCCTTGAATCCATTTCCCCGTCGGCCTTCGTAAGGGCGCGCGGAGTGCGGAGTCCAAGTTGAAGCGAGCATCGATCGATGCCGTTTTTGGATTGATGGGTTGGCTGCCGGGTGTACGAACGTACCCCGACCTCGTATCCCGGCCGTTTGCTGCGCAACGAGCCGCATGGCTGCAACAAGAAAAGGATGTGACCGTGACTGACTATCGCAAGCTCTTCGATCTCACCGGCAAGACCGCCGTGGTGCTTGGCGCCGCATCGGGCATCGGCAAATCGTCGGCCGAAGCGCTGGCAGGGCTTGGCGCCCGAGTGGTCTGCGCCGATCGCGCGCTTGATGCGGCAGAGACGACGGCCGTGGGCATTCGCGACAAGGGCGGCTGGGCCGAGGCGGCGAGCTGCGATGCTTCAAGCATTGCCGACGTCAATGCGCTCGCCAAGACGGTAATGCAGAAGTTCGCGCGGCTCGACATCGCCGTGACGACGCCCGGGCTCAACATCCGCAAGACCATCCTCGACTACACCGAGGAGGATCTCGACCGCGTCCTGAACCTCAACGTCAAAGGCACGGTCTGGTTCTTCCAGGCGTTCGGCCGCATCATGGTCGAGCAGAAGGGTGGCAGCATCATCGCCTGCTCCTCGGTGCGCGCGGTGACCATCGAGCCGGGCCTGGGAGTCTACGGCTCGACCAAAGCGGCAATCGGTTTGCTGGTGAAGGGCTTTGCCTCCGAGGTCGGCCATGCCGGCGTGCGCGTCAACGCAATCGCGCCGAGCATCGTCGAGACTGCGCTGACCAGCCCTTTCAAGAAGCGGCCCGACATCTACAATCTCTACGCCGGCCACACCGTGTTCAACCGCTGGAGCAGCGCCGACGAGGTCGCCACGGCCGTTGCCTATCTCGCCTCGGATGCAGCGAGCTATGTCAGTGGCAGCACGCTGTTTGTCGATGGTGGCTGGACCGGAGTTGACGGCCCGCCGACCGGTCTCACCCAGCTGCACAAATAAGCCGCGCATCTAGCTCGCAAAACCCATGCGCTGGCGCAGGTCTCTCTGGTCTGCGCCGGTCAGCAGCGCGATCAGCGCCGCCGCTTCCTTCGGATGCACCGCCTGCGTGGCGATGCCGGCCGTGTACATCGTCACCAGCTCGCATCCCGGCGGCAGCGAACCCGATAGCGCGATGCCGTCAGTCGCAATGATCTCGGTCGCCTGGGTGCATCCGATCGGCCGCGACGCGGTGGACGTCGCCAACTCGCGCATCGCCGTAGCGCCGTTCGGGAATATCTTCAGGCGCGACGTGACCTCATAGGCGATGCCGAGCTGATCCAGTACTTTTGCCACGTGTTGGCCTGCGGTGGAGGCCCTGGTATCGGGAACGTAGATGGCGTCTGCGGACCGCAGGACGTCGCGCAGATCGGCTTCCGTCTTCACAGTCACCTTGGGGTCGCGGCTGCGGACCGCCAACGCGGTCTCGACCCGGCCGACATCGGAGATCGAGGAGGGGACGACAAGTTTCTCCGCCGTAAGCTTAGCAAGCAGAGCCTGCGTCAGGATCACGAGGTCCGCGGGCGTGCTTGCGCGCAGCTTGTCCGCCATCACGCCGACAGCGCCGAATTCGCCGTCGATGCCGAAGCCGGTCTGCGCCTTGAAGGCCTCGGTGAGGCCGCGCACCAAGCCTTGCGCCGCACCGCCGCTCAAGATGTTCACTGTCGTCACAATGCAAGCTCCATGGCTGCGATGATCTTGTCGCGCGTGATCGGCAGGTCGCGTACGCGCACGCCGAGGCAATCGAACACCGCATTCGCGATGGCCGCCGTCACAGGGCCGTGTGCGGCTTCGCCAGCACCGACCGGCTCGATCTCAGGCTGCTGAATGATCTCGACATCCACGGCCGGGACCTCGCTGAAGGTCAGGATCGGGTAGTCCGTCCACGAGGTCGAGGTGATGTGCGTGCGGTCGAAGCGGACGCGCTCCTGCAGCACCCAGCTCGTCGCCTGGATCGCGCCGCCTTCGATCTGGTTGATGACGCCATCAGGATTGATGGCCTCGCCGACGTCGACCGCAAGCGTCAGCCGTCTCACGCGGATGTCGTCGGCGCCTTCGATCTCGGCGATGGCGGCGCAATAGGCGCCCGTGTTCTTGTAGCGGGCAAAGCCGACGCCGTGACCGATACCCGTATGCTTTTCGGGCTTCCAGCCTGCGCGTCGTGCGACGGCGCGGAGGACCTCACGGGCCCGCTCGTCGCGGAGATGTCGCAGGCGAAATGCGATCGGGTCTTCGCCGCGTAAGGTTGCGATCTCGTCGAGCAGTGATTCGATCGCGAACACGTTGCCCTGCGCGCCGAGGGTCCGCAGCGACGAGGTGCGCACCGGCATTGTCAGCAGGCGATGGCTGGTGATGGTCCAGGCCGGAAGATCGTAGAGTGGAACGGCGTTGCGGTCGCTGCCGCCACCATTGGCGGGCGGCGGATTTGTCGAGATCATGCGCGGATAGGGATTGGCGATCTCGCTTGCCGCCAACAGTGCGGGCTGGGCCGCGCGCCCAGGCCGCGCGGTATGACCATTGCTCCAGATCGCATGACGCCAGCCAACGATCTCGTTTTCCGCATCGAGGTCGGCTTCGATCTCGATGGCCATCGCGGCCCCAAACGGTGCGTGGAACATCTCGTCGTGGCGCGACCATTGCACCCGCACCGGACGGCCGTCGGCGGCGTTTGCCAGCAGCACGGCATCGAGCGCGACGTCGTCAGCAGCATTGTGGCCATAGCATCCAGCCCCTTCCATGTGCTCGACGGCGATGTTCTCGGCCGGCAGCTTGAGCACAATTGCGAGATCGACGCGGAGCAGATAGACGCCTTGGCTATGCGTCCAGACGTGGACACGGTCGCCGTCCCATTGCGCCAATGCGCAGGACGGCGCGATCGAGGCATGCGCGATGTAAGGGCGGGTGTATTGCCGGCGCAGTGTACGCGCAGCCTTGGTCACGGCCGGCGTCCTGGCGTCGATGATCGTCGTCTCGATCGGCTGGCTTCTCAGGAAACCAGCCAGATCGTTCTCATCAGGCAGCGGCTCCCCCGCCGACCATGTCGCGCCCTTGCGCAGGGCCTTCAGCGCGGCTTCAGCCGCAGCCTCGCTGTCGGCGACGACGCCGGCAAAACCGCCGTCGCGGACGATCGCGATGAGCCCGCGAACGGCGCGCGCAGGCGCCTCGTCGAGCGCGGTCAATCTTGCGCCCGAGATGTCCGGCCGCAGCACGCGCCCGTGCACCAACTCGGGCAGTGCATGATCATGGATGAAGCGCGGCCGCGCGAACACCTTGTCGGGAATGTCGACGCGCTGAATGGAATGCCCGGCGACGCTGCGTGTGGTGGCGGACTTGGCGACTGTGCCAGGTGTTGCATCGCGTTCGAGCGATACGTCTCCGGCGAGCTCCCAATAGCTGGTCGCGACATTGCCGGGGCCGGAGATCACGCCATCCTCGACACCCAGCAGCGCCGCATCGACGCCGAGACGTTCCGACGCTGCCGCGAGAAAGCGCTGGCGTACCTCCGCACAGGCGTGACGCAGCGCGCGGCCGGATTGCTGGATCGACAGGCTGCCGGAGGTGACGCCTTCGTTCGGGCTCGCGGCCGTCGAGGCGCGGATCATCTCGATGCGGCCGATCTCGACGTCGAGCTCGTCCGCGGCGATCTGCGCCAGCGCCGTCACGATGCCCTGGCCGATCTCGACCTTTCCGGGCGAGATCGCGACGCGGCCTTCGGCGGTGAACCGTACCCAGGACGACAGTCTTGGGTTGGCGGCAAGGCTGTGCGGCAGTTTCGGACCGGGAGGCGGCGCACTCATGACGTGGCCATCTCCGATGCAGCGCGCAGCACGGCGCGGACCATGCGGTTATGCGACCCGCAGCGACACAGATTGCGATCGAGCGCCGCTCTGACCTCCGCCTCCGTCGGAGCCGGATTGCTGTTCAGCAGCGCTGCCGCGCTGATCATGATGCCCGAGACGCAATAGCCGCATTGCATCGCCTGTTCGGAGATGAAAGCGCGTTGCAGCGGATGCGGTTGCTCGATTGTGCCGAGGCCCTCCAGCGTGACGACATCCTTGTCCGCGACCGACCACATCGGCATATCGCAGGACGTCATTGCGTGGCCGCCGACCATCACAGAGCAGGCTCCGCATTCGCCGGCGCCGCAGCCGAAATGCGCACCGGTGATGCCGAGCCGCCCACGCAGCACATCGAGCAGCGTCTGGTCTGGATCGACGTCCACGGACATCGCAGCGCCGTTGAGCTGGAATTGAATGGTGGGCATGACCCGCCTAGCCTCAGGACTTGTTGAATTTCTTGACAACGTCGGCCCATTTCGCGATGTCGCCGCGCAGGAATTTGTCAAACTCCTCCGATGTCATCGACATCGGTACGGCACCCTGCTCAGTCCAGAGCTTGACGATGTCGGGACGCTTCACCATCGCGTTGACGGCTGAGTTGAGCTTGTCGATGACGGGCTTGGGCGTGCCTGCTGGGGCCATCAGGCCGAGCCAGATCGTTGCCTCGTAGCCGGGAACGCCGGCTTCGCCGGCGGTCGGCACGTTCGGCAGCACGGCAGAGCGCTGTTGGCCGGTGGTCGCGAGCGCACGGACCTGGTTCTCGCCGATGTTCGGCGCCATCGCCGGCACCGCGTCGATCATCATCTGCACCTGGCCGCCGATCACGCCGCTGCGGGCCTCGCCGCTGTTGCGGTAGGGGACGTGGACGACGTCGATGCCGGCCATGGCTTTGAACAGCTCTCCGGCCATGTGATAGGGCGTACCCTGGCCTGATGAGGCGTAGTTCAACTTGCCCGGCTGCGACTTCGCAAGTGCGATGAACTCGGCAAGCGTTTTCGCGGGGACTTGCGGGTTCACCACGATAACGAGATCGGAATAGTTCACCGGCGCGATCGGCGCGAGGTCGCGCATCAGATCGTATTTGCGCTGCTCTGCGGTCAGCAGCGATTCATTTGCGGTCTGGGTGTTGGACATCATCAGCAAGGTGTAGCCGTCGGCAGGGGACTTCGCCGCCTCGACGGTGCCGATGACGCCGCCGGCGCCGGTGCGGTTCTCGACCACGAAGGGCTGGCCGAAGCGCTCCTGGAGCGCCTGGCCAATCAGCCGGGCCGCGACGTCAGCCGGTCCGCCCGCGCCGAACGGCACGACGATGCGGACCGCGTGCGCGGGATAATCCTGCGCCGGGGACGGGCTTGCGGAAAATGCGGCGAGCAGGCCGGCGGCCAGCGCCAGCGAAATGTATCGGGCCCTCACACCCACCTCCCTGAACTCGTTCTTGTTGGCCCGCACTGTAGAGGGAGCAGACGCACACTGTCGACGCCTCACAAAGTCGATTTGATCAGGAATATCTGCCCGTTTTCGGTGTGCACCCAGCATTTCGCGGTCGCGGCGGAACAGGCCGCGCGCCGGCTTTGAGCATTTTGCATGGGCAGTGCCGGATAAATGCCCTCGGCTCACAGGACTTTTGATGTTACGAAATTGTTCATGAACCAGCACGCCAAGATCGAGATCCGCCACTCCACCTGTCCGCACGATTGCCCGTCGGCCTGCGCGCTCGATGTCGAGGTGGTCGAGGGCCGCAGCATCGGCCGCGTCCGTGGTTCTAAGAAGCAGACCTATACGGCCGGCGTGGTCTGCGCCAAGGTCGCCCGCTACGCCGAGCGCATCCATCATCCTGAAAGGGTGATGTATCCGATGCGCCGAACCGGACCGAAGGGCTCCGGCCAGTTCGAGCGGATCTCCTGGGACGAGGCGCTCGTCGAGATCGCCGACCGCTTCAACCAGGCTGAGCGCGGATTCGGCGCGGAATCGATCTGGCCCTACTACTATGCCGGCACCATGGGCCTGGTAATGCGCGACGGCCTCAATCGTCTCACGCATGTGAAAAAATATTCGCGCTTCTACCAGACCATCTGCGCCAATGTCGGGCGCATCGGCTTTGCAATCGGCACCGGCAAGATCGCGGGCGTCGATCCGCGCGAGATGGCGCTGTCGGATTTTGTCGTGATCTGGGGCACCAATCCCGTCAACACCCAGGTCAACGTGATGACGCATGCCGCGCGTGCGCGGAAGGAGCGCGGTGCTAGGATCGCAGCCGTCGACATCTACGACAACGAGACCATGAAGCAGGCCGACATCAAGATCCTGCTGCGCCCCGGCACCGACGGCGCGTTTGCCTGCGGCGTGATGCATGTGCTGTTCCGCGACGGCTACGCCGACCGCGCCTATATGGACAAGTACACTGACTGTCCCAATGAGCTCGAGGCGCATCTGAGGTCGCGCACGCCCGAATGGGCGTCCGCGATCTGCGGCGTGCCGGTCGCCGAGATCGAGGCCTTCGCCAAGGCCGTCGGCGAGACCAAGCGGACCTTCTTCCGGCTCGGCTACGGCTTCACGCGTTCGCGCAACGGCGCGATGCAGATGCATGCGGCAAACTGCATTCCCGCGGTGACCGGCGCTTGGCAATATGAAGGCGGCGGCGCCTTCTTCAACAATTACGCGCTTTGGCATTTCAACGAATCCGTCATCGAAGGTCATGATGCGCTCGACAAGACGGTCCGCGCGCTCGACCAGTCGCAGATCGGTCGTATCCTCACCGGCGATGCCGAGGCCCTGCTGGGCAGGGGTCCGGTCAAGGCGATGCTGATCCAGAACACCAACCCGATGACGGTGGCGCCGGAGCAGGCGCTGGTGCGGCAGGGCTTTGCGCGCGAGGACTTGTTCGTCGCGGTGCATGAGCAGTTCATGACCGAGACGGCATTGATGTCCGACATCGTGCTGCCGGCGACGATGTTCATGGAGCACGACGACCTCTATTACGGCGGCGGTCATCAGCACATCTCGGTCGGCCCCAAGCTGATCGATCCACCTGGCGAGTGCCGCTCCAACCACCAGGTGCTGCAGGCGCTGGCGCCACGGCTTGGCGCGAAGCACCCGGGCTTCGAGATGACGCCGCGCGAGTTGATCGACACGACGCTGAAGCTGAGCGACCACGGCGACATCGCCGGCCTCGAGGCCGATCTCTGGCGCGATCTGCAGCCGGATTTCCGCACCTCGCATTATCTCGATGGCTTTGCTCATCCCGACAAGAAATTCCACTTCAAGGCCGACTGGGCGCATCCGCCGTTCGGCCAGACCATGGGCGATTTCGACAAGATGCCGTCGCTGCCGGATCATTGGGCTGTCATCGAGCACAGCGATCAGGCCCATCCGTTCCGGCTGGCGACCAGCCCCTCGCGCAGCTTCCTCAACACCACCTTCAACGAGACCCCGTCCTCGCAGGCGCGCGAAGGCAAGGCGAGCGTGATGATCCATCCGCTGGATGCGGCCGCGCTCGACATCGCCGATGGCGATGCGGTGACGCTCGGGAATATCAGGGGCGAGACCACGCTGATTGCCGCTCTGTTCGAGGGCGTGCGGCGCGGTGTGCTGATCGCGGAATCCGTGCATCCGAACAAAAATCATATCGGCGGCCGCGGCATCAACATGCTGACCGGCGCCGATACGATCGCGCCGATCGGGGGCGCTGCGTTCCACGACAACAAGGTCTGGATCAGGAAAGCGACCGCAACCTGAGCTGCACTCGCGCTGTGCTTCCCTACAAATTTGTGTCGAGGCGCTAAAGCGGCGCCTCCTGGCAAATTGCCCTTGCACCTCACTCCGGAGCTGCCGCAAATGGCTGCAGACCAGGAGCAAGGATCAAGCGTCATGACCGACACCACAGCCGTCATCACCGAGAAGCGCGGGCAGGCGTTCTGGATCACCATCAACCGGCCGGAGAAGCGCAACGCGCTGAACGGCGACGTGATCGCCGGCATCACGAAAGGTTATCGCGACGCACATGACGACAAGGATGTTCGCGTCATCGTGCTGACCGGCGTGGGCGACAAGGCGTTTTGCGCCGGCGCCGATTTACAGAATTCCGGCGCGGCTTTCGCGATGGATCACTCCAGGCCCAATGTCGACTACGCCGATCTGCTGCGCCTGTCGCAGAATGCGACCAAGCCGGCGATCGCGCGCGTCGGTGGCGTCTGCATGGCCGGCGGCATGGGCCTCTTGTGCATGACCGACATGGCGGTTGCGGCAGACCATGTGATCTTCGGCCTGCCGGAGGTGAAGGTCGGCGTGTTTCCGATGCAGGTGCTGAGCCTGTTGCAAGAGATCGCGCCGAGGCGCCTCGTCAACGAATGGGCGCTCACGGGCGAGCCGTTCGACGCAAAGGCGGCGCAGGCAGCGGGCCTGCTCAACTACGTCGTGCCCGCGGCCGAGCTCGACGCCAAGGTCGACTGGCTGATCGGCCGCATCGTCGACAAATCCCCGACCGCAATCCGCCGCGGCAAATACGCCATGCGCGCCATCGCCGCGATGTCCTTCGACGAGAGCATTGCCTACACCGAAAGCCAGATCGCGCTGCTGGCGATGACCGAAGACGCCAAGGAGGGGCTGAAGGCATTCAGCGAAAAGCGGAAGCCGGTCTGGACGGGGCGGTAGATC